>PKYZ01000215.1:0-8714 GCA_003132865.1 Bryobacterales bacterium
GCAAGCCGGAGGCTTGCGGTACGGGGACGTATTGCATTCCAATAGGACTTGTGTCAGGCTGGTAATGTGGCTGAGAAGACTGACGTTTGGCAGGGAACGCTGGCACTGATGGTGCTGAAGACGCTGGAGACCATGGGGCCGCTGCACGGATATGGCATTGCGCGCCGCATCGAGCAGACTAGCGGCGATGCGCTGGCGGTGAACTATGGAACGTTGTACCCGGCTCTGCTCAAGCTGGAGCAGGAGGGCTACATTTCCGCCAAGTGGGGAGTTTCGGACAACAACCGTCGCGCGAAATATTACAGCTTGACCCGGGCTGGAAAGAAGCAAGTCGGGAAAGAGGCGCAGCAGTGGGAGCAGACTAGCGAGATTATTGCGCGGTTTTTGGCGCCGGAGACACGTTTCTAATTCGTTTCTCGTTTCTCGTTTCTCGTTAGAGGGTTTCTAGAACCAGGTGCTCTGGTCGGAGATTCATCGACGCTACTTCCAGCGCGAAGGTTAGGACGCGGCGGGTTTCCAGCGGATCGATGAGGGCGTCCATGTGCCCGCGTGCGGCGGCGAAGCGTGCATCCAGCCATCGATCGTAATCGGCCCGGGTCTTTTCGATGCGCTCCTTGAGATCGTCCGGAACCGGCTGGCCGGCCGCTTTTAGCTTCTCCAGTTCGGGACCATGGACGGCTTGTACCGCGGAATCTCCCTCCATCACGCCGATGCGGGCGGTGGGCCAGCCAAAAGTGAAATTGGGATCGAAGCCTTGGCCGGCCATGGCGTAGTATCCGGCGCCGCTCGCGTGATTAATGGTCAGGACGATTTTGGGCACCGTCGCGCATGCCATGGTCTCTACCATCTCGGCGCCGGCGCGGATGATGCCTTCGCGCTCCGGCTCGACACCCACCATGAATCCGGAGACATCCTGGAAATAAATCAGCGGCATGTTGTTGCGCTGCGCGTTTTCGACGAAGTAGGCTACCTTGCGCGCGGATTCGGTGTACACGATGCCGCCGATGCGCGGGCGGCCCTCCGACCGCAGGAAGCCGCGGCGGTTGGCGATGATGGCCACCGGGTGGCCGCACAGGCGCGCGTTGGCACACAGCATCTCCGGCGCGTATTCGGGCTGGAATTCGGTATAGTCGCCCGCATCGAAAATGCGGAAGATGACTTCCTCGATATCGTAGGGCAGGCGATGGTTCTCGGGAAGCACGCCGTAAATGTCGTCGGCCGCACGCGCGGGCGGATTGCCCAGCGAAGGCTCGGGCGGCGCGGGCAAATCGCGAAAACGCTGGCGGATGCGTGCCAGGCATTCGGCATCGTTTTTGGCCATGTAGTGGGCCACGCCGCTGACGGTGGTATGCAGCCGCGCGCCGCCTATGGATTCGGAATCGACCACCTGGCCGGTGGCGCCTTTGACGAGATTCGGGCCTCCCAAGCCCATGAAGCTCGTGCCTTCGACCATGATGATGTAATCGCTGAGCGCGGGAAGATAGGCGCCGCCGGCGATGCAAGGACCCATCACCGCGGCAATCTGCGGCACACGGAGCTTGCGCCGCATAAGAGAATTATAGTAGAAAATTCGCCCGCCGCCATACTGCCCGGGGAAAATACGGTCCTGGTACGGCAGGTTGACGCCCGCGGAGTCCACCAAATAGACGATGGGGACGCGGTTGCGCATGGCGATTTCCTGCGCGCGCAGGCCCTTGGTGACGGTCTCGGGCCACCAGGAACCGGCCTTCACAGTGGCGTCGCCCGCGATGATGACCGCGTAACGGCCTTCGATCTTGCCGATGCCCGTGACCGAGCCGAGGCCGGGCGCCTCGCCATCGTATTGGTCGTAAGCCAGCAGCAGCCCGATTTCGAGGAAGGGCGTGCCGGGGTCGAGCAGCGCCGCGATGCGCTCGCGCGCGGCCATCTTGCCGGCGCGATGCTGCCGCTCGATCTTGGCCGGTCCGCCGCCGGCGCGCAAGCGCTCTTCGAGCTTATGCAGTTGGTCCACCAGGTGGCGCATGTGGGCCATGCGCGCGACTCGGGACGCGGGTTCGGGGATTGTGCTCACGTTATGTGATCGTAGCGCGAATGGGGGCGGGCAGCAGCCAGTCGAGGCGCCAGCATGAGACTGTTGTGCAGAAGGACCACTCGGGCCGCGTTTTGTCGGGCCTTGCTACGACAGCAGGCGAGTCAGATTAAGGGCATCGAGCAGCGCCTTCTCCGCGGTTAGATCGACGAAGGTCCCCAGATCAGCGACCGTCCTCTCGATGTGTTTCAGTCCATCCATGATTGCCTCCCGCTTAAATTCCTCCCGGCATGAGGAGTGTGGAAATTCGCCGGCTGAAGCCGGCTGAAATGGGCTTCACTTACAGCGGATAAAACTGAGTGCTGCGGACCGCGGGTCTTCCGTATGCTACGGCCCTCCCGAACGCTTTGCTACGGTCGCCGCTGAAGAATACCTCCACGAGAATTCTCGTGCCGCCATCCCAATAGACCCCGCGAGACCCGCGATGCCGTTGTAGCGGTGGGTAGACGGGTATTCGAGATCGTACTGATCTCGATACCGCTCCCGCATATGAGCCGTAGGGTACCTTTGTTCAAGTCGCCTCTCCCTTAACACCACGAACCGTTCTGGAGGGTGGCAATGGACCAAGATGGTGAATATTAGCTTCATATCAGCTTCAGACCGCCCCGTCGGCGCTAGCGTTGGACATGCCGAGCGGCGTCCTGGCGTAAGCCAATGAGCATTTTTTTTAGCTGCTCCCTCGTCAGATTTCCTTTCAGCTTCGCATCCACATAAGACCAAGCCAGCAAAACGTTAATTTGCAGGTTCTCGCCATCGCTGTAGAGTTTGTCGAACTCATTTTCGTAATCGTCGATGATCGCTCCAGGAGGCGCGTCCACTATCGATGCTAATTTCTCCGGACACTGCCATCCGTTTACCCGCTCTTACAAGCGCAATCTGCAGGCCGTGCCCGACGCCGATCAGGTACATCATCTTTGCGATATGAGGCGTTTCACGCCAAAAGCGACCATTGGCAATTTGGCTGTCGTCCATGTAAAGGTTTTGGGCGAACACCGCCGGAGAGAAAACCAGTACGAGTAGAAGCGCTTTCATGATCATCGTCCTCTAACAGCTGTCTCCAACGCTGTAAATCTGCCGCCTCGCCTTTTGCAAGCCCCCAAATCCGCTCGCGAAACGCTATGTTGCAAGCCTGGCCGCCGCTGCGAGAGACTGGACAGTGTATGGTGTCCCTCCAGGAGTTGCGTCATGAGAGGCGCGCGGCGATTATCGATCTGGCGCGGCGGCACGGCGCCCGAAACATACGGGTGTATGGCTCCGTGGCGCGGGGTCAGGCAAACGATAGCAGCGACCTGGATCTCCTCGTCGAGTGGGAGCCGGACCGCAGCCTGCTGGATGTCGTGGGTCTGAAACAGGACCTTGAGGATCTGCTCGGGGTGACCGTGGACATAGGCTCCGAACGCGGTCTCCACTGGTTTATTCGGGACGAGGTCTTGCGGGAAGCCGTGCCCTTATGAAGAGCGGGATCCTGTACCTGCACCATATTCGGGAGCGATGCGGGCGAGTGCGCGATTGCATCCAGGCGGGCCGGGAGGAGTTCTTGGGAAATGTGGTCTACCAGGACGCGGTGATGCGAAACCTGGAAATCATCGGCGAAGCCGCGAAAACGGATCTCCCCGGAGCTGCGTGACAAGCTAAAGCTGCCGTGGCGACAGATCGCAGGTCTGCGCGACGTGCTGATCCACGATCACCCCAATCTCGACTTGGAGCGCATCTGGCTTGTTGCCAGCCGCGACGTTCCCGAACTGCTCCGTGTAATCGAAGACTTCCTACGCGAGCATGGCCAGGCGTAGGGCAGATGTCAACCGCCTCAGCGCGGGCTGTGAGCCGATATCCCGCTTTGGGGAGGGCTACTGGCCGGGAAAAATTCGGTCCTGGTACGGCAGGTTGACGCCCGCGGAATCCACCAAATAGACGATGGGGACGCGGTTGCGCATGGCGATTTCCTGCGCGCGCAGGCCCTTGGTGACGGTTTCAGGCCACCACGAGCCAGCCTTCACGGTGGCGTCGCCCGCGATGATGACGGCATAGCGGCCCTCGATCTTGCCGATGCCGGTGACCGAGCCCAGGCAGGGGGCTTCGCCATCGTACTGGTCGTAGGCCAGCAGCAGACCGATTTCGAGGAAGGGCGCGCCTGGGTCGAGCAGGGCCGCGATGCGCTCGCGCGCGGCCATCTTGCCCGCGCGATGCTGCCGCTCGATCTTGGCCTCGCCGCCGCCGGCGCGGAGGCGCTCTTCGAGCTTTTTCAGTCGGTCCACCAGGTGGCGCATGTGCGCCATGCGCGCGACTCGGGACGCAGGTTCGGGGATTGTGCTCACGTTATGTGATCGTAGCGCGAATGGATGGATGGTGAGCAGTCCGGAACCTGATGCTGGAGGTGTGCCCAGACTCACGCGCCGGAGGGCGGGGCTGGAGCCCCGCTCTACAGTTTTCGTCTCGCTCGCCCCGAGTTTCAGGGTATTGCCTGCCACAGAGACAATACACGCGACCGGTCACATAAAAGAACACGATCGAGCTAGCCGCGCTACAGAGTCACCGGAGTAGGTTCAGAGCAGACATTGCTGGTTTCAGCGCAAACAGTGATTTCATGATTACCGCTGCCCGTTTTGGTATGCGGAATCGATTGGTTAGGGTGAGGACCAGCGCCCACCAGTATCACATTCGCCGGCGTTGCGAACTTCTGCCCTTCAATCATCGTACTGAACTGCTCGTCACAGCCTTGCGCGTCCGTGATCACGATGAACGTGACCGCGCCCGGCGCGGCGTTTACACCAATAATATCGGTTGTCATTTGCGTTCCTTTCCTTTGTTTTGTGAAGTGAGATCGTTCATGGTGTAGTCGCCGGAGTGGACGACTGCGTCTTCTTGCTGGAAGAACTGGCGAAAATCTGTTTGAGCGCGGACAGGGCCGTGATGTCGACGGACGGTCCGATGAAGCCCTCGTTCAGCAAACGGTTGCCCACCGCGTCCCGGTAAACCAGCCCGCCGGCCGTAACGCGAAAGTACTTGTTGATTCGGAAACCCAGCCCATAGACAAAAGCTTTGTCGCTCTTGACGCGTGAGCTTCCGTTCGAGCTTAGATCGCCGAACGACGCGCCAACGGCTATGGACCATCGCTCGAGGAACGGAATCTTGCCGCTGGTGTCCAGTTCCACCGGGCCCCACGGGTAGATGTGGACCATGTTGAATTCGCGCAATTCGCTGATGCGGGGTACGTAGAGCGCGCCGACGTCGAAGCCAGCGTACTTGTTCAAATCCTGTGTGGTGGACGACTGGCTCAACTGAACCCCCTGACTCAGTTGTGCAATCACGTCGCCCCCGAAGGCGGCAACCACGGGATCGTACGAGTCCGTAAAGAGCTTGAAGATTTGGTCCACGGAATCGCGATCATCCTTTGTTAGCGGCTGGCCGCCGTCCTTTGTATACTTGCCGCTGCTTACCAAACCCTGCACGAACTTACGCATGTCCTGGGGCGACATGTTTGGGTCGAAGCCGTCCAGCTTCAGGTTCTTTAATAGCGTCCTCACGTCGTGAAACCGCGTCGGCGCGCTGAGAAGCGGAATCAGTGCTTTATCTGCTCGCAGCCCCGCGACGGCCGCAGTGGTAACGTCGGTCACCACAGCGCAGGACGGCAACATGCTTTCGAGGATAGTTGTCAGCGAGCCAGTCTTGCCGGAGATGTTAGTGAGCACCTGCCCGGCTGCATCATTGAAAGTCGTCGCAGCTCCGTTCGTGCTCTGAGCGGCGAACTCCTTGATGTTGCGCAGAAACGCCGAATCCGCGAAAAGATCACTCAC
Source organism: Bryobacterales bacterium (assembly GCA_003132865.1). The sequence goes on from PKYZ01000215.1 coordinate 5,863, forward strand.
GATTTCACTTCTCTTGACATCCTTGATATTGCCCATGATCTTCAATTGCAGATTGATGGCTGTGTCCGCGGGCAAGGAACCCAGCGATGCGGTCCAACTGTTCCCGGTGATAGCGCCGGCCGTCGGCTGCGATGTCTGGCCCAGGTAGGAAACTGAAATGGCCGTTATGTTCAGCACGTCCGAAATCGATTTCGAGCCGCATTGTAGTTCGCCCAGTTGCCCTGTGAGCGTGACATTGCCGCCGTACGGAAGCTTGCCGCCGCTAACCAGATCGGCGTACTTGACGGTATTTCCGGAAGTCGTCGCCTTTTTCTCCTTTTTGGGTGGCGCACCCGCGGTTCCTGCCGGGCTCTGCGCGTATACAAGAGAGGCAGTCCAAATACCGAAGAAAACGGCCGTGGGGTAGAAAACCTTCATCTGTAATCGCCTTCCTTCCGTCGAAGTCATTGGGTCCTCCAGGGATCAACGTTCTGAGATTCTATTGAGTATAGCGGGGTGTGTGGCCATAACGGGACAAAAATTCGGCAATTTTCTTTGGGTGCCGATTTCTATCGACAAAGACCTCCTCGATTCGAGTCTTGGCGGCGGTCGATCACGCCGAGGCGCGCATTAAACTCGCATGTAGGCTATCCGCGCGGCCAGCGGCAGACACCCCAAAAGCGTTTGTGAGCCGCCGGCCGCTACTTCACCGGCGAGAAATCCGCCGGATCCATGAACACGGATTCCACTTTGCTCACGATCTTGCCGTTGGCTTCCGAATCCTTCTGCACCTTCTGCCACTCCGGGTCGTTGCGGAATTCGTCCCAATTCTTCTTGGCGGCCTCGCGGCTGGCATGCGCGATGATGTAGATCAGCGTGTCTTCGTGAGCGGGCGAATCTTGCGGCACCCAGTACGCGATGCTGGTCATGCCGTGCTTCTCAAAAATGCGCGTCGTATGGTTGCGGAAGCGCGCCAGCAGGTCCGGCAGCTTGCCTTCGTTACAGGTGTATGTGCGCAACTCGAAGACGCGCCCGTGCTCCTGCGCGCCCGCGGGCGGAATCGTAATGGAGGCGGCCATCGCCGCCGCGAAGAATAGAACCGTTTTCAGAGCCATGCAACCAGTTTACAATGGTGCACGGCATATGAAACGGACGATCGTTCTGATGGTCGCCGCGACGCTGTCCGCGGCGGGGCCGCCCACGGTCCATGAAACACAGAAGTCAGCGCAGAAGTTCATCGAAGACGCCGAGGCCCGGCTGCTGCCTTTGTCTGTCGAGGGCCAGCGCGCCGACTGGGTCAAGTCCACCTACATTACCGACGACACCGAGGCCCTGGCCGCCAAGTCCGATGAACGCCTCATCAACGCCACCGTCGATCTGGCGAAGAAATCCACGCGGTTCGATTCGCTCAAGCTGCCCGCGGATGTGGCCCGCAAAATCAAACTGCTGAAGCTGTCGCTGACCCTGGCCACGCCCGCCGATCCCAAGGAGAGCGAGGAACTCACGCGCATCGCCGCCTCCATGGAGGGCACGTACGGTAAGGGCAAATACTGCCCGCCGGGCGCCAGCGTTTGCCTCGATCTGGAGGACCTCACGCGCCTGATGGCCAACGGCCGCAATCCCGCCGAGTTGCTGGACGCCTGGCGGGGATGGCACGCCATTGCGCGCCCGATCCGGCCGGAGTTCGTGCGCTACGTAGCGCTGGCCAACAAGGGCGCGCGCGAACTGGGATTCGCCGATGACGGCGCCATGTGGCGCGCCAAGTACGACATGCCGCCGGACGATTTCGCCAAAGAACTCGACCGCCTCTGGGAACAGGTGCGGCCGCTCTACCTCTCGCTGCACGCCTATATCCGCACGAAGCTGCGCGAACAGTACGGCCCCGGCGTGGTGCCGGCGGATGGTCCGATTCCCGCGCATTTGCTCGGCAACATGTGGGCGCAGACTTGGGACAACATCTACCCGCTGGCCGCGCCGAAGGACGCCGACCCTGGCTTCGATCTCAGCGAAATCCTGAAGAGCCGTAAGACCGATTACAAGCAGATGGTGCACTACGGCGAGCATTTCTTCACGTCGCTGGGATTCGCGCCGCTGCCGGAGACGTTTTGGGAGCGCTCACAGTTTGTGAAACCGCGTGACCGGGAAGTGGTCTGCCACGCCAGCGCCTGGGATATCGACTTCGCGGAGGACGTCAGGCTGAAGATGTGCATCGACATCACGGCGGAAGATTTCCTGACCATCCACCACGAACTGGGCCATAACTTCTATCAGCGCGCCTACGACAAGCAGCCGTTCCTGTTCCGCGATAGCGCCAACGACGGCTTTCACGAGGCGGTGGGAGATACCATGGCGCTCTCGGTGACTCCGGATTACCTGGTCAAGATCGGACTGCTGGATAAGGCCCCGGATGCCTCGAAGGATATCGGGCTGCTGCTGAGGAAGGCGCTGGAGAAGGTGGCGTTCCTGCCGTTTGGCCTGGTGATCGACCAGTGGCGCTGGAAGGTATTCTCGGGCGAGATCCCGCCGGAGCGGTACAACCGGGCCTGGTGGGAGTTGCGCCGCAAGTATCAGGGTGTGGCGCCGCCGGTCGCGCGCAGCGAGGACGATTTCGATCCCGGCGCGAAGTATCACGTCGCCTCGAACACGCCTTATATGCGCTATTTCCTGGCCGACATCCTGCAATTCCAGTTTCACCGCGCGCTGGCCCGCATCGCCGGCTGCCACGAGCCGCTGCACCGTTGTTCCATCTACGGCAACAAGGAGGCCGGGCGGCGCTTCAACGAGATGTTGGAAATGGGTCTCAGCCGGCCGTGGCCGGAAGCGTTGGCGAAGCTGACTGGCGAGTCGAAAATGGACGCCACCGCCATCCGCGA
>PKYZ01000215.1:8752-22967 GCA_003132865.1 Bryobacterales bacterium
CCGCTGGCATCCTCCCAGACCAGGATTTTCAGGGGAAGGTCCAGCGCCACGCTCGGGGCTGCCAGCATCAACGGCGTGCCGCCCTTCGGATTGCCGAAGACCAGCAGCTTGGTGTTGTGCATCGGCATCCCGGCCTTTTCGGCCTCGCCACTGTGATCGATGAGTGCGAAGATCTTCACACCTTGGCTGTCCAGGATTCCCTTCAGTTTGTCCAGTGTGGCGTTAACGCTGTGGCGGCTTTCGATGGAGACGATGCCATTGCTGGTAGGTTCGGGCATGGCGCTCTTTATTCTATTGCAGGACGGGCGCCGCGCGCGACCTGGGTGTCGCGNNACGAGGGCGTCCGCCCCACTTTCAAGAATCAGACAGGCCAAGACACTTAGAAATCGAGCCGCGCGGAGATTTGTCCTGTCCGATAGCCGCCGAAGTCGGAACCGCGGGCAGCGGTGATCTGGCCGAATGACGGGTTATCGATGGCCGCGACGGGATCGGATAGATTCACGTGGTTGAAGAGATTCGTGAACGATCCTTCAATCTTGAACTTGACCCGCTCAGTGATGGCGAAAGCTTTGCCCAGAGCGGTGTTCAGGTTCACCGTTCCGGGTCCCGTGACGATGCCGATGCCGGCGTTGCCGAAGCGGCCGATGGGAGCGAGGTCGGTGGCCGGATTATCGCCGATGGTGCAGGGCTGCCCGATGCTCCAGTTGGAGGTGCCCGGGCAGGTGAACGCCGCCGGATTGAACCACTGGGCGGCCGTGGGATTCGACACCGAACCGTTGCCGATAACATCGGGATGCTGCGGGCGATAATAACCCGAGCCGGTGCCGGATGGATCGCCGCTGCTGAAGTAGGGAGTCTCGTACGGTCCGCTCTGGACCAGGAAGATGTTGCTGAGCCACCAGCCGCCGAACAGCGCATCCGCGAACCGGCTGCCATTCGACATAAACCTGCGGCCGCGGCCGACTGGCATTTCATATACCGCGGTCGTGATCCAGCGATGTTTGCGCGTTCCCCACACAGGCCCGTATTCGTCCTTGATATTGTATGCGTTCATGCTGCGGCCGCCGGCATTCTCGCCGGCGAATCCGCTGGGCACCGGCCCTTGGTTGTCCGCCAGATTCTTGGCGAATGTGTAAGTGGAGTCGAATGTCAGGCCTTCCCGGAAACGGTGGTGGACTTCGGCCTGCGCCGAATTATAGTTCATGGTCGCGCCCACGGCGCGATCGTTCACCTCACCCCAGTTCGGATACGGACGCTGGCTCAATGGCTGCTCCGCGTAAAACGTAGTCGAGTAGCCCGACTGGTTCAGGTTGGGCGCATAAACCAAGTCGCGCGTGCCCTGGCCGATGTAAGAGAGACGCAGCCCGGTATTAAAGCCCAGATCGCGGTCGATCGAGAAATTCCATTGCATGGTGTAGGGCTCTTTCCAGTTCGGGTCGTTGGCGGTGCCGAAGTAGGCCGTCCCGTAGGGCGCCACGGCTCCGGCGCTGCCGGTTGTGATCTGGGGCCACTGGAAGATCGGACCGCCATTCGCAGCAATGTTCGTATAGGTCGCCGTGTTGGATTGCAGGGTCCCCGTAAGGGCGTAGTAGATGGAACCCATGCTGGGTGTGTCGTACATACCAAAGCCGCCGCGCAGAACCGTCTTCTCGTTGGCCGTCGGCCGCCAGGCAAATCCGAACCGCGGTACCACGCGCTGCGGCGCCGTGCGCAGGCCTTGGGGCAATCCTGCCTGGCTGGCGTCGAGTACGGGCGTGCAAGGCGCGCCATTCTGGGACGGGCCGCTGGTGCTGCCAAGCTGCGGGCAGGCATTGAAGGACTGCAGGAAAAGCGGCGCCAGCGTGCTCTGGGCGCCATCCGGATAGACTACTTCGCCGGATTTGGGCACCTGGACGAAGTTGCCGATGTTGCCATACTGGTCGGTGTAGCCGGGATGGTATTCCCACCGCACGCCGTATTCCAGGGTCAACCGCGGGGTGATGCGGAATGAATCCTGGGCGTACACGCCGTATTGCATGGAAAGGCCGTAATTATCGTGCACCACCTGGTCGATGGCCGTTTGACCGGGCAGTCCCAGCAGGAAGTCGCCGAAGGCATTGCCGGTAAATCCGCCGGTGAAGTTGAAGTTGCCGTAGTTATCTCCGCCAAGGAAGCCTAGCGCGGAGACGGCCTTGATGCGGCGAATGTCGAACCCGAACTTGATGGTGTGGCGGCCCACGGTCCAAGTGGTGTTGTTGTTCCACTGATAAGTGTTGTTCTCGGATAACGAGTTACCCCGGTCCGTACACAGGCAGGTATAACCAGTCATGTCGACTTCCGACAGGCCGTTGAATGGGAACGTGGGGCCGACGCCCACCAGGCCCAGCCCGTTGGTGAACTTGGCGCCGTCGAACGGCAAGGTCTGCGTCGCCGGATTCAAGGTAAAGCCAAATCGGAATTCGTTGATCAGGTTGGGCCGGATAGTCCAGTTCCAGGAAGTCGCCAGCAGTTTGTAGTTAATGGAGTCGTTTTCCGAAGGCACGAGCAGATCCTGCGGCTGAGCCTGCCCGATGTCCTTCCACGTGAAGCGTCCGAAGACAGACATATTCGATGTCAGGTAATGGTCGATGCGCGCGTCGAATTGATCGGAATTGACGCTATAGTCGCGATTGACAATATAGTTCGCCGCATGCGGAGTGTTCAGGTTGCCCGCGTTCGGGGTGGGATACAGCGCCAGGAAGCCGGCGGCTACCGAGTTGATCATGGTGGAAGGAATCTTATCGTTCGGGAACGGGGCGCCGGTGGTCGGGTCATTGACCGTAATGCCGGATGCCGAGAAATCGCCGGCTCGCATGGCTGCGGTGGGGACCTGGTCCTGGATCGTCTTGGAGCGCGGCAGCCGCAGACCCTCGTAGGTGCCGAAGTAGAAGGTCTTGTTCCTGCCGTTATAAAGATGCGGGATTATCACGGGACCGCCGGACGATGCGCCAAAATCGTTGCTGATCAACGAAGGCTTGGTCAACTGGCCGAAAGCGGTCGCGTCGAGGGCGGCATTCTGGTGATACCAGAACAGTCCGCCATGAAAGTCGTTGGTGCCGCTTTTGGAAATGGTGGTCACGTCGCCCACTTCGGCGAACTCGGCGTTGTTGCCGACGCCTTGTACCTTGATCTCCGCGATGCTTTCCATGGAGGGAAAGGCGTCCGAAAGCGGGCTATTGCCGCCCACATTGCTGATGGAGATGCCATCCACCGAGAACTGCGCCATGGACTGTATGCCGCCTTGGATGGAGAAGTTGCCGTTGTCATCCGGCTGCACGCCAGGCAACGCCGCGATCAGGGCATACGGGCTGGTGCTGCCGTTCGCCCCACGCACGTTGCCCGGCAGCGTGGTCAGCGCATCGCCATCGAGGCTGGACTCAACGGTTTGCGTATCGGTGGTGATCACGCCCGCCTTGGCTTCGACTTGTACTGCCGTCGAGACTTGGCCGACCTGGACGCTGACATCCACACGCAGCGTCTGGCGCGCCACCAGTAGCAGGTCCGTGGCGGTGAAGGCCTGGAAGCCAGCGGCCGCCACCTGCACCCTGTAGTGGCCGGGCTTGGTATTCACAAATTCATAGTCGCCCTTAACATCCGTTAAGGTTGCGCGGCCGGTGTTTTCGTCCGTGTCGGTGAGCGACACTTTTGCCTTCGGAACCACGGCGCCGGAATTGTCTGTCACGGTGCCCAACACGGTGCCGAACGTCGACTGGGCGAAAACGGCTATCGGCGAAAACACGAACAGCAGGTACACAGACAGCTTGGACATGAAACGAACCTCCTTGAAACGTATCCTTGAAGTGTATCGTAGAGATGGTAACCCGGCAAGGCCTTTCGCACCATTACAGCAAAGTTTCAATGCGGTTAAGAAATTGCGATGACCTGCCCACGGAAGGAGGCAGGATGCAAGCAGCGTGGATTCTGATGTTTGCCGCACTGCAGGCGACGGCCGCAACGCCGGAGCAGGCCATACACAAGCTGAAGGCGACTCCCAAAACGGTCGCTTGGGGATACTACGCGGCGTCGACGCCGCCGGCATTGCGCATCCGCTCGGGCGATTCGGTCGAGGTGGAAACCANNGCATCACCAATAGTCCGGCGCGGTTGGAAGCCGCGGGTGTGCCGCCCGCCGATATCGAGCCTGCCTTGCGCGACATTTACCGCGAAGTCACCGACAAGGGGCCGGGCGGCCATATCCTGACAGGGCCCATCTATGTGGAAGGCGCCGAGCCTGGCGATACGCTGGAGGTGCGCATTCGATCCATACAGCTTGCCATTCCGTACGCGTACAATGCCTTCCGGCCCGGCGCCGGGTTCCTGCCCGACGAGTTTCCGTATGCGCGAACCAAAATCATTCCGCTCGACCGGGAAAGGATGATCGCGCGATTCTCCGCCGGCATTGAGATTCCGCTGCGGCCGTTCTTCGGCAGCATGGGCGTCGCGCCCCCGGAGAACCTCGGCCGGATCAGCAGCGTGCCGCCCTGGTTCCACGCCGGAAACATCGACAATAAGGAGTTCGTGGCGGGCACTACGCTCTTCATCCCCGTACACGCGCGCGGCGCATTGTTTCAGGTGGGCGACGGTCATGCGGGCCAGGGTAACGGGGAAGTGGACATTACCGCGCTCGAAACATCGTTGACCGGCGTGTTGCAGTTCATCGTGCGCAAGGACCTGCATTTGCGCTGGCCGCGGGGCGAGACGCCCACCGGCTACATCACGATGGGCATGCATGAAGACTTGCGGGAGGCCGCCCGGCTGGCGGTTGAGGAGATGATCGATTTCCTGGTGACGGAGAAGCATCTGACGCGGGACGACGCCTATATGCTCACCAGCGTCGCAGCGGACCTCAGCATCACGCAACTGGTGGACGGGAACAAGGGCGTGCATGCGGCGATTGCGAAGTCGATTTTCCGCTAGTGGGACAGGCCTCCCGGCCTGTCCTCGGCGCGCGAAGCGCGCCCGCACCCCGCTCTTTGCGCTATCTTAGATAGATCAGTCGTCGAGATGCCATTTCGAATTCAGCCTGTTCATGAATTTCTGGTTCGTCCAGCGCTGCCGGAACAATTGTCCCGGATGCCGGAGTTGGCTTACAACATCCTGTGGGCCTGGGATCCACTGATCCGCGCCCTGTTCCGGAGGCTGGACGCGAATCTCTGGCGGGAGTGCAACTACAATCCCGTGCTGATGCTGGGCCGGGTTTCGCGCGCGATCTTGCAACGCGCGGCCGCCGACCCGCGCTATCTGTCGCTCTACAACATGGCGTGCCAGCGCTACGATGCGCACGTGCAGGGCGGCAAGCCGCGCACCGACGGCAAGTTGATCGCCTACTTCTCGGCCGAGTACGGCCTTTCGGAGTGCCTCCCGATCTACTCCGGCGGCCTGGGCGTGCTCTCGGGCGATCATCTGAAATCGTCCAGCGACGGCGACCTGCCACTGGTGGGCGTGGGACTGCTTTACCAGCAGGGTTATTTCCGCCAGGTGCTGAACCCCGACGGCTGGCAGCAGGAGCGCTATCCGACGAACGATTTCTACACCCTGCCGGCGGTTCCGGTGCGGGATGCCGAGGGCGAGAGCCTCAAAGTCTTCGTCAGGCTGCCCACCGGCAAGGTCATGATTCAAGTCTGGAAGATGGAAGTGGGACGGGTCACGCTGTACCTTCTGGACACGAACATTCCGGACAACCAGTTGCCGCAGGATCGCAGCATCACCGACTCGCTCTACGGCGGCGATACCGACACGCGCATGCGGCAGGAGTTCGTGCTGGGCGTGGGCGGGCTGCGCGCGCTCACGGCCGTTGGCCTGGAACCCACCGTCTATCACATGAACGAGGGGCACTCGGCGTTCCTGGCGCTGGAGCGGGTGCGCGTGCTCAAGCGCGGGTACGGATTGAATTTCGCCGAAGCCCTGCAGGCCACCCGCGCCAGCAACATCTTCACCACGCATACGCCGGTGCCGGCCGGAATCGACCTGTTCGATCCGGGCTTGATGTATCACTATTTCAACGCCTATTGCACGGACATCGGCATCGACTTCGACCAGTTGATGGCGCTGGGGCGGCGTAATCCGGCCAATCGCGAGGAGCGGTTCTCCATGGCGATCCTGGCGCTGAAGACTTCCGCGCACCGCAACACGGTCAGCAAGTTGCATCGCGAGGTCTCCCAGGAAATGTGGCACGACCTGTGGCCGCAATTGCCGGTCTGGGAGGTACCCATTAGTTCCGTAACCAATGGCGTGCACCTCACAAGCTGGCTCAACGGCGATCTGGCGGCGCTATACGATCAGTATCTGCAGCCGGACTGGCGCGATCGCTTCTCCGACCCCACCATCTGGGAGCAGGTGAAAGAGATTCCGGACGAAGAATTGCTGGAGGTGCATCGCCGCCGCAAGCGCCGCCTGGTGAATTTCGTGCGCGAGCGGCAGCGCTGGTCGGCGTTGCGGAGGCAGGCTTCGGCGGCGGAGATGCGGCATACCGAAGAGGTGCTGGATCCCAACGCGCTGACCCTCGGTTTCGCGCGGCGGTTCGCCACTTACAAACGCGCCACGCTGCTATTCCGCGATGTGGACCGGATCAAGCGCATCCTCTGCAACAAGGATATGCCGGTGCAGATCGTGATCGCCGGCAAGGCGCACCCGCGGGATAACGAAGGCAAGAATTTCATCCGCGATATCGTGCAGCTTTCGCGCGACCGGGATCTGTGGAAGCACGTGGTCTTCATCGAAGACTACGACATGAAGGTCGCGCGCGAAATGGTGCAAGGCGTGGATCTGTGGTTGAACACTCCGAAGCGCGGCCAGGAGGCCTGCGGCACCAGCGGCATGAAGGCCGGCATCAACGGCGTGCTGAACCTGAGCATCCTGGATGGCTGGTTCGACGAAGCCTACGAAGTATCCGGCGGCTGGGCCATCGGCGACCGCGAACAGTACTCCGACGAGCAGGACGGGCTGCACGCCAGCGAGATGTACTATCTGCTGGAGAACGAGATTGTGCCGCTGTTTTACGAGCGGCGCGACCAGATTCCGCGCGATTGGCTGAAGCGCGTGAAGCAATCGCTGATGGGCCTGACGCCGCTGTTCGATTCGCGGCGCATGGTGGCGGAGTACGCGCGCGAGTTTTACGATCCGGCGCACGCCGACGCGGTGCGCTTGAGCGCCAACAATTACCAGGAGGCCCGCGCCGAGGCGGCCTGGAACGAACGGGTGAACCTGGTCTGGGACAAGGTGCGCTTCGTGGAAACCGGCGCGGCCCCCGTGGGCACCATCATGAGCGAACATCCGGTTCCCGTGCGCGCGGCCATCGATCTGGCCGGTTTGCAGCCCTCGGAGGTGCGCGTGGAAGTGGTGATGGGACGGGTGGGCACCGACGGCGGGCTGGAGGACACCGAAGTGATGGTGCTGCCGTCCACCGGACTGGACGGAACGCTGGCGATCTTCGAGAAGGAGATCGTGCCGGAGCGGACCGGGCGCTTGGGCTACGCGCTACGCATCAGCCCCAACCATTGCGACGATCCGTTGACGCGGCCCTGCACCAGCTTGCTGAAGTGGAGCGGGATGTAAGTACTGCTATCCATCAGTGTCTTCGCGGGCCGCGACGAATTGTGGGGCAGGCTCCCAGCCTGCGGCGGCCTCCCAGGCCGCCCCTTCCGCCGCCCGTTTGTGGCTTGCCGCTATGCGGGGCAGGCCTCCTGGCCTGCGCGGGACTTTCAGTCCCGCTATTTGCGGCAGGTAGCGCCGACGCGGCGAGGGGCGACCAGCATCCCAGAGCCATCATGCCGGCCGGCGAAGTGGCGGCGTAACGGCGTACTCGACGGACATGGGATTCGCCATGCGCTTCGAAGCATCGAGAATCTCGAAACCCACCATGTTGCCGTCGTCGTCGTAGTCCAGGATGACGCCGGGTTTATCCTGATCGCTTTCGGCGACCGGCGCGTCGCTCAGCAGGACGCTGAGGACGTCCACTTCGGGGTCGTAGACTAATTTCATTCGGTGCTCCAGTACTTCTCAATCTTGCTGGTCCGGTAAGCCGTGATAATCACAGGCGGCTGTTCATCTTCGGCCACCTCGACTCGCAACAGATACATTTTCCCATCTTCGAACCGTAACCGCGACTGGTGAATCCAACGGCCCGTGCCGGATTCGTCGACAAGACGTTGTTCCGGGTGGTCCATCACAGCCTGGACCAGCGCCAGCGGGATGCCGCGGCGGTCCATCTCCCATTCGGCATGGCGGGAAAGGCGGAAGTCCATGGTTGGCCTACAATTCTCCCCCTGACGCGCGTGCCAGGTATTCCATCTCCTTGTCCAGCAACTGCGGGTTCCGGCAGACGTGGAAAGCCCACTTCCGCAACTGGCCCCAGTTGTTCACCGCCTCCACCCAGCGGTTCGCCGCAGTGTGCTTGGCCTTCGTCTGGTCGTCCTCGAAACCCTTGATCTCCAGCACTACGGCCACGCCGTTATTGAGCCGCACTAGAAAATCGGGTTCATAGGCGTGGTCGATCCCCATGTATTCGTATGGGATCGTCAGACCCATGTGGTCGTTGCGGGCATAGAACTGCACCGCATCGCTCGATTCCAGGCGGAAGCCTGCGCTCGATTCCCACACCAGGGTGTCCAGCACAACCTGGTCGATGTGGCTCTTCATCGTCGCGTGGCAAGCGCGCGTGGTTTTGAAATCGACTTCAGCGGTGGTGCCGATCGGCTTATAGCGATTCGTGATCGGCATCAGCGGGGCCTCGCCTTCGGATTCGTCCGGCACGATGGCATCCCGCAACCGTTCCACAATCCGCTGGACGTACTTCTCCAGGCCCAACTCGCACGGGTGGCAGTTCTGGAAGTTCACCTTCCGGCGCACATATTCGTCCACGTAACGGAACACCTGCGGGAAAAGCTGGTGTCGCGATTGCAGCGCCAGCACGCGCCGCCGCCGATCTTTGGCGTCCGCACCCGCGACCGTCAACTGATCCACGATGAGCCGCGCGATCTGGAACTCGACGGTCTGCAGGTGCGTTTCGCGGTAGTATTCATCGCGGTTCTGCTCGGCGAACTGGAACGGACCGCTGTGGGCCGACGGACTACCCTCCGCGTACCCGACGGTGGGCCGCACAAACGTGGCGGTCGGTTCCCGGTTCGGCTCGATGTCCAGCACCGGCATCCCATCCACATCGCAGCGGATCAGGTTCTTCCGCAGCGCGAAGGCGTAGCCCTCCACTACCGGGAACCGCATCTCCATAGCCTTACGTTCCGGCAGGGCGCGCACATGATTCTTGGGCCGGTCATCCGGCGCGGGCGCCTTCACGGGCCGCCCCTTGAACGGGATCACGGAGAAAGGGATGCCGTAGACGTCCACGTACTCCTCGGTAAGCAGGCCCGTCTTTGGATCGGGCACGTAGTCCATGCGCCGCAGCCCGCGCCCTACTACCTGCTCGCAAAGCAACTGGCTACCGAAGGCCCGCACTCCCAGGATGTGAGTGACGTTGTTCGCGTCCCACCCTTCCGTCAGCATGGAGACCGACACCACGCAGCGCACGTGCTCGCCCGGCTGCCCCGGCTTGCCCACCGTCGCCACGATGTGCCGCAACTCGCTTTCTTCGTCCGCCACTTTCGTATCGATGCGGATCGTGCGATTCACATCGGGGGTGTTTGAAAAGTACTCGGGGAAGATTGCTCCCTTCCCGTACGCCGTGGTCGTCTTACGCTTCCCTGATTTCGCCTTTGGCGCGCCGCCGCCGTTCCCACTCGCCCCATCCTCGCCGAGCACCTCGGCAACCTCTGCTTCGGTGACCGTCTCGGTCTCCGTCTCCCCGCTGATCTTCCGGTAGAATACCGCGGCGATGTCGGTGTTGTCGCAAACCAGAATGAGCACCGGCGGTACGTGCTCTTGTCCCGGCGTCGCCGCATCCATCTGCTCGAACCGCTCCTTCCACTGCGACGCGATCTGCAGGAGGGCGCCTTCGGCTTCGCGGTATACCACCTCCGGCTTGGGCCGTTTCGACTTCCCGGGCAGCCGCTCGCCGGGTTCCAGGTTCTCGTTGATCGCCTTCCACAGCTTGAAGTACTTCGGATCCGGCCTTCCCGTCGTATCCATCACCGGCAGACGAGGGATCTTCACGATGCCGCTCTCGATCGCGTCCACCAAGCCGAAGTCGCTCACGATCCACGGGAACGGACTGCCCTCTGGGTGGCCGCTGCCCTTCAGGTAAAACGGTGTCGCGGAGAGGTCCAGGCAGATCGAGATGCCTGGCTTCGCAGGGGGATTGGTGGTGCAGTTGTTGATCCGGTCCAAACCATCCAGCCAGACGCGCGCCTCTTCTATCTCATCCTTGTCCACCGTGGCCAAGTCTTCTTCCGTTGCCGCCGGACGCCAGCAGTGGTGCCCTTCATCGTTCATCACCATGATGGGCAGCCGGTCGTAAAGGTCTTCCAGCACCCGGCGCGCGAACGTATCCGGCGTCTCAGTGCCTTTGTTCACCACCGCATAATTCTTGCCATTCTCGGAATGTTCGGATTCGGGCGCGAACCGGTGCCAGTTCGTCACCAGCACTTTGCCGGATTGCAGCAGCGGACGGTACTTGAGCGGGACGATATCGAACGCCTCGTAGTAGTTGTCCGGACGCTCCGGGCGCAGCACCTGCAATCGCTCCTTCACCGTCAGGTTCGGGCAGCAGATGAGTACCCCGTTCGGAAATAGAGTGGTCGCCGGGTTCTGTCCGCGATTGCAGAAGGCCCACGCGACCACCATGGACATAACCACGGTCTTACCGCTGCCCGTCGCCATCTTGCAGGCGATCCGGCGCAGGGCCGCCAGCGACGCATCCTGCGCCGGATCGATCAGGCGTGGAAAGAAGTCCTGGCCCGGATTGCTGAATGACGGGCGCTGCCCCGCAAGCATCCGGTTCAGGTCCTCTTTACCGAGCTTCGGATTCCCGCGAATGCCAACCTTCCCCGGGAACCGGATCTCCTGCAAATAGACGATCGTCTCAACGGCTTCGATCTGGCAGAAGAACAGCCGCCGTGCGCGGTCCGGGCGGGCCCAGTGGCGAAGCAGGTCGCGCGTCACATTGGTCGCACCCGGGTACCCGGCTTCGCGCCACTTGCGAACGTCCTCCCGCAAGGCGTTGACCAGCGGCAGATCGTCCCGCTCCTCCTCCGCCAGTCCAGTGAGGGTCAATTGCGCGCTGCCGGTGCGCTCCGTCTTGTACCAGTAGCTCGCAGGGCGGCGCGTTCCGGCGCGGCTAGCCGCTCCCGTCTCCCTTCCGTAGATCCAGTGGTCGCGCGGCTCTTCGTATGGATTGCAGAGGATGGGCCGATCCACCGGCTGCACCGGCATTTGCTCCTGCCCTGGCACGACGACGCTTCCGCTCTTGCGGGCCATCAACTACCTCCGCCCCCGGCGAGAGCATGCACCCGCATGACCTCGTTGCCGCGCGGGTCGATCACTTTCACTGCGGCGCTCTTGTGCTTGCCCGCCGCGAACGGCAACGAAACTGTGCCCGAGAACNNCAACTCAAACCGCTCCGGGTCCACGACCCCCGCCAGCGCCTTGCTCAGCTTCTCCCAAGCGCTGCGGTCCGGAAAGAACGCCTGCGTGATGCAAAATGTGCGCCCATCGTAATCGCCATCCACGAACCACGCCGCCACCTTGGCCGCGCCGGTATCCACCACGCTGTTGTTCACCGGATCGTAGACGTCCACGCCTTCCATCTCGACGGTGTACATGCCGTCGCCGTCCGGACCTTTCACCGTGGTGCGCGGGCGGCCAAAGACCGTGAACAACTGGCTGCCGGGTTGCTGTTTGAGCAGGCCGTTCATGCCGGGGTTCACGTCGGGGCGAATGTGCGCGATGTGGATATGCATCTTCGGGTGGCCTTCGTCGATGGCAGCCTGCGCAGCGCCGTCGAAACTGAACCCGGCGAAAACCAGATCGTCATAGCGCCGGGCGGCGGGCCGAATGACTTCTTCGATCATCTTCGCGGTGATAGGGCCGTACTGCGGACCGAACACGACGCCGACCGTGGCTTCGCCCTCCGGATCGTCATCGATTTCGCCAACGTTCACCCATCGCCCTTCGGCATGGATGCCGGCGGATCTGCCGCTGGCGTAAATCGCGTCCAGGCGCGTGAACTTCTTCTGCTTGTTATCCGGGAAACGGACGCCGTCCATGCGGAGCAGATCCACCATCTTACTTAGGTACGCTTCGAGGTTTTGGGCCGACTCGCCCATCTGCACTTCCCTAATCGCGAAGGTGTCCGACAGTTCGTCGGGATCGCCAGCGAAGCCGGTTTCGACAATGGTGGCGTCGCTCAGCGACATCTCCGGCGGCTGCACAGCTTCGACAGTGAACGGACCGCTGACGCGCGTGATCTTGCGATCAACCTCTGGCTGGTCCA
Source organism: Bryobacterales bacterium (assembly GCA_003132865.1). The sequence continues at coordinate 21,152 of PKYZ01000215.1, forward strand.
CAAGTTCTTCTTGATCAGCGTTTGCGGCGATGCAGGCGTTGACCTCGTCCATCTTAGCCCGCCACGCTGCGCGGTATTCCTCGACGGCTCTCTTCAAATCGGCGGGATAATCCGGGTCGGTGTCGAAGGGAACTTCCCAGTGCTGCCATTGCTTGGCGAGGTCCCATCGCCGANNAGTGCTGCCATTGGTTTGGCAGTTCCCAGCGGCGGCGGTCGGTGTCAGTGATGGATTTTTTGCCTTCCTGCTTCTGCTTGAGTGCGAGTCTGGAGCGCAGGTCGTTGCGGAGCTTGTTGGAGACCTGCTTCAGCCCAGTGTTAGCGGTCGCGAGCTTCCCTTCGAGGATCGACTCGTGCTTGGCGCAGATGGGGTCGAGGTTCGAGTTCTGAGCTATGCTCCTGAGCGTGATATGCGGGACGATCTTGCACCGGAGGCCGCCCGCAACGCCGTCGCCTTCGTCCTTGAGCTTGAAGTAATCGAACTTCGCGGTGAGCAACCGCTGGCGAGCGACGGCGATAGCGACTCGACTGGTGTCGACTGTGATCCAGCGCCGACCCCACTGCTCCGAGCCATAGGCAGTTGTACCAGACCCGCACGTAGGATCAAGGACGAGATCGCCGGGGTCCGTGGTCATCAGCAGGCAGCGTTCAGCGACTGATGCGGGAGTCTGAACCACGTAAATCTTTAAGGTTCCCACCGCAACATCCGTCCAGACGTTGCTCGGCTCAAAGGCAGCGAAGTCGTCCAGGAACCGAACATATCGGAGCGAGGTCCCTGTGCCGTGTAAGCGGTTTGCCGCAGAGAGCCTCACCATCCCAGCAAGGTTCGTCTTCCAGCTTCGTTGCCCACCCGCTCGGTAAATGACACCCTGGTACTCATGATCATAGACACAACTCGGCGTTGTGCCAGACGAGGCCAGGTTATCCAACTGAAAAGTACGAGTTCCTTGTGGAATGAGCGAGGGGTCGGCGCGCTCTTCTATCGTCAGGGATCGCCTCGCTCCATCTGGAAGCGCGACCTGGTCATAGCGGGCGCCTGTCGTTTCGCCCTCACCTTGCACCTTTTCCGAATACATTTGACGGTACTTGACCCTCAGTTTCTCCTTCGCGAACCATAATATATAGTCAGCGACGTTCTTCAATAGGTCCGTGCCGAGGCCCCCTGTCTTTTTTACAGTGATGAAGGAACAGAAATTCTGAGCGCCAAACACTTCGTCCATCAGTGACCGCACGCGGTGGGCGTTCTCGTCCCCGATCTGGACGAAGATGCTGCCGGTGTCGGTTAGCAGCTCTTTCGCAACGATGAGGCGGTCCCGAAGGTATGCGAGGTATGAATGGACGCCAAGGCTCCATGTGTCGCGGTACGCCTTCACCATCTCGGGTTCGCGCGTTAGGTCGGCGTCCTTGTCCTTGACGTCCCGCTTGCCGATCTCCGGCTGGAAGTTGCTTCCGAACTTGATCCCGTAAGGCGGGTCCATATAGATCATCTGCACCTTGCCCGCGAGATCCTCGCGCCGCGCCAGCGATGACATGACCTGAAGGCTGTCGCCCAGGATCAGCCTGTTGGACCAATCCACGTCGTGCTTGTAGAACTGGACTGCCTCGTTGTACTCCTGCTCCGGGTCCGCGAACAATGACCGGTTCACGTCTTCGCGCGCCGCCATCCTCAGAATGGCCTGCGTGCTGACGCGCTCGTGGATATGCAGCGCGACGGGGTTTACGGTGAACGACCTGGTCTCCCGCTTTCCGGCCCACTCAAGCCAAGGCTCGTAAATGCGCAGCGCCTCGGCCAGCGCTCCCGCCTCCGCCTCGGTCAACT
>PKYZ01000848.1 GCA_003132865.1 Bryobacterales bacterium
TACTTTACCGGACACTAGTGACTGTTAATAAAGGCATACGGCGCTGCATCGCAAAATACGTGTTCAACTATCTGGCTTCGAGTGTGGAAGCGAGTTCGCATCTGGATCAGACTTCGATGTTGTGAGACAGTTTGTCCGTTTCGGCACTGTGCCTTCATATCCACTGGTTGACGTGAGTCTCACGCCGATACTGCAAGACGATCAGCAAGCACTACGTCAGACCGATGGGCACCTGCTTACTCTCAGTTGGGACAAATCCTTTCTTGACCTTATCGGGCAGGTCAGCCTGTTTAACCAACTCACATATCGGGTGTCGCTCTGTCGGCAATTTGGCCACGCATTGTGGAGACCAATTCGGAGCGGTCACCACTACGACCTTGCCACCAAAAAGATCAAACCGTTATTTGGGTTCTCACGGGAGCTGGCCCTATAGTGATCCGACGAAATACAGGCGTGTGTCTCGAAAAGGGCCTCTGTGGAATTACCGCCCCGCGGAGACCGGGTTCGCGCCAGCACCGACAACCGGACGATCGCACCGTGGCTTGCCGCGTTGATGTAGGCCAGGGGCGCTCGCGAGACTGCAACTCTCACGTTGTCCTGACCCGTTTCGGTTGGCTTGATCCGCAATACCCTACCCCACGAACTGGCGCCAATCGACGCCGCGCATGTCGCCCGTCTCTAGAAACTGCTCGTGCATCTTGAAGGCCGCCGTGAGCGTTTGCGGGGTGTGACCGCCTTCCACCATTTCCAGATACCCGTTCAACTCGTCGCGGAAGTCTGGGTGCGCGCAGTTCTGGATGATCAACACGGCGCGCTCGTAGGGCGAGCGGCCGCGCAGGTCGGCGATGCCATATTCCGTCGCTACGATTTGCACGGAGTGCTCGCTGTGATCCATGTGGCTGACCAGCGGCACGATGGTGGAGATCTTGCCGCCCTTGGCCGTGGACGGGCAGGTGAAGACGGACAGGTATGCGTTGCGCGTGAAGTCGCCCGAGCCGCCGATGCCGTTCATCATCTGGCGTCCCATCACGTGGGTGCTGTTCACGTTGCCGAAGATGTCCACTTCGATGGCGGTGTTGATGGAGATGATGCCCAAACGGCGGATCACTTCCGGGTTGTTGCTGATTTCCTGGGGCCGCAGCAGGATGCGCGAGCGGAACCATTCCAGGTTGTCGTAGACCGATCGTAGCGTCGCGTGGGTGACAGTCAGCGAGCAACTGCTGGCGAATTTCACACGCTCGCTCTTCATCAGGCGAATGACGGAATCCTGGAGTACTTCGGTGTACATCTCGAAGGCCGGAATGTCCGGATGCTTGCCGAGCGCGCCGAGCACGGCGTTGGCGATATCGCCCACGCCGGATTGGATCGGCAGGAAGCATTTCGGCACGCGGCCGGAGGCGATCTCGGCGGCCAGGAACTCGGCCACGTTCTGCCCGATCTTGTCGGTGACCGGCGTAGGTTCGGCGAATGCGCCGGTTTCGTCGTCGGCGGCGGTTTCGACCACTCCCGCGATGCGGGCCGGGTCCACTTTGATCACCGGCGAGCCAATGCGGTCGGAAGCCGCATAAATAGGGATCTCGCGGCGGTGCGGCGGATCGGCCGGCTCATAAATGTCGTGCATGCCGAGCAGCGTGGGCGGGTGGCGATGGTTCAACTCGATAATGATCTTCTCCGCCTTGCTGCAGAACGTGGGCGCGCAACCGACAGACGATGTGAGCACGATGCCGCCACCCGCGGTGACATCGCTCGCCTCCACGACGGCCCAATGCACGGGCCCGAGAAAGCCGTAGCGCGTGGCCTGCGGCATCAGCGACAGGTGCATGTCGAAGAAGCGGGTCTGGCCGGCGTTGATGCGCGCGCGCAGAGCCGGGTCGGACTGATAGGGCGTGCGAAAGCTGATGGCGTCGGCCTTGGCCAGGGCGCCGTCGAGCGAGGTGCCGGTGGAAGCGCCGGTGAGGACGCCGATCTGGAATTCGCGTCCGGCCTGATGCTCGGCGGTGGCCCGTTCGGCGATGGCCATGGGGATGGCTTTGGGCGCGCCGGCCGGAGTGAAGCCGCTGAAGCCGACGGTCTGGCCGTGCTCGACCAGCGCGGCAGCCTCTTCGGCGGAAAGCAAGGGGAAAGAAAAAATCATGATGGATTCTCCGTATAGATCCGGATCAAGCGGCGCGCGGCGCGAAATGGGCTGAGGCGTCCGGCGAGCACGTCCTGCTCGTAAGACGCCAGCTTCTCGCGCACGCCGGCGTGCTGCAGGAACTCGTCGCGCAGAGCCTGTTCGATCAACTCGTACATCCAGCTCTTCACCTGCTGCTGGCGATAGCCGGCGAGTTGCCCCGTGCTGCTCAGCCAGGCGTTATGTTCGAGCACGGCATCCCAGATTTCGGCGATGCCCTCGCGCGCGCGCGCCGAACAGGTAATCACGCGCGGCGTCCAGCCCGTACCGGAGACGGAGAAAAGGTGCAGCGCGCTCTCATACTCGCGGCGGGCGGCTTCGGCTTTCGCGCGATTGTTGCCGTCGGCCTTGTTGAAGGCGATGAGGTCCGTCATCTCGACGATGCCGCGCTTCATGCCCTGCAACTCGTCGCCCGCGCCCGCCAGCATCAGCAGCAGGAAAAAATCGACCATGGAGCGGACGGCGGTTTCCGACTGGCCCACGCCCACGGTTTCGACCAATACGTTGCGATATCCGGCCGCCTCGCAGAGCAGCATGGTTTCGCGGGTGCGGCGGGCCACGCCGCCCAGCGATCCGCCGGAGGGCGACGGCCGGATGAAGGCGCGGTCGTCGTTGGCCAGCGTTTCCATGCGCGTCTTGTCGCCCAGGATGCTGCCGCGCGATACTTGGCTGGAGGGGTCCACCGCCAGCACGGCGACTTTCTCCGCGCGCTCGCCGGTGAGGTACACACCCAGCACTTCGATGAGGGAACTTTTGCCGGCGCCCGGCACGCCGGTGATGCCCACGCGAATGGAATCGCCGGAGTAGGGCAGGCACTGCTCCAATACATCCTGGGCCAGCTCGATGTCCTCGGCGTGCAGGCTTTCGATCAGGGTGATGGCTCGGCTGAGAATCGTGCGGTCGCCGCGCAGCACGCCTTCGACGTACGCGTCGCGGGGGAGGCGCCGCCGGGGGCGCGATGGCGCCGGCTCCACTTAGTAAGCCTCGCAAAAGAGGGCGGCCTGGGAGGCCGCCGCAGGCCGGGGGCCTGCCCCACAATTCTGGGTGTAACGCAGGAGCCTCACTTATGCGGTCTCCACCGGGCTCGCAGACAGCGTTTTCAAGATCTCCTGGGCGGCCAGCGGAATCACGGTGCCGGGTCCAAAGATGCCGGCCACGCCGCTCTTGTAGAGGAAGTCGTAATCCTGCGGCGGAATCACGCCGCCGACGATCACCAGGATGTCCTCGCGGCCGAGCTTCCTGAGTTCTTCGATGACTTGCGGCACCAGCGTGTTGTGGCCGGCCGCCAGCGACGAGACGCCTAGCACGTGGACGTCGTTCTCGACGGCGTGGCGCGCCACCTCGCGCGGGGTCTGGAAGAGCGGGCCGATATCCACGTCGAAGCCCAAATCGGCGAACGCGGTGGCGATCACCTTGGAGCCGCGGTCGTGGCCGTCCTGCCCCATCTTGGCCACCAGCAGGCGCGGGCGGCGGCCCTCGGCGGCGGCAAACTCATCCGCCATGTGGCGGGCCTTCTGGAAGTTTTCGTCCATCTTGCTCTCTGCCGAGTATACGCCGGAGATGGTGCGCGTCACAGCCTGATAGCGTCCCCACACGCGCTCCAGCGCCATCGAAATCTCGCCCAACGTCGCGCGCTCGCGAGCCGCGGCCACTCCGGCTTCCAACAGGTTGCCTTCGCCCGTTTCCGCGCAATGCGTCAGCGCGGCCAGCGCCGCCTGCACGGCGATCGGATCCCGCGCCCGGCGCAACTCTTCCAAACGCGCCAGTTGCGCTTTCCGCACGGCGGTGTTGTCCACCACCCGGACATCCAACGCGGCATCCGCATCGGACTCCGCCCGATACGCATTGATGCCCACAATAATGTCTTTCCCGGAATCGATGCGCGCCTGCTTGCGGGCCGCCGCTTCTTCGATGCGCATCTTGGGCAGCCCGGTCTCGATGGCCTTCGCCATGCCGCCCAACTGCTCCACTTCCTGGATCAATTGCCAAGCCCGATGCATCAGTTCGTGGGTCAATTTCTCGACGTAATACGACCCGCCCCAAGGATCGACCACCTTCGTAATCCCGGTCTCTTCCTGCAGGTAGATCTGCGTATTGCGAGCGATGCGCGCCGAAAAATCGGTAGGCAGCGCCAGCGCTTCGTCGAGCGCATTGGTGTGCAGCG
>PKYZ01000354.1 GCA_003132865.1 Bryobacterales bacterium
CCGAGACCTACACGATCAACCTCGACAACCACATCAACAAGAACGTGCTGGCGACAGATCTGGGCGTCCAGGGCGCCAGCACCATTCAGTAGATTTACTTTCAAGCGCCCTGTCGATTTTGACCGTGCCCAATCGTTATGATGGCGGAGGAGAAACATTATGGCAAACGCCTTCGTACACCTGGAATTGAACACGACCGATGTGGATAAAGCGAAAGCCTTCTACGGAAAGCTTTTCGAATGGACGCTGGAGGATGTCCCGATGGGGGCCGGCGCCTACACAATGATCAAAGTCGGAAAAGGAACGGGCGGAGGAATGCTGAAGCACCCCGTGCCCGGCGCACCTTCGGCATGGCTCGCTTATGTGGAAGTCGCCGACATCGCGGCGGCCACGCAGAAGGCCCGTTCCCTGGGCGCGACGATCATGCAGGATGTCACCGAGGTCATGGGTATGGGTTGGCTGAGCATCCTCATCGACCCGACGGGCGCCGCGCTGGGCCTGTGGCAGACCAAGGGATAGGGTAAATACTCGGCGCGCAACTACTCCTGGATCTCGTCGCCCGGAACAGGCGGTTTCCCTTTGCCGGCGCGGTTGAGGATTCGCATGGCTTGGGGAATGTCGGCGCGGCTTGAACGCAGGCGAAAGTACTCTTCCGTGCGCAAAGCCGACAGCTTTTCGGCGACCGCCACGTTGATGAACTGATTGAGCGCGACCCCTTCGCTTTCTGAAACGCGCCGGGCCTCATCGAGCAGCGACGGCTGCAGCCGAAGCGCGACGTTACTTTTCCCCATACGGACGTCCAACCTCCTTCCACGCCTCTGGCGGCGTCACCACGAGGATCCCGAACGCATTCGCCGCCGATTTAAGATGATGCAAATTGAAAGTCACAATTCGATCCGCAGCGGCCATTTCACGGCTATCTCCAAAACCATCTCGTCCGCCGGATCCTCCAGTCGCGGCCGCCAGAGGAATCGCAAGTGCACCGGCTCGGCGACCCCAGTCAAGGCGTCCAAGATAGCGTTCGCTTCCGCTATCGACAGACCGGTAGCCTCCAATTGATGCGGCCTGGTCAATACAGATTCGTAGTCGAGCGGCAAAGGCACGGAGACAATCGCCTGGATCTCGCCCCTCAGCGCGCTCAACAATACCTGCGGGAGTGCCACGGCCGCTCCTGCGGGCCGCGACCAACACGTTGGTATCGAGCACGCACCGCAAAAGCGCCTCGGGAAAATGATATCACGTGCAATATCTCCTGTGCACATCGGCGTTGCCCTCGGCGGCATTCCGACCGGTCACCCTCGCGGATAGCAGCCCAGAACCTTCAGCACGTCGGCCAATTCTCGAAGGTGGCCGAGGGCGTTCTGGGCTGCGGGTGCATCCACGCGGCCCAGAAAGTCCAAATAGAAGAGATACTCCCACGGTTTGCCGCGCAGCGGCCGGGATTCGATTTTGGTGAGATTCAGATCCCGGAGTGCGAAAGCACTGAGGCAACGGAACAAAGCGCCGGGGATGTTGCGCGTGGAGAACACCAGCGAGGTTTTCCATTGCGCATTTGGCGGTACCTTGGATGGATATTTGCGCGTATAGCCCAGTGTCCTGAGGAGGAAGAAGCGGGTAAAATTCCGGCGATCGTCCTCAATCGAGCGCCGCAGGATGCGCGCGCCGTAGATCTCGGCGGCGACCGCGGAAGCGATGGCGCCGGCCTCGCTAAGTCCTTCTTCCATAATCATTTTGGCGCTGCCGGCGGTGTCGTAGTAGGTCACCCGCTCGATGCGCGGGTGGCGTGCGAAGAAATCCAGGCACTGGTTCAGAGCAACCGGATGCGAGTACACGCGCCGGATGCGGGAGAACGGTACGCCCGGGGGCGCCATCAGGTTGTGGACGATGCGCACGTTGGTTTCGGCCACGATGGGAAACTCGTAACGCTGGAGGTGATCGTAGTTCTCGTGTACGGAACCGGCCAGGGTATTTTCAATCGGAATTACCACGCCCGCGGCGGCGCCCTCCTGCAGGCTGCGGAAAACATCTTCGAAGCGCGGGCAGGGGAGCACGTCGATTCCGGCGCCCAGCAGCTTGCGGGCGGCTTCCTCGCTGAATGCGCCGCGTTCGCCCTGGAATGCGATGAGCTGGGTGGGGGCGCGGCGGGTCATCGCGCGGGGCCATCCCACCGGCGCACTTGCGCATCCGGTACGCCCATCAGGTCCAGCACGCGGTCCACGCCGTGATCCACCAGATCGAGAACGGTTTGCGGGCGATTGTAGAATCCCGGAATGGGCGGCGCGATAATGGCCCCCATTTCGGTGAGCGCGACCATGGTCCGCAAGTGGCCCAGGTGGAAAGGCGTTTCGCGCACCATGAGCACCAGCTTGCGGCGTTCCTTGAGGGCCACGTCGGCGGCTCGCAGGAGCACATTGGAGGTGACGCCTGTGGCGATGGCGGACATGGTCTGGATGGAGCAGGGCGCCACCACCATGGCATCCACCGGAAACGAGCCGCTGGCCAGGCGGCAGGAGATATCCTCAATAGAATAAGAGTAATGGACCTTTTTCTTAAGGTCCGCAGCGTGGCTTCCGGTTTCCAGGAACAAAGTCTTTTCGCCCGCGCGGGTGAGCACCAGGTGGGTTTCCACGGCCGGATTCTGGCGCAGCCGCTCCAGCAGCCGCACGCCGTAGATGGCGCCGCTGGCGCCCGAGATTCCCACCACAATTTTCAAAATTGGCCTCTCGCGCCGAGCTCTGTTCCGAATTCAGAACAAAATCGGCTACATTTGCCTTGCCTGGGAGCCCGCGCCCGGATATAATCGCAAGCGGTATATCGGGGTATCGCCCCGGTACCCGGCGGTGTCGATCAGGCATCGGCCAAGCCACGGTACCCAGACCGAGTATTATAGTCGGGATCATAACGGTCATAAAAGATGGAGAACGCCGGACAGAGGCTCAAGCGGGCGCGCGAGCGGCTCAACCTGCGCTATCGCGATGTGGAACAAGCCAGCCTCCGGATCGCCGAGCTGCGCCAGAACGACGAGTTTCTCATCGCGCTCAGCCGCCTATCCGATATTGAGAACAAAGGCACCGTTCCCACCATCTACCGCCTGTATTCGCTGTGCGCCATTTACCGGCTGGACATGGCGGAGGTTCTGGAGTGGTACGGAGTGGATCTGGCGGTGCTGCCCGCGGACGCCGCCGCCCTCCCGCTGGAGAGCACGCACCTGCTCGGTTTTGGGCCCGGCATACACGGCGAGGTTCAGGTGCCTCTGGCGATCGACCCGGGGGTAGATCTAAGCAAAACCACCTATTTGAGCCGCGCCATCCGCCGTTGGGGCAAACTCCCGCTCTCCTTGTTGAATGCGGTGGATCTGAAGCATCATCGCTATGCGTTCGTCGGCACGGAGGATTGGTCCATGTACCCGATCCTGCAACCGGGCGCTCTGGTACTGATCGATGAGAGCCGTCGCAAGATCGTCAACGCCGGCTGGAACAACGAGTTCGAGCGCCCCATCTACTTTCTGGAGCATCGCGGTGGCTGCGTGGTCGGCTGGTGCACATTGGACGGCAGCCAGTTGGTCTTACAGCCGCATCCGGCCTCGCAATGTTTTCCCGTGGTCTATGCGTATCCGTCCGAAATCGACGTGATCGGCCAGGTATCCGGCGTCGCTATGATCCTGGATCAGGGGAAGCGCCGCCGTACTCGCGTTTGAGCAGCGCGAGCAGGGTTTCCAGATCCGCTACGAAGAGCCGCCGCTCGACGTCCTGCGCCGTGGACGGCACCCAGCTTTGGTAAGCGGCAGAGGCCGCCCAATCGGCCAGCATGGCGGCCGGATTCGGGGTTTCGGCCAGATACTCCTGCAGGTCGGCCTTCTGCTGTTCCAGGGTCAGGCATAGCCAATCCTGGAATACCCGCGCGTGGCTCCGGCGCAGCGTCTCCCCGGCTTCCTCATCGCCGACCATTTGCGCCAGGCCCGGGTGTTCGTATACGCCGTTCGTCGGGTTGCGCAGGGAGGAGAGATACAGCACCCGGCCGAAGAGGGTCGGGATGCGGGCCAGTGTGTGACGCCAAAGATCGACGACCGGCTCCCTGGACCGCTCGTCTGGGCCGAATTTTCCAGTACTCATAGAAGGCTCACCAAGCTCAGCCTTGCGGCGACCTGCAAAAGCCAGGTTGTAAGCTCCTTAGATTCCATATTGAAAACGGAAGGACTAGCAGTCCTGGACTGATTATACATCATGGATCTTTTTTTGGTTATCGATGGCTAACCTCTGTTCCGGTTTCGGAAAAGTTTTGCGCGGCACCCCCGTTGCGAATGGCCACCGTATAACTTTATGCATAGTTACTCTAGTTAGCAAGGAGAAAATACCCTATGTTTAAAAAAGTTTTGCTGGCGGTAGTGCTGGCACTTTCGTTCTTCTCGGCGATTGGCATCCAGGCGAGCGCACCACCGCCCGAGTGCCTTCCGTGCCCTTGGGTCAATTAAGGCCACAGTCCGTCGCCCGGTATCGCGGAGTGAATCCGCAAACGCAGATGCTGGCCCTATTTCATCCGGCGTGTTGATAGAATTGGGTCTCGAGGCGCTGCTCCGGAGTCCCAATGGCCCGCATCCTTGATTTGCTCATCGTGGCAGGCACTGCGATATTGGGTGTCCGCCTGTTTGCCGCGGACCTCCATCGCCGATACCGGGTCTTCTTCTTTTACCTGATCTTCGCTACGTTGCGCGCTGGGGTTCTCGCCAGTCTTGGACACAAGAGCGACGCCTACCAGTATGTCTGGGTGCTGACGGAGCCCCTTGAATGGCTCTTTTATGTCTTGGTGGTTCTAGAGATTTATGCCTTAGTCCTGCAGGACTATCGGGGCTTGGCTACGGTTGGCCGCTGGGCTCTGATCGCGGCGGTTGTGGTGGCATTGTTGGCCTCCGGCGTCAGCTTGATGGCGCCGTCCCAATCTCCGCAGAGCCATTTGATGCGTTATTACTACGTGGCTGAGCGGGCAATGTACTTTAGCCTGGCTGTCTTCCTGCTTTCGATTTTGGGTTTCCTGATGCAATACCCTATCACTCTGAGCCGCAACATCATCGTCCACAGTATGGTTTTCTCCGTTTATTTTCTTGGCAATACGGTTCTCTACCTATTGCTCAGCATGCGCGGATACGGGTCCATCCCCGTGGTCAGGTATGCGCTCTCCGCTATAACCTTAGCGGCGGTTGGCACTTGGCTGGTGATGTTGAATCCGGCCGGAGAAGTCCGCAAGCTGAGGCTGCGCCCCCACTGGATGCCGGGCCGGGAAGAGGAACTCGTCATCCAGTTGAACAATCTCAACGCCGCGCTCCTCCGCGCTACTCGAAAATAGATCAAAGTAACCATTGCTTTTCCGTGCCAGACAGGGTATTCTCATCGTGGGGAAGAAAGGAGATCATGGATCTCATCCTTTGCCTAGCCGCGTTCGTTTGCCTGGCAGTCGGAGCGGTTTTGGCTTTTCTATTTCGGAGGCTGATAGCGGGACCCAAGTCGCTGCCGGTGTCCGTGGATTGGATTAACGACCTTTCCGTGGCGCGATACCGGCCGATGGAGAGGTTGCTGAGCGAAGAGGATTACCGCTTTTTGGCCAGCCAGCCCGGCTTCGACAAGAGGATGCTGCGACGCATCCGGTCGGAGCGCCGGAGGGTGTTCCGGGGTTATCTGGCTTGTTTAAGCCGCGATTTCAGCTTGGTCGGTGCCGCCTTGCGGCTGATGATGATGTATTCCGCGCAGGACCGTCCGGATCTGGCGGGAATCCTCTATAAGCAGCAGGCGTTGTTTGCTTTCGGGATGCTGGCCGTACAATGGCGTCTGGTTCTGCACGCTTGCGGTTTGGGAACGGTGGATGTTCGTGGCTTGGTCCGCGCCATGGAGTCCATGCGCCTGGAGTTGCGGCAAATGATTCCCGCTGAAGGCGCGGCCGTCGCTTAAGCAGTGCATCGCCGGCTGCCGGAACCGCGCCCAGCCTGAAACCACGGTTTCCGTTGCTACCAGAACGCCATAAGTAATTGCGCATCCGCTCCCTGTCGGGGCGCCCTCTGGGCCCGGCTCCGAATGGGTGTGGTACCGAGCCGCGCGCGTAAGGAAGCGGTTGTCGCGCAAACCATAGCGTCGCCGTGTTTAGAAGGGTATCTTCACAGTTTCTTCAAAATCTCCTTGGCTTCCTTCAATTTCACGAACTGCTTTTCCGCTTGATGGAATTCCCGCGTGTGCACCCGCCTCCTGGCCCCACTATGCTCCACCGGATACCGCAGATGCAGCATCTCGTGAAACATCACGTACTCCAGAGCAACTCCCGGCACCGTTGGACTATCGAAGATCCGGCTGACGATGATCGCATTGTGCGACGGATCGAAATGGCCCAACCGGCTGCGCGAGGCCCCGCGGCTCCAGCCTAACTGCGGCCGGGCCAGCAATCCTTGGAAGTGCTCCGCGTTCAGCGCCTCGAACACCGTCTCCAAGTTATAATGACTACCTTGTGGGCCGGAGACAAACTTGCGGCCGCGGATCTGGCGGACCAGATGCATTTGGCGCCGCACATCCCGCCGGTTCAGGTACAGCCGGTAGCGGTGGGCGTAAATGCGCGCGGCCGGGCGGCGAAACAGCTTGCCCAACAGAATATAGGCCAGCGCTTCCACGACTGGAGCTGGAGCGCCCTCCAACAGATCCGAGATGCGCACATGGATGGCGCCGGATTCCAGACGGATGAAACTGTCGGCGTTGGCGAAACGGCAGAACTCCACTGCGATTCTTGGCAGTGGAGTACGAGGTTTGAATTCCCGGAAGACGCGGGCGTAGATTTCTTCCGGGCTTTCGAAAAGTAAGGCGCTTTGAAATCCGGAGACGGCAAAGCCCGAGCCGGGGTCTTGCATTTCTCAACAATTTAACACATCAGGGCCATTGGGGCCTTGGAGGAAACTTGCCGAAAGCGAAAATCAGCGCGCTGGGCTGCTATGTGCCGCCGGGCGTGCTCACCAACAAAGATCTGGAACGGATGGTCGACACGAACAGCGAATGGATCGTGGAACGCACGGGCATCTGCGAGCGGCACATCGCCGCTCCCGAAATGGCCACCTCCGACATGGGAACCGAGGCCGCGCGTGTGGCGCTGGCCGCCCGCGGCATCACGGGCGCCGAACTGGATGCCATTCTGGTCTGCACGGTGACGCCCGATATGCTGTTTCCGTCCACCGCGTGCCTGGTCCAGGATCGCCTGGGCGCCCACCGGGCGTGGGGCTTCGACCTGATCGCCGCCTGTTCCAGTTTTCTGTACGGCCTGACGACCGGGGCCGCCCTGATCGCCGCCGGCACGCACCGCAAAGTGCTGATCATCGGCGCCGATACCATGAGCCGGATCATCGATTACACGGACCGGGGAACCTGCATCCTGTTCGGCGACGGCGCGGGCGCCATGCTGCTGGAGCCCGCCGGCGAATCCGACGCCGGCGCGGGCTTCATCGATTTTATCGGCGAAATCGATGGATCGGGCGGCGATTTCCTCAAGATGCCGGCGGGTGGGAGCCGCCTCCCGGCCTCCGCCGAAACCGTCGAGAAGCGCCTGCACTTCGTACACCAGCAAGGCCAGCAGGTGTTCAAGTACGCGGTGAAGAAGATGTACGAGATGTGCTCGGAAGTGCTGGAGCGCAACGGCCTGAAGCCGTCCGACGTGGGCGTAATGATCCCCCATCAGGCCAACCGCCGCATCATCACCGGTGCCTGCGAACGCATGGGCCTGAAGCCTGAGCAAGTGGTGATCAATATCGACCGCTACGGCAATACGACCTCGGCGACGCTGCCGCTGGCCACCCGCGACGTCATCGAGCAGGGCCGGCTCAAAAAGGGCGACCTGGTCATGTTCGCCGCCGTGGGGGCAGGCTACACGGCGGGCGCGAGCCTCTGGCGCTGGGCGTATTGACCGCCTTCGCGGTCAGCGATCAGCTTTCAGCAATCAGCTTTCAGCAGACAGCTCGCGGCGGGGGCGCTGCTTGGCCGGCACCGATTTGACGATCGTACGGCCCCGGCCGGCTGCAGGCAGCGGCGACTTCGCCTGGGCGGCGGCTGCGCTCAGGAGCGCCTTTACCTCCGGCCTGGTCAGCGCCGCCGCATTCTCCAGACGGATGAAGCGATTCTGATTTCCGCTGCGCAGCAGGATCTTGCCCAACGAGACCATGCAGTCCGACGGGCGTTCGGTCGTGCTGAACCCAATGACGAAAAGTTGTAGTTGTCGTAGTGTGTTGTCACTGGAAACCGGCTAATCCCATGAATGAAGGCTGGCAAGGCTCGGGGCCAGCCTTCAGGTTCGGGATTGGGTCGGTCAGTAAGGAACGCCGCACCATCCGAACCGGGTGGTCTCGTTACGGCACCGGCCAGTATCCCGCTCTGGTCCGCACTACCAGGTCGGAACGATTCCGCACCGTCACGCGGATCTGATGGAACTCCTCCGGATCCGAATGCGGCGGGGTGAAGCTGATCAGATACTGATTGTGGATCTCCGCGCCAAGACTCTCAATCACTTCTTCCAGCCCTTTCTGCTTTAGAAACGAAACCCGCCGCCCGCCCGTATACTTGGCGAAAGCCTCCGCGATATTGGTCTTGGCGAGCTCCTGCATCTGGCCGAGCATGGCAAGCAGATCCTTCGCATCGCCCCATTCCGGATCGCGTGGCTTGCAGTTCTCGTGGTGCGCGTCGCACACTGGCCCCCAGTCCGTCGAAGTGAACGGCGTCAGAAACCGCGAGTAAGTGATGAAGTAGACCGTCACATTCTCCCGCTGCGCGCGCGAGATGGCTTGTGCGAGCGGCATCTTGCTGCCGCGGTCCTTGCTCTCGCCGATGACAAACACTATCTTGCGGCTGTCTTTCCGCGCAGCTAGGAGATCGACGGCCTTAGCCACCGCCTCGATGGCGCTGCCACCGGAACCATGCGCCCGCACGTGCCGAAAAACTCCCTCTAGCGTCCCTGTATCCGAAGTGAAATCCTGCGCCAAAGTCACCTCCTGGCCATACCAGATCACCGCGGCCTCGCCGCGCTCGCCCGCCACCAGCGGTTCGATCATGCTGCCTATCTTCTTGATCTTGTCCAGGGCGGCCCAGGCCTCCTGCGTCGAGTTCACGGCGACCACCAGCGAAATCGGCATGGTCAGCTCATCCACCTGGATATTACGCGGCACATTGTTGTCCAAAAGGAGCAGGTCCGGGGGCGTCAGGCTCCGCACATAGTGGCCGGCCCGGTCGGTGATGGTGGTAGGGGCAACTACCAGCGGGACCGTAGTTTTGAGCGTGGTTTCTTGCGCCGGCATGAGCCATGCCATCGCGCACAGCAAGCCAGCGGGGCGCATATCTTAACATCGCATAGCACGCCAGGTGCCGCGAAGCGGAAGCAACCTTCCTAGCGGCCCGAGCGTAGCACACGCGGGTTGCGGCATCTCAAAGGAGCAAGTGATCATCCATCGGCTTGAGGTTCTGTCACACGTGCTATATGGTACGCTTATGCTGGTTCTGATCGGGCAGCCGATGCGCGACAGAAGGAGCCACGATAATGAGTTACAAGGGCCTGACATGCCTGTTCCGCGTTTCTCTCCCCCTCCTTTCAGCGATGCTAGTCGCGCAAACCGCGGGGCAAACCCTTAAAATCCAAGATGCGACGGCTGTTCGCCTATCGCTTACGGAATCCCTCAGCTCGGCTACGAATAGTGTCGATGATCCGGTTCGTTTCGAAGTGACGGAAGATGTAAAGGTGGGCGATCTCATCGCTATCCCCAGAGGTTCAACTGCCGTGGGCCACGTGGTAGAAGTCGAACCAAAGCGGCGCCTGGGCCGTGCCGGCAAATTGAACTTCTCCATCGATCATGTAAAGGCTCCCGACGGCGCCAATGTCCGCCTGAGGGCCTCATCCGCGAGGAAGGGAGAGGACAAGACTGGCACCGTTATTGTCGGGACTGTCTTGTTGTCGCCGCTTTTCTTGATCATGCGCGGCAAGGATGTGAGTATCCTAAAGGGTACTAACGTTATCGCATACGTAGACGGCGATCGGGAGATCGCCTTGCCGGGTACTCTCGCTATCGGTACCACGGCTGCGGGGAGCGCCCAAGCTGGCCCGGGCGTTCAGACGGCTGCCGTGTCGTTCACCTCGACTCCGGACGGCGCCGACGTTATCATTGATGGCAAGTACGCGGCAAGCACGCCATCAACACTCCAGTTGGCGGCCGGTGACCACAAGGTTTCCATAGAGAAGGGTGAGTTCAAGATCTGGCAGCGGACGATCACAGTTACCGTTGGCAGCAGCATCACGATGAGCGCAACGCTGGAAAAACAATAGGTCTCCCGCGATCATGCTCGCACGACGCAACGCTCGAAGCCCGATGAAATGATCTCTCGGCTGTGGTAGAGTGGCATCTGCGACTCGGAGGCGACGCATGGCTCAAAGCGCGGCAATCGCTTGGCAGCAGAAGGCCGCCGCACAGCGCACCACCGTTCCCTGGCACATCTGGGCGTGCGCGCTGGCCGTAACTTCCGCCTCGTTCGGCGGTGTCTGGGACATATCCTGGCATGAGAGCATCGGCCGCGACACGTTCTGGACCGCGCCCCACTTATTTATCCACTTTGGCGGCATCCTGTCCGGAGCGGCCGCAGCCTGGCTGATCTTCCACACCACGTTCAGCCGCTCACCCGCCGAGCGCGCCGGCGCGGTGCGCATCTGGGGCTTCTACGGACCGCTGGGCGCATTTCTCTGCTGCTGGGGCGGGGTGGCCATGGTCACCTCGGCGCCATTCGATAACTGGTGGCACGCAGCCTACGGACTGGATGTCAAGATCCTGAGCCCGCCGCATGTCGTGCTGATCCTCGGGCTGATGGCGATTCGCTTTGGCGCGGTGGTCTTGATCCTGGGAGAAATGCACCGGGCCGAAGGAGTCTTACGCCGCAAACTGCAGGCGCTGCTCCTCTATACGTTCATGTACCTGCTGGGCGTGGCCATCGCCGTGTTCCAGGAATACACGTTCACCGACTACATGCATAGCGCGCTGTTTTACCTGCTGCTGTCGCTGTTTGCTCCCATGTTCCTGGTGGCGGTCGCGCAGGTTTCCGAGTTTCGCTGGGCGAGCACCGCGATCGCCGGCATCTTTACCACGCTGAACCTGATGTTCCTGTGGCTCCTGCCTCTGTTTTGCGCCGAGCCGAAGCTGGGTCCGGTGTATCACCATGTGACCAGCTTCATCCCACCGCCCTTTCCACTGCTGATCGTCGTGCCGGCTCTGGCGCTCGACCTGTTGCGCCCCAGGCTGCAGACCTGGAACCGCTGGCGCCGTTCCGCCGCGTTCGGCGGGGTGTTCCTGGGAACGTTCGTGGCTGTGCAGTGGCCGTTCGCGAATTTTCTGCAGTCGCCGGCCGCCCGCAACTGGGTCTTCGGAACGCAATATTTTCCCTTCTTCGTTCCACTCACCGATAACTGGGTGCGATACGTCTTCACCCAGGTGGAAAGCGGCGCGCCGGAGTTCTGGTTTCGAATGGCGCTGACCCTGGCGATCGCCATCCTCAGCGCTCGGGCCGGCCTATCGCTAGGCGGCTGGATGCGCCGCGTGCGCCGATAGCATCACCTCAACCTCATAGCCGCGGCAGATGCGGCTTGCAATCGGCACTGCCTTGTGATATTGCTTTCCTCGGAGGCATATCTATGATCGATATGGCTAACCGAAGTGTGGCCCTGTGGGCCCTGATTGCAGTGAATCTGATCCTGTTGTCCTGTTCCGGCAGCAACGCGCCCGAGCCCGGCACTCCCGCGTTCTACTGGGCAGCCGCCAAGGAAACCTATGCCACAGGCGACTATCAGAAGACCGTCGAACACCTGGGCAACATTCTATCCAGCCAAAACGATTACGTCGCGCGCGCCCAGCCGTGGATGTTGGTCTTGACCTCCGGCATGGCTCAAGGCTATATGGATCTGGCCGAATCGTTCGAGGCCGGGGGCCACGCCAGTCACGCAAACACCACGAATTTTCACCGCCAGGTGAACACTTACCACGGCGCCGCCAACACGTTAGCGCTCCAGTTTGCCGACACCTTCTCGAAATTCCAGAGCAAGGACGAATACGTCACTCTGGCTTTTGCGTACCCCACCGGCAGTCCCACCGAAGTCGTGCTGCTCAACCGCGTCGCCGGCGGCGCCTGGCTGCCCGACGCCGAGATCGAAACCGCCCAGAAACGCGCCATCGAGCGCGCCGTGCTGTTGGCCACCTGCCGGGCCGCGGGCGCGAAAAACGATCCGGCCAAAGCCCAGGATCTGCTCAAGACCGGCGAGGCCAAGGTTCCACGAGCCGCGTTCTTGCACGCCATGGCGGCCGCGCTATTTGAAGAGTCCCAGTTGTACGCGCACAACAAGCTGGATCAGCCGGATAAGATGAAGATCTTCTGCAGCCGCGCGCAGGAGGCTTTGAAGATGGTGCCTGCCTCCAAGGAGAGCCAGGATCTGGACAAGAAGATCCAGGCGGCCATGAAGAAGCTCAAAGCGTAAAACGGACCGCGTTCACTCGCGGCCGGCTGCCAACCGGATACAAATCAAGTGACCGCTCTCCGCCAGCACGTGGTGACTCATTTGCTCCGCCACATATGCGCGGTAGCTATCCTTATCCAGCACGAAAACCCGCGCGCGGCTGCCGCGCAAGGCCTCCATTAGTTCTGCGTGGCTGAATAACCGGATGAGGAAGCGGTCGCCGTACCACTGCAGTTGGTTGTCTTCATCGAATCGGGGCTGGCCGGCGTCGTAAAACGCGACGCGTTCGCCAGGGGCCGTCGCACCGGTCGCCGCTTTGGCGATGGGCCGGATCTCGGCGGCTTCGAAGTGCGTCCGCGGGAAAGCCGCCACGGCCACCACAGCCAGCGCCATCACGGGCGTCGCGACGCGCAGACCCGTGCGCAGGTACCTCTCCGGCACGAACTGCCTCAGGCCCAGCGCCGCAAGTATGGCAAAAGCCGGATAGGCCGGAAGCATGTATCGCAACACGCGGCTGCGCGCGGCCGCGCACAGGGCAACGACCACCGCCACCCATGCGATCAGCAGCCACAGTCTGCGGTCCCGCCCGCGGATGACCACGGCCAAGCCGGCCAGCATCGCCGGTAGCCACGGCCAGTAAGACTTCGCCAGCATCCACGCATACTCGAAAGCGCCGGTATAACGCCGCCACGCTGGAGACAATCCTCCGTAAACCTCGTTCCGCAGCCATGTGGAGTGCACCTGCAGGAACCACATTCCGAACAGATGAACCAGGTAGGCATACCAGGCCGCCAGCGGCAAATAGGCCACCAGCAGAGCCGGAATCGCGTAGCGCCACGACGGCCGGCGGCGGCTGACGATTAGGTGCAGCACGAACACGGCCGGCAGCGCCAGCCCCATCATGCTGCGCGTCATCTGGGCGAGGGCCGTGCAGGCGCCCGCGGCCAGGTACCAGCGCGGATCGTCCCCGGTGAGCGACCACGCGCAAATCGCGCACAGGAAGAAGAAGGTGAACGGCACATCGGTCATGCCGCGCGCCGTGTACTTCAGAAAATAGAGGCTGGTCGCCATGACAAACATGGCCAGCACAGCCGTCCACGCATCGCCCGTCAGCTTGCGCGCCAGCCAGTAGACCAGCAGGATGACGCCCAGCCCGCACATGGCGGAGGGCAGCCTGGCAAGCGCGTCCGAAAAGCCGAAGGCTGCGAACAGCGGAGCTTCCATCCACTCGAGCAGCGGCGGATTCTCCAGCGCGGGCTCGCCGTTGCTGTGCAACACCAGCCAGTCTCCGGTGCGCAGGATATCCTTGGCGATGTGGGCGTACTGCGCGTCGTCATAGCCGGTGAGATCTCCCGTGCGGAGCGGCGCGAGGACCAGGATGGCGGAAAGAATTGCGAGGATCGGGAAGTACCGGCGGGTGTCCAACAAGCCAAGTATATCGCGCGGATCGGGATGCCTCGCGCGGGCGGGGCGGCGTTACCTCAGTAGCTCTTCCACGCTTGTGGCATCCAGCACGTGTACACACAGTTCTTCGAGATCGGTCGTCGATAGGCCCGCTAGCTTTTCCGCGGCCCAATTTGGCAGCGCGCCGAAGCGTTTCTCAATCAGCCGGCGAAGGATAGTCAACTCGCCTCTCTGTTCCGCTTCTCTAAACATAGGTCCCAAGACCTCGTGATCCCGAATATCGATATCAATCGGCATTTTTAAAACACAGGCCGGATATAATCGTACATTATCGTACCACCACGCTGCGTACCTCACGGCCTGCAAACCCAATTCTAGGGTCATCGCCTCAAGCCGAAAGAGAATCCCAGCCTGCCTCTCCGCCGTTTTGCCGGTTTTCGGTGACACATCTCAGCCTCCCCCTTCCACGCTGAATACAAACGCCCAACTGCAATCCGTCAATCGAATCCACGTAGCCTCCATGCTACGCTTACATCGGGTGGAGCGTCGCCTGGGTCTTTGAAATCCGAATATTTATCAGGGCCGGGCGCGGGCCGGACACGCCCGCCGGAGGCCCCCCCGGGACGAACCCAAAACAAGATTACGAAACGAACCCAATTCGGCCCTTTGTTTTCAACACAAGCTCAAAACCAAAGCCAAATTCCAGCCGCCGGAGGCAGCCCTGAAGCCCACGCAGTCCAAATGCAACAATGTTACACGATGCAACGCAAAATCGAAAAACGGCTCCTGGTTGCAGGCGTCGGGCTTACCGCCTGGCCAAACACCGGAGGCCACCCAAAAAGATGGCCCGCAAGTCAAGATTGGCTGCCTCCCAAGAATCGCCGCGGGCGCGCGAAGAAACTGATGGATNNCCCAGCCGGGCCTCGAATCATGTGGATCCACGCACACAGCGGGGTGGCGTTACCTCAGCAACTCTTCCAAGCTCCCGATGTCCAGCACCCGCACACTCCGCTCCTCCAGTTCGGCCGCCGACAGGCCCGCCAGCTTCTCCGCGGCCCAACCCGGCAGCGCACCGAAGCGCTTCGCTATCTGCCGGCGAAGGATGGTGAGATCGCCTTCCTGACGGCCTTCCTGACGGCCTTCCTGAAGCCCTTTCTGAAGCCCTTTCTGAAGCCCTTTCTGCTCCGCTTCAATAATTATAGGTCCCAAAGTCTCATGGTCCCGAATATCCAAATCGATCGGCATATTCCGTGTCTCCTGCTCCACCGTTCTCGCCAGATGCCTCAATCCAGCCAGGATCGTCAACTGGGCCAGAGCGGTCTCCCTTTCCGCCGCCGCCAGCCCCGCTATCCGCTCCACAATCCTGTGGACTGCCTCTCTATCGTCCCGCAATCGCGCCAGGATCGCAATCACATTATCGCCCACGTCCCCGCTCTCCAGCAGGCGCTCGCCGTCCAGTTCCCTTATGTCGATCAGACGATATTCGAATGACAAGTCCGGGCCGCGCAGTTTGCTCTCCATGCGCATCGGCGCTTCACCCACGTAAAGGAGAATCTGCCGTGGGAACTGTCCGAACAAGCGCTGCACGCCGAGACAATATTCGATCATCCGGAACGGCATCGCCGCATCGTTGCTACTTTGCAGCTCCAGGTGGATGAGGCCGCCGTCGACTGTCTGGCCGAGAAGATCCAGCCGCAGGTTCTGCACCTTTGGCAGTTCCACATCCAGCCACTTGGCGATCGCCGTCCCGGTCAATTCGCGCATGGTCAGCTTCGCCGAACCTTGTAACAGAAGCTTCAGCGCTACGTCGTATTCCTGCATAAACGAAAAGCCCGGCTGGGCGACCCAGACCGGGCTTTGAACAACTTAAATTCAGCGCACCTGACGTCAAGCGACTTGCTGAGCCCGGTATTGGCTCACAATCGCTTCCATCTGGTCTTTCAAACGGAGCTTCAGCTTCTTCAACCGCACTTCCTCCAGTTGTTCCTGGCCGGTCAGGTGCGGCAGAGCTTCCAGTTCATCCAGTCTTTTCGCGTAATCGCAATGCGTGGCGGCAAGCTGGCGAAACTCCGCGTTTGTCTCCATCAGATGCGCTCTGAATTCTTCCTGTGCGTTCCGTTCCATATTGGGGCATTTCCTCCCAGTGAGGTTGCCACGCCGAGTCGGTGGTTCGGGAACGAGGCTCGGTGGGTCATCTTCACTTCATCGTTTTGAGAAGTGCGGCAGGCCCCAGATCGAACCTGCCGTCTACTGTGACAGTATCATGTATGAACGTTCATGACAATAGCACCTTCGGCCGAGTCCGGATAGTAGCCGGGGCGGCATCCCGTATCGCAGAACCCTAATGATTTGTAGAACTTCCGGGCGCCGAGATTAGACTCTCGCACTTCCAGCCAAAAAGTGCCTCGATGACTGGAGGCCAACACAGCCACCAGCCGGCGCCCGATGCCGCACCGCCGAAACGCCGGATCTACAGCCAGATTCAACAACTCGCTTTCGTCCTCGGCCACGCGGCGCGCAACGGCGAATCCGGCGACGCGCCCCGCGCACACCGCCACCAGCAAGTCGTACTTCAGGTACTCAGGTACGTCCCACTGCGACGCCTCCGGAGACGCAGCTTGAATTTGAGCAATCGAAGCCAAATCGCCGCCGGAGCCGGGACGGAGTTCAAAGCTCAAACCGGACCTCGCCCTGCGCCGTACGCACCAATTCTGCCGGACAACTCCCCAGCCCGCCCTGGATCGCCGCGCAATACCGCACCTCCACGCGGGTGCGCGCGGGAATCCACCTGAACGCAGGAACGCCAAACAGGCTGCCGCGTTCGATCATCTGCCGCCGCCCCTCGGGCATGGGCGAAGCGCCAAACTCCCATGCCGCGCGTGAGAGTCCGCCCGTTCCACGGCGCGCCCGTTCGGCTGTAGTTTTCCTCCCAAACGCCCAGCCATGGGAAATCCGCCCGCCGCCACAGGTAGCCCAACGCCATCTGGCTGCGCGGCGACCATGCCACAAAGAACGCGGTATCGCGCGCCGGATCCATCAGGTGGGTCGTGAACCCGGCAGACACCGGCGCGTTCGTGTACAGTTGCAGATCGCCAACGCCCTCCTCCCGCACTTCCGATTTCGCGACCGGAGCCCGGAACTCGGTGGCGCCCTTTTCGAGAAACGGCGGTCCCAGCGTGACGTGCTCGGTCCAGGCGATGGGACGGTCGGTGGCGCTCTCGTTTTCTACCGCCTCGACCACCTCCACGGCCCGGCCGCCCAGTGCGATGCGCCGCTCCAATTGCAACTGCGCTTGCGGGAGGCGCGCCCGTTGCGTCAATCCTGTCTGGGTGGCGGTGACCTCGTATGCAACCACGGAAGCTTCGCCATGCACCGTAAGCCCGGCGGCGGCCTCTTCCGCAGATGGCCCGCCGAAAATGTCCAAGCAAAGGTTGTGCCCCATGATGCCGCTCAGCAGCTTGCTCTCGGCGTCGGCTCCATACGCCGGGTGCTTCCGCGGATCGTAAGTGGAAGGCTCGATCGACTCCCACGCAGGCGTCCACAGCGGATTGACGCCGCTCTGCTTGTCCAAGATCTCGGCGATGTGCCCGCCTTCATGCAGCACGGTGACGCGCACCAGCTCGTTCTCGATGGAGGTGGCGCGGCGGCCACGATACCTGGTTTCTGGCATATTGGAACTATTATGCATCTTGTGTACTTGTTGTTGGCTCTGCTGGCCGCCCCGTTCTGGGAAACGAAAGGCCCCAGCGATTGGACTGACGCCCAAATCGAGCTGCTGCTCCACGACAGTCCCTGGGCGCAGATGGCCGAACCCTCGCCCGCCGTGCAGGTCTACCTGGCCACGGCGCACCCGCTGCGGGAGGCGGAAGCGGAGTTGGCCCGCCGCCGCGGCAAGCCCCTCAGCGAGGAGTACGTCGACTACCTCGCGCAGGAAGGCGCGAATAAACTGGTGGTGGCCATCGCCTACAAGAACTTGACAGCGCTGGCGGACGGCGAAGAGGCGCACCGCATGGAGGAGGAGTCCATCATGCGAGTGGGCCGCCAGAAGTACAAGATGGAAGGGCATTTTCCGCCGGTGCCTTCCGACCCGTTCCTGCGGCTGGTCTACCCACGCGTGGCGACGGAACGGGACAAGACCATCGCCTTCGAACTGTACCTCCCGGGCTACGGCCCTTACCACGAGGCGGAATTCCGGGTGCGCGACATGATGTACAAAGGGAAGCTGGAAATGTAGTGCGGCGCGCCGGAATGTGCTGCATCGACTATACTATTGTCGGAGGATCTGATGATCTGGTTATCTGTTTTGCTGTTCTTGCAGGCGTCCGCGCCGAACCCGCAGATCGAGCGCGGTCAGACGCTCTTCTATGCGGATACCGGCTGCGGTACCTGTCACGCTTTGAAAGGCCGCGGCACGGCGGTCGGGCCGGATCTCAGGGTTCTGGGGAAGGTCGGCGTGCGGGCCCTGGTCATCGCCATCCGCGCTTCGCGCACGCAATACGTCGAGGCCATAAAGCTGAAGGAGGGCGATCCGTTCCCGGGCATGAAGGTCTCGGCGGACGCCACCACGCTGCAGTATTACGATCTGTCCAAGACGCCGCCCGAGTTGCGAAAGTTCGCCCCCGGGGATGTGCAATCGAAGTCGGACAATTCAAGCTGGAAGCACCCCCCAGCCGTCGGCGGCTACACGAACCAGCAAATGGCGGACATCGTCGCCTATATCCGTTGGGCCGCGGCTGGAGACCGGAAGGCTGTAGATCCCTCGGACGTGGAGTAGCACCGAGGGCGCGCTTCGCGCCGTGGTTGGTGGTTGGTGGCTAGTGGTTGTGCCACTAGCTTGCGGTGGCTGCCGCCGCGAAGCTGCGAACGGCGGCCGATTCGTTCGTGTACGTGTCGAACACGGTGATGAGCTTGGTGATCTGCATCAATTCCTGCAGCCTCTTCTGCAGGTTCAGCAGCTTGAGTTGGCCGCCCCGGCTGGTCACCGTGGCAAAGCTGCCCACGAACTGACCCAGCCCCGTACTATCGATGTAGCTCACCTCGGCAAGGTTCAGCAAAATGTTCTTTTGCCCGCTATCGAGGTGTTCCTTAATGGCGTCTCGCAGCGAAGCCGCCTCTTCACCTATGGTGATCCGGCCGTTCAGGTCCAGAATCACTACGTTGCCGCTTTCACGAACATTGATTTTCAGACTCATGGGAGCAGGTTCCTTTTGGCCCGCGGTTAAACCCCGCCGCTGGCATATCCAAGCATACCTCGATTCAGGCAGAACTGAGGTCTACTTGGATGCGCCGGTTTCCCTTGCCAGGCGCACCTTGGCGTCTTCGAGCTTCTTGTTGATCTGGGCGAGTTCGCCCGGCTCCATGTCCGATTGCGTCTCGGTTTCGGCTTCCTTCAAAGAGGCCTGCCACTGCGTAATGGCGTCCTTGGTTTTTCCCAGCTTGAGATAAACATCGCCCAGATGGTCGTGCACGGTGGGGTCCTGGCCAATGCCGCTCTTGGACAGAGCGCGCACCAAAGCATGTTCGGCATCGTCCAGGCGGTTTTGGCGGAAATATACCCAGCCGAGACTATCCAAATAGGCGCCGTTATCGGGATCCAACTCCAGGGCGCGCGCGATCATCTTCTGGGCTTCATCCAGCCGCACACCGCGATCGGCCAACATGTAGCCGAGATAGTTCAGCGCGCCGGCGCTGTCGGGGTCCAGCTCCAACACCTTGCGGAACTCGGCCTCCGAGGCGTCGTACTTCTTCAAGCGCTCGTACATGGCGCCGCGCATGAAGTAAACGGCCTCCTTGTCGGGCTTGGTTTCCGACAGCTTTTCGGCCGCGTCCAACGGCTTGCCCATGTCTTCGTAACGCTTGGCCTTTTCGTAGAGTTGGGCGATAGCCAGTTGCGTCTCGCGATCGTGATCGCCCTTCAGCAAGGCGCGCAATTCGGAGACCCCCTGATCGACCTTGCCCATGTCCCCCAGCACGGATGCGTGCGCCCCCGTCAACCCACGATCGTCGGGATACTTCTTGCGTGCCGCATCGGCTTCCGCGCGGGCATTCTTGAGGTCCTTGGCCACGCGATAGGTGTCCACGATCTGGACTTCGGCGCGGGCACCGGAATCCGGGTCGAGGTCGGCCATCTGGCGGAAGCTGTCGATGGCGGCCTGGTTTTGATTCGCACCGCGGTAAAGCTCGCCCAAGCGTTCCAGGAGATTGAGGCGAACACCCTTCTCCGATTCCGAATAACTCTTGCGCTCGGTATCCTTGAGGACGGACTTGAGCGTTTCGATGGCTTTATCGGTCTGGCCTTCCACGGCCAGCAGATTCACCTCGTCGTAGCGCACCTCGAGGTTTTCGGGGTCTGCGGCTTTGGCTTTATCGAGGATTTCGCGCGCCTTGGCGAAATCGCGCTTTTCGCGGTAAATCTCCGCCATGCGCAGGAGCGCCTCGGTGTCGTGGGGGTCGTCGTCGGAGAATTCCTTGTAATATTTGAGGGATTCGTCCAGGTTGCCGGAGGCCAGCAGATTGCGCGCCAGAGCGCGCTTGACGCGGCTGTTCTCCGGGTCCAGATCGATAGCCTTGCGCAACACTTCGGCGGCGCTCCTGTAGTCGTGGAGCTGTTCGTAGGAACTGGCCAAGGCGGCCAAGGTCCGGGGGTTGGGATCCTTTTTGGTGACAGCCTGCAGTTTTTCAATCGCCTTTTTGGTATCGCCGACGTCCGAGTACACAATTGCCAGGCCGGTCAGCGCATCTTCGTTGTTCGGATCGATCGTCAGCGCCTGCGAATAAGCCTTCTCGGCTTCCACGGAGTTGCGCGCGGTGCGATAGAGGCGGCCGAGGGTCAGCCAACTCTCCATGTCCTTGGGATCTTTGGCGGTGATCTTCTCGTACTGCTCGGTGGCGGCGCGCAACATCTCTTCGTTGATCTTGCCTTGCTGCGTGTCGCCGATCATGCGGGTATAAATGCGGCCCAGGATGCGGCGGGCATCCAGATTGTTGGGTTCGCGCTTCAGGATGTCTTCGGCCTCGGTAACGGCATCCTTGAGCCTGCCGCTCTGAATGTAGAGGTCGGTCAGTTCTTCGAACAGGAAGCTGGCTCCCGGGTCCAGCTTCAGCGCTTGTTTGTAGTGGTCGATGGCTTTGCCGACGTATTCGCTGCGATTGCCGTACACGCCGGCCAGTTCGGCGTACAGGTGGCCCATCGAAAAGTTGTAGTAAGCAGCGGCTTTATCGACCGGCGGTGAGGTTGCCGTGCCGGTCTGCCCATACGACAGGCAAGCCAACGGGAGGGCCAAGAAAAGCGCTTTTGGGGAAAAATTCATCGTGTGGTTCCTTTCGACCTAGATGCCTGGGAGGGTCGAATCGTTCCTTTTCATTGTATAACGGCGGAGGCTGGCCCGGATGTGTTACCTATCGGAGAGGTCCCATTGAAACCAGTCGTGGCGATCGCCGGGCCCACCGGCGCCGGCAAGAGCGAATTGGCTCTACGGGTTGCCGAAGAATTCGGCGGCGAGGTGGTGAACTGCGATTCGTTGCAGATTTACCGCTACTTCGACATTGGCACCGCCAAGCTCGGGCCGGCGGAGATGCGTGGGGTTCCGCACCATTTGATCGATATTCTGGACCCGGACCAAGTCTTCACGGCGGGCGAGTATGCCCGGTTAGGGCGCGCGGCGCTGGCTACGATTTCGAGCCGCGGCGGGCTGCCAGTGGTTGCGGGCGGCACGGGATTCTATCTGCGGGCGCTGTTTGAAGGCTTGTTCCGGGGACCCGCGCGGGACACGGCGCTACGCGAGCGGCTGGCCGCGCGCGAATGCAGGAAGCCCGGCTCTTTGCACCGCCTGCTGATGCGATTCGATGCGGCCGCCGCGGCGCGCATCCACCCCAACGACGTGCCTAAAGTCATGCGCGCGCTGGAGGTGTGCCTGCTCGCGCGCCGGCCCGTGACCGAGATGTTTCGCGAAGGCCGCGACCGGTTGGAGGGCTTTCGCACGCTCAAGATGGGCCTGGCGCCGGATCGCGACGATCTCTATCGCCGGTTGGACGAGCGATGCCGCCGCATGTTCGAGTCCGGGTTGGCAGAGGAAGTGCATCGCATCCTCGACAGGGGATTTCCGATGGAGGTGAAACCGTTCGAGTCGCACGGCTATCGCCAGGCGGTCCAGATGTTGCGCGGCGAGCTGAACGCCAAAGAGGCGCTTTTTTACGCCCGGCGTAACACGAGAAATTACGCCAAGCGCCAGATGACCTGGTTCCGCAAAGAGCCGGACATGGAATGGCTGCACGGCTTCGGGGAGGAACCGCACATTCAGGATGCGGCGTTGGTCCGGGTACGTGAATTCCTGACAAATTGCTGATACGGCGCGGCACAACCTTCCCCCATCTCGGTCGTCTTATCCATTAGACGGCCCGTGCGAAGAGGCACCCCTAGGTCGTCAAAACGCTTGAAGGAGCGAACTATAGTATGAAGAAAGCATTGTTATTTGTATGTCTACTGGCCGGGATGGCCTTCGCCAGCGCCAAGTCGTTCACCGTAACGTTCTTTGAGCCGGCCATGATCGGCGGCACAGAGCTGAAGGCCGGCGACTACAAGTTTGAACTGCAGGACAAAAAGATCGTGATCAAGCACGGCCACGAAACCACCGAGGCGGCTGTCAAGGTCGAGACCGGCGACGCCAAGTACTCCTCCACCACGGTGCGGTACGCCAATGCCGATGGCAAGAACAAGGTCGAAGAGATCCGGGTGGGCGGCACGAACATGAAGCTGGTGCTGAACTAGCTGGTGTAGTGCGTCAGAAATTCCT
>PKYZ01000692.1 GCA_003132865.1 Bryobacterales bacterium
TGAATCATGGATGCGGCGCCTTGCGCGCAGCGCGCATCTCTAGCCGCCCGCTGGCGGTCGCGACGACGGACAACGCGCTGCTGGCGCCGGAACCGGCGGCCGGCAGGCACAAACGCTCCCGAACCCCCGCGGACATCACGACCACCAAGGGTACGCCGGCCCGCCGTGGCGGCGCGCACCGATGAGCGCTGTGCGGGCGGATTCACGCCGGAGGCGACGGTCGCCGCTCGGCACGCGAATACGCCGGACCAAATATCAGACTGCGGAGACCACACGACCCTACCCCATCCACTGCGGATTCTTGGCCGTCCCGTCGAATACATCCGATGTCTTGAAACGCTCCAGCCGCCCCGTCACCGCCACCTGCTTCGTCTTCGCCCGCAGCGCGCCAAGCTGCGTCTCCGTCAAAGGCTTGAACGTCCGCGCAGCCTCCAGCGCCTGCTCCAGCCGCTCCATGGTCTCGCACCCGTTGATCACCACCGTGGTCGGCAGGCTGAGTGCGTAATGCAGGCATTCCGTCGCGCTGACCAGGCCGTTGCGCGGGATCTCCCCTTCCGCCAGCGGCTTCATCCCCAGCACCGCGATCCCCTGCTCCACCAGCTTCGGCACCACGTTCTTTTCGAAGCTCCGAAAATGCGCGTCCAGAACGTTCAGCGGCATCTGGCAGCTATCGAAATGGAACTTGTGCTCCGCGGCCATCTCCAGCATCCGCAGGTGTACGATCGGATCTTTGTGTCCTGTGAACCCTATGAACCGGATCTTGCCCGCTTGCTTGGCCTCCTGCAGCGCCTCCAGAGGCCCGCCCGCCGCAAAAAAACGGTCCGGATCCTCCAGCCGGATGTTCTCGTGAAACTGCATCAGGTCGATATGGTCCGTTTGCAGCCGCTGCAGCGACTCGTCGATCTGTCGCGCCGTCGATTCCTTGGTGCGGCCATCGAACTTCGTCATCAAGAAGACCTTCCCCCGGTATCCGTCCCGCAGCGCCTTGCCCATCACCACTTCGCTCTTCCCGCCGTGGTAGTCCCAGCAGTTATCCATAAACGTGATCCCGCGGTCGATGGCCGTTCGCACGATGCGGATGCCGTCGTTCTCGTCCGCGGGCGAGCCAACGTGCGAGCCCCCCAGCCCGATGGCCGAAACCTGGATGCCCGTTCGTCCGAATGTGCGATAGATCATGTCGCCGCTGTGATCGCTCGCGGCCGCGCCCGCCGGAAGCGCCGCCAGCGACGCGCCCACCAGTGCCCCCAAAACTTCCCGCCGGTTGCAACTGCTATCAGATCCCATAACACTGCCTCCCCTCAAAAGATGGAACAGGCTCATTCTACAACACTCATTTCCCTGGGGGTGTCCAGCGCCCCCGCATCGGCGATCCTGTAAGGTAGCGGTACGGCATTGGGCAGGCTAACGCGACCGCGCCATCATCGCCGTGCTGCTCGGCCGTGCGCGACGTCGGTCCGCGGTGGCGGCGCTCGCCGATGGGCGCCGTTCGGGCGGATTCACGCTGGAGGCGACGGTCGCCGCACGGCACGCGAATGCACCGGACCTGTCGGTGTAGTGACGGGACGCAAAGCGTCTGCGATCTCCGAGCGTGCTTCATGGCGCACTTGCGGGTTCCCGGCGCGTCAGCGCATTGGTACATGTAGGTCCAGTTCACCTGCCTGCTGCTGCTGGCCGTGGTGTCGCTGGCCCACACCACCGAACCGCCCGTGGTGCTGCTTATGGGATATACTCGGGCAGAAAGGAGCATTATGCGCAACATCGCGCTGACCCTCACACTGGCTATTGTGCTTTCACTCCTCGCGCAGTCGGCCTCGTCTTACCGCGTGACCCACACCTACACGCTGGGCGGTAACGGGAGCTGGGACTACATCGTGCCCGATCCGCCCAATCACCGTCTATTTATCGCCCGGCAGAATCACCTGATGGTCGTCGATGAAGACAGCGGGACGTTGCTCGGCGAAGTCACTGGCATCCAAGGCGCGCACGGAACCGCGCTGGCGGAAGCCACCGGGCATGGATTCGCCACTTCGGGGAACGACCAGTCCGTGGTCATGTTCGATCTAAAGACCTTCAAGGTGCTCGGTCGCATTCCGGCAGCCGAAGATGCCGACGCGATCATCTACGATAGCGCATCGAACCGCGTCTTCACATTTAATGGCGACGCGCACTCCTCGACGGTGATCGATCCGCGGGCGGGGACACTGATTACGAACATTCCACTCGGCGGCAAACCGGAATACGGCGCGTCCGCCGGCGACGGCAAAGTGTACGCGAATCTTACCGACACAAGCGAGGTGGTTGAGATCGATGCGAAGAGCGCAACTGTGGCCCGGCGCTGGTCCGCCGCGCCCTGTAAGCAGCCGGTCTCCATGGCCATCGACACCGCCCATCATCGTCTGTTCAGCGGATGCCGCAGCGGCCTGATGGCGGTCTCCGACTATCAGTCAGGCAAGGTAGTCGCGACGCTTCCCATTGGCACCGGCGTCGATGGCGCCGGTTTCGATGCGGCCTCAGGCCACGCATTTGCTTCCAATGCCAACGGCACGCTCACCGTGATTCATCAGGACACTCCCGACCAATATCACGTCGCCGAAAACGTACAGACCCCTGAGGGGGCGCGGAATATGGGGCTCGACCCCACGAATCACCGCGTCTTCATCGTCTCGGCGAAGTTTGGACCGACGCCCGCGGGGGCCAGGAGAGGGCCGGTACTGCCCGGATCATTCACCTTGATGGTGATCGAGCGGGATGCAACGCGCTGATTACGAAAGGTTCTGGCCAACTCGATCGGCGGTTAGCGCAACGCGCGCGAGGTACCCCTCCGCGGCGGCCCGGCGTGCCGCCCGCGATGGGGCCCGGTACCTGTCGACGCCAGCGAGGCAGGCACCTCACTGCAGGCCGGAACCCCACTTAATCGTGAAGTCTTCCTTCTCATCCACGACGGTGTAATCCGAGGGCGGTTGAAACAGGCTGGGGTCCGGCTCGCTCCGGCTAATCTGGGTCAGCCTCTCGGTATGCTCTCCGGTGCGCGGGTCAGTCGTCTTAATGAGCAGCGAAACCTGCAATTCCGGCGATTGCCAGCTTTCGGACACGCTGGTAATGGGGCGATCATTACCCATGGAGCCGACCGGCCACGTCGTGGTGTGGCGGGTTCCTTCCGCCAGCACTCCCTGGATAATCTGCGGATCCAATTTTTCGGTAGATCTTTCCGGACCTTTTGCCTCGGTAGCTTGGGCGGCCGGGTCCACAGGCCTCATCCGGCCACTTACGGCGAGCGGAGCACCGCCTCCGCCGCCTACCCTTCTGGCAGGCAGGTGTTCGGGTGCGGACAACCCCTGTCGGTGGGCAACCTTTCCTTGGGTGTCCAGGGTATACCTGACTTGGGCAACCGGATCGGTGATTTCAATGATGACCGGCCTCTCGGAAGCATTCGGCGCCTGTGGGCCGGCTCCCCCGAACATGGGCCGTTCTTCGCGGGTTCGGCCGAATGAATCCCGGTACACCTTCGTCGACGGCCCGGTCCGCGTGATATGCGTACCATCTGCGAGAGTCTGAACCGTTTCGGTCACCCGCTCACCGGAATAGGGAGCGCCCGTGACCGGTTTGATAAACGGCGGCAGCCCGCTAAAATGCGACTCGCCGCGAAGGAGCCCCTGGCCGGAGGTGCTGCTAACAGGACCCTGCGCAAATCCGGCCAGGCAGCACAGCACCACACACACGATCAGACGGTTCGTCATAGTTACCTCTGGGCAGAGTATAGCTAACGCATCTGACGACGGCAAGCCTTGGTGCCCGCCTTCGCCCGCCTTCTATCTCTTTAAGTGTGCGCGCGGGGAACTGGCTTTCGCTATCGTGGCGACGGACAACGGGGCTGGCGCCGGAACTGACCGCCGGAGTCAGGCTTCGCGAACCGCGCCATCGTCGCCGTGCTGCTCGGCTGTGCGCTGCGCCGGTGCGGCGGTGGCGGCGCTCACCCGATGGGCGCTGTTCGGGCGCATCCACACTGGAGGCGACACTCGCCGCACGGCACGCGAATACGACCGGACCCGTGTGGGTGTAGTGACGGGACGCATAGTGCCTGCGATCTCCGACGGTGCTTTGGCGCGCGCCTTGCGGGTTCTCGGCGCGGCGGGCGTGTTGCGTGGCGTTAGGCCTCGGAACCGCCGTCAGGGCATACCAGGACCTCACGCGCGCCAAGCGCGCCCTGCGATTGAAATCGGGATTCTGTCCGGATGCGCCGTCATCCATTCCCTATCCACATCTGCACCGGCTAAACTGCATTAAAGGAGAATCAGGCATGAAGAGTGGGACGTTGATAATGGCGGCACTCCTGATGGGCAATGGGATTGTGTTCGCCCAAAGCGAGGCCGAGATTCGGGATCGCATCGTGGGCACGTGGAAACTGGTTTCCACGGAGCAGACCCTCAAAGACGGCACAACCCGCCCCTATCCACGATACGGACCCCATGGAAAAGGCTTCATCATGTATTCCCGCGATGGATACATGTGCGCCGACCTGGTAAATCCGGACCGGCCGAAGTGGGTTGACCCGCAGCATCCGACCACAGAGGAGAAGATCGCAGCCGCCGACGGCACGTTTGCCTACTGTGGGCGGTATGAGATTGACGTGAAGAGTAACAGCCTTGTCCATTTACCTGAAGTTGCTACAGGAGCCGGCTATGAAGGATCGCGCCAAATCAGGCCGTACAAGTTCGAAGATGGCCGCCTGGTGCTGAGCGACGTGGAGACAAAAGAGCCCGGAGTTGTTCGCTGGAAGATTGTGTGGGAGAAGGTCCGTTAGTGCTACCTGGGTTAAACTAGCCGATCCACGGCACGCGGCGGTCCAGCCAGGCGACAAACTTGGTCTTTACCAAATCCCTTGCGCCGGTCGGCGTTGGCGGAATGGGACGAGGTGTACCGGATTTTTTCGGATCGTGGGCGTCTGTTGGCCGATTACGTCTGCCATCCGCACGCCTGGCGGTCGCAGCCGCCGACAACCGGCCGCTGGCGCCGGTACGGGCCGCCGGCATCGCGCGCGTGAAGAGCGCGAAGTTCGAATCGGCGTCAGGTCGGGCGAACCGGCTCACTCTCCGCCAAGGCCGGTGCTCCCGAACGCGCCGGACATCACGACCACCAAGGCCTGCGCGTCCGCGCCATCAGCGCCGTGCCGCCCGGCTGCGCCCTGCGCCCTTCCGCGGTGGCGGCGCTCGCCGATGGGCGCCGTTCGGGCGGATTCACGCCGAAGGCGACGGTCGCCGCACGGCACGTGAATGGACGCATAGCGTCTGCGATCTCAGACCGTGAACAACGACTGCCGCGCGGCTGCTACGAACGCGTGTGCCTCACCTATGCAAGGGCCGGGTGCTTTTTACCGAAGCCAGTCGCCTGTTCGAAGGCCTGCGCGATTTGCAAGACGCTGAAGTCTGCGTTGTGGCGGCCAACGACCTGCACGCCAACCGGAAGTCCTTCGGGCGTGAAGCCTCCCGGCACCGAGGCCGCTGGATTGCCCGTTGCCGAGATATACCAGCAGGACTTCATCCAGTCGATGTAGTTATCGAGCTTTACGCCCGCGATCTCCGTTGGGTATGGGGTGTTGACGTCGAATGGTGGCAACTGGGTGGTAGGCAGAACAAAGTACTCATACTTTTCAAGGAACGCCTGAAAGCGCCGCCAGAGCTGGCAGTGGGCGGTCTCGGCACCAGCCACCTCAGTGCCGGTTAGCCGAAGTCCTTCCTCGATTTCACTTTCGAGTGTGTTCTTGAATGCGTCCGGGTGCTCGCGCAGAAGCTCGCCATACGAATTCGCCGTGTTCCAAGCGCGCAGGATGCGGAAGGCGATCTCGGCGGGAGCGAAGTCCGGCTCCGCCTGCTCGACGACGCAACCCAGGGACTCGAATGTCTTGCGATGCCCATCCACAACGGCGCGCACGCGCGGATCGAAGGGCACTCCGCCGAGGTCCTTGAACCAGGCCACGCGCACACCTTTGAAGCTGCGGTCGAGCGGGCGCGCGAAGAGTTCTCCCGGTTCATTGATGGAGAGCGGCGCGCGGGAATCGGGTCCCGCGATGGTGCTGAGCACGAGGGCTAGATCAGCCACGGAACGTCCGAGGCATCCGGAGGTGCTGAGCGTGAACCAGCCGAACGCGGCCTTAGGGTTGGGCACCCGGCCAACCGAAGGCCGAAAACCCACTACGTTGCAAAATGCGGCCGGGTTGCGGAGGGAACCGCCGGTATCGGAGCCATCGGCCACCGGCACGAGTCCGCATGCCAGAGCGACGGCTGCGCCACCGGAAGATCCACCGCAAGTCTTGGTCAGGTCATAGGGATTGTGCGTGGCGCCGAAGATGGTGTTGAAGGTCTGCGATCCCGACCCGAATTCTGGCGTGTTGGTCTTGCCGATGGTGATCGCGCCCGCACGCCGGAGCCGTTCGACAATCAGATCATCTTGGGTGGGGATGTAGTCTTTATAGAGCGGTGATGCAAAGGTGGTGCGGATGCCGCGGGTTTCCACTAGATCTTTGTGGGCAACTGGCAGGCCATGCAGCGGACCCAGCGTATCTTTGCGCGCCTGCATCTCATCGGCTTTCGCGGCGGCGGCAGCTGCCATTCCCGGCACGAGTGTCACGATGGCGTTGACCCTCGGGTTTATACGCTCGATCTGTTTCAAATGCGCGGCCAGTGCTTCGCGCGCCGAAAGCTCTTTCGTTCGGATCAGCCGGGCTATCTCGACCGTGCTCATAAGACAAATGGCCGGAGTAGCCTGAGCCTCCAGAGCACCCTCAAGGAGCTGGGCGGCAGCCAGGCCCAGCACGGCTTCACGGCGAGTTGGATGGTTCTCACTCATGGGTGTGAGTCTATCACGCGACAGATTGGCTATTCTCCGGACCCAGGCGCCCCGGAACGCGCCGGACATCACGACCACTAAGGCCTGCGCGCCCGCGCCACCATCGCCGTGCTGCTCGGCTGTGCGCTGCGTCGGTCCGCGGTGGCGGCGCTCACCGATGGGCGCTGTTCGGGCGGATCACGCCGCAGGCGACAGTCGACACACTGCGCGCGGATGCGTGGAAGCCGTCGGTGTGGTGTGCCCGACGAGCCGACCTGCCACGAAATGCGTGGTAGTCAGACGGCCAGTTGACGTGGACCGGACTTCACAGGACTGATCTCCCAGAACGCCGTTTGGGGCCAATCTCAGCGTAGGCGACTACACGCTCACATGGAAGGCTGAATGCGTCCGCTGTCCCGCCCGGCAAGCTCAAAGGAATGGAAGCCCGTCTTTCGGCCACAACGCCCCTCTTTCTGCTGAGTAGCGCAGTTTCGTAGTGCGCCGTGATCCAGGCACGATCTGAAACGCTGCCCTGGGTAGGAGTTATCCTGGAATCAACCCGACCCTCACCAGTTCTGCCCGAAGCGCAGGTGGATCGGTAAATAAGATGCCCTCCATGCCAAAAGCAGCAGCGGCCGCTACGTTCGGTTTCCGGTCGTCGATGTAGATGGCGCGGGCAGGATCGATTGCGAAAGTCTCAAGGAAAAGCTGAAAAAAATGCGGGTCCGGTTTTAACAGTCCGACCTGGCCAGAAATCAAGACTCCTCGAAACCATTGCAAGAACTCGAATCGCTTCAGGGCTACAGGAAACGTTTCCGCGGACCAATCACTGAGAGCATACAGAGGAACCCCGCGAGCGCGCAGTTCCGTGAGGAGGTCAACGGTGCCGAGGATCGGCCCTGCCAGCATTTCGTCATAACGCTCGAACCAGGCGTCAATCAACCGCACTTGGCGCGGATGAGCCAACCTCACGGAGGCGCAGGCGTCGGCAAACGTTCGTCCCGCATCTTGCTGAGCGTTCCAGGAAGGTGTACAAACCGTCGCCAGAAAATGCTCCATCGCTTTCTCGTCTCCATCGAAGAGCTTGCGATATAAGTGACGCGGGTTCCAGTCAATCAGCACGCCACCGAGATCGAACACCGCTAAAGAGCGCATGGCTATCATCGCTCTAATCTTATCTAAACCGATCGCTATTGGAGCGGCTTCGACGAATGTGGGCGAATGGTTGGGCGCTCGGAAGGAGTTGTGCCAGGAAAGTGGATCTCGGACTTTGACTTTCGCGATTGCGGACCCCGACGGTCCGCTGTCCCGCCCGGAATGTCGAAGGAATTGAACCCCGTCTTTCGGCCACAACGCCGTGTGTCTGCCCGGCGCATCCGGGATCTGGCGGAACTGAGGGGAACACATCGGTTAAAATACTCCTTGGCCCTCCCCGGCGCGTTGGAGAGGTCGCTCCTGAGGTGGAGAAGAATCACTTCAATGATCGCCGCTCACCCCCGCGTAATGGCGCTTCGTGCTGCGGATAGCGCTTGGCCTTCGGACAAGTAGCGCAATTTCCAGCAGATCCAGTTTGGACCATACGCGATTAAGAGGCTGTCGTCCCTTCGCGCTCTGCCGCGTATCCGGTTTCGGAGCCTACGGGGGCGCGCCGTGATACACTCGCGCTTCGAATATCAATGGTCCCATCTGGATCTGTCACTCCTCGGCCGCCGCGCCTGGGCACTGTGGAGGCGCCATGAAACTGGCCAATCGCAAACCTGTCGTTTTCGGAGTCGTCGCCGCCTTTCTCCTCGCCATCTTCCTCCAAATGTTCCTGATGGCCCGCGACAACTCGGCGACTTTTGACGAGCCCTTTCATATTTACTCCGGCTACCTGCAATGGAAGCATGGCTACGTCACCCTGAATCCACCCCTGATCACGCGCCTAATCACCCTGCCCCTGATCGGCATGAACTTGCCGGAACCGCCAATCCCAAGGCTCCCCTACGAGCCGTTGGGGTTTCAGGCCGGCAAGGCGCTCGTCTTCCAGAACGACGCGAACACCATCATGTTCCGCGCCCGCATGGCGGATTCGGTTTTCACGCTCCTGCTGGCGATTCTTGTCTTCGCCGCCGCGCGGGAAATGTTCGGCCTGGGCGCCGGATTCGTCGCGCTCGGCCTTATCGCATTCGACCCCACGCTCATGGGCCATTCGGCACTGACTACCCTGGATTCGGGCAACGCCTTCTTCATGTTCTGGGCCATGTATGCCTTCTACCGCTACGTGAAATTCCCGGCGGTGTGGCGCCTCATCGGGACTAGCCTTGTCGTGGGGCTCGCGCTCGCAGCCAAGCACAGCTCCATCCTGCTGCTTCCCACGCTTGTGCTCCTCGCCGCCTTCGAGCTTCTGTGGCCAAAGAAGCTCGCGCCCGATGTTCCACCCGTCCCGACCGCGCGCCACGCCTGGCGCATGGCGCTTGCATTGGCGGTCATTGGCGCAATCTCCATAATGATCCTGTGGGCCGCCTACGGCTTCCGCTACGCCCAAGCCGACGCCGTGCCGTTCAATCCTCCCATGGCGGCGCAACTCAGCCGCGTACCGAGCGCGTTTGACGCCAAGGTGCTCGCTGAGGTCGATAAGCTACACCTGCTGCCCGCGCCCTATACCTACGCCTTCGCCTACATTCTTTCTCAGGCCAAGTCGTTTACCAGCTATATCCTGGGCGTGGTCCACCCGCACGCGGTCTGGTTCTTTTTCCCCATCACCATGCTCATTAAGTCGAGCCTCACGTTTCTCATCCTGCTCGCGATCGGCGCGTGGGCGGTCATTGCCGGCAAACTACGCCTCTCCCGCGAAATTCTCTACACGGTAACTCCCGCCGCGCTCTACATGGCGTTCTCCATGACCGGCGGCATGAATATCGGCGTGCGGCACATCCTACCCGTCTATATCTTCCTCGCGGTTCCCATCGCCGGGGCTGCCTGGGCTTTGGCGGTGCGCAATCGCCGCTGGCTTTACGCCGTGGTTTTGCTGCTGGTCTTTCAAGCCGTGTCGGTCCTTCATGCCTTCCCCGACTACATAGCGTATACGAACGAGGCCTTCGGCGGCCCGGCGAACGCCTACAAGTATGTCAGCGACTCCAGCGCCGATTGGGGCCAGCAGCTCAAATCCGTCAAGCGCTATCTCGATGCGCGCGGCGTCAAGAACTGCTGGTTCGCCTATTTCAGCCAGTCCGTGGTGGACCCCGCCTCTTACGGCATTCCTTGCACGCCGCTGTACACGGCCGAGGTTCGGTCCCCGGACACGCCGCCTGCCGTCGACGGACCCGTGCTCATCAGCTCCGGCGTTCTTTCCGGCTTTGAAACCGGCGTGGGCCGCCTCAACCCGTACGGAAAGTTTCAGAATCTGAAGCCGGCGGCAATCATCGACTACGGCGTCTTCGTCTACGACGGCCATTTCGATATCCCTCTGGCCGGGGCGCTGAGCCTCGATGCGAAAGCGCAGGCGCTCCTCCGCCAAGGAAACGCCCCTGCCGCCCTTGCCTTGGCGCAACAGGCCTTAGCCCAGGCGCCGGACTCGGCCGCCGTGAACCAGGCGCTGGGGCAGGTTCTCGACGCCAACGGCCAATCCGAAGCCGCCAATCAGTACTACCAAAAGGCGCTCACGATTGCGAAGGCCGAGCAACCGGCATTCCAGGCCGCCCGCATCGATGCGCTGGAAACGAGGATCAACAGCAAGAAGCCGGATACGGGGGGCGGGGGACGCGGAATCAGGTGATTACGGCGCAGTTGGCGTAACGGGGAAGGTGGCCTGACCGGGTTTGCCCACCGACTGTCGCCCGGCTTTCACCTGCGCGGCGATCCAGGCATAGGTCGCTTCCATTCCGGCGCGTAGAGATGATGACGGCGTCCACCGCAGCTTTTCGGCGATCAGGCGTTATCCGAATTGCGTCCGCGGACTCCCAGCGGGAGGTTCAACAAATGACCGTGCGTTGGTGTTTAAAAGCCGGAACCGGGATTCAAACCGGCGATGTGCGCATTACACCTGAAATCCGATGCCTGAAGTGGACAGTCCCGCGCAGTCCCTCGTCCGACGACGTCGCGTTCTATCTACGGCCCCCGCATGACTACGAGGTGCAGTTTCTGCTGGGAATCNNGCTCGTCTAGAAAGTAGGCGATTTCGAACGAACACTGGCGTCATGTCCGATAAGCGGCCATGAAGTGGGGTTCCTGGAAAACGAGATTCCTGGGAATTCCACGTCCACTTGGCTGCGAAACGCCCGATGCACCGATCTGCCGGACGGTGCTCTCGAGAAGTCCGGATCTGGGAAGCTTNNCTCCCGTGAAACGCCGTTCCATGAAAATGGGCAGACGGACCGTTCCCTGCCTTTGCCGCGTCGCCATCCCGGTGAAGTGGCCGCTCGCCGACATTCCTGGATCAGCGGCGCACTCGAAAAATGGTGCGCCACCCGCCACCCGCTGCCCTGCAAATGATGGCTGCAGGCGTCTTGCGCGCAGCCCGCACCTCTATCCGCACGCTGGCGGTCGCGCAACGGGCGGCTGGCGCCGGAACTGGCCGCAGGCATCGCCCGCGTGAAGAGCGCGAAGTTCGATTCGGCGTCAGGTCCGGCAGGCGCACGCGCCCCTGAACGCGCCGGGCCCTGCGCGCCCGCGCCATCCTCGCCGTGCTCCTCGGCCGTGCGCCACACCGGTCCCCGGTGGCGGCGCTCACCGAGGGGCGCTGTTCGGCGGATTCACGTCGGCCGGAGGCGACGGTCGCCGCACGGCGCGGGAATACGACGGAGCGGTCGGTATTGGTGACGGGAGGCTTAGCGTCTGCGATCCCCGACCGCGCTTCTTTGCGCGCCTTGCTGGTTCTCGGCGCGGCGGGCGTGGCGGGTGGTGCCGGCCCGCGCGAGTGCGGCAGTCCAGCTCATGGGGAGAGTATCGACTTACTGAGCGCGGCAAGGCGCGGCCGGCCAAGGCTCCGCCCGGCTGACAGTATTGCCCGCCGCTAACGCTAGGACCCAATCGGAAGTTGCCCCGCGTCCCGACGGCTCGGGCGCGTAGGAAGGTTCGAGCCGGGGCACTTTCGATTCGGGCGTTTGGACGAAGCCGCTGGCGTTTGCGGCGGACGCGGCCCCCTATGGGTATGGAATCGATTTTCGGCTTTGGGGAAGGGCGGTTTGGCAGTGTTCCGGGTGCGGAATCGGTGATGGGGCGGCCAGAACGGCTGCTTCAGTTCCGGCCCCGCGATGCGGGAAAGGTGGAACGCAGCCAGTCCAGGTTTTCTCTCCACAGCGGTGTATGGGTTAGGTCCTCCAGGCGCGGCAAATCCATCGGAAGGTTCGCCATCTTTACCGGTTGATTTTGAGATCAACTCACCCTCCTGGGGCGGTAGTGGAGGTGAACCACGCCGTTGCCGAAGCGTCGTTCGGCCAGCAGATCGAGCCTGAGCAGAACGTGGTTCGGCAGGGATTGTTTGCCGCCTCCCACCAGGATGGGCGAGATAATCAGGTGGTATTCGTCCACCAACCCGGCCTTTATCGCATGGGCGGCGAGGCTGGCTCCAGCCACCGTGATGTCGCGTCCTGCCAGCATTTTTGTGCGCCGGACCGCTTCCGGGTCGAAGTCTCGCTCGATCCGGGTCCTGGCACTGGAGACCTTTTCCAACGTCTTGGAGTACACGATCTTATCGGCCGCCCGCCAGATCTCCGCAAAGTCCCGCGTGAACGGCGCCTGGGCGGCGGTGTCCATGGTCTCCCAACCGACCATTGTCTCGTACAGCCGGCGACCGTAGAGGTAGGTGCCAACCGGTCGCAATAGGTCGTTGACGAAGGTGTGCACCTCCTCGTCCGGTACGGCCCAGTCGAATCTGCCGCCCTCGTCCTCGACGTAACCGTCAAGCGACGTTATAGCTATGTAGATCAGCTGCGCCATCGTGAGCCTCCCTTTACCTTAAAGTTGCAATTCGCCGGCCGCCTTTTCAGGGTAATCAACTTCATGGTTGATCTTCGCTGGCCAAACGGCATCACCTGCCCGCGCTCTGGATCAGAGCGCAATACGTTCATTTTACAAACAGGCCGCCGGCATCACGCGCGTGAAGAACGCGAAGTCGATTTTGCCGAATACGTAGCCGTGCGCGGGTTCCTCGGGTCTCGGGTCTGGGCCGACAATCTGCCCATTCCCGCGGCACACGCCGGCGGCGATGCTCATCAGCAGGTCGTTGGGATTGTCCTTCAGCGCATCCTTGGGCTGTCGCCCCGCGGCCTGCATCACCGCCTCCAGATTGACAGAGAGCTCGGTGTTGCGAAACGCGGCCGATGACACCTCGCTCCTCCCGCCATCACCCTCCACGATGTGGGTTAGGTGTACGCGGCGGAAGAGCCGTTCCTCATCGGGGATATTTGGATCGTCGAAATGGTCCGTCGCCATGCCCGGGGCAGATCTCACTTCAGGTTTGCAATATACGCCTGGATCCGATCGTAGCTTCTGGAGACTTGTCCTTCGCTTTCCAATTCGCTGCCGTCTTCGTAATAATAGAAGCCCGGCGCCTCACCGGCGGGAAACTCGATTTCGAGGTTCCGGCCCCGCCGATGCCACTCAACCTGAATGCCGCCGTCGTCCAGAGGAACGACGCTCGGCGCTGGCGCGTCATTCTCCATGACCTCGACCAGGACCGTCAGCGCTTTTTGTGCGATCTGTTCCTGAATCTCCATAGCTCCGTAGCCATCCCAATTCCGAGGCAACTGGAGCAAATACAGGAACGATTGAACCGTGGGCATCAGCCATGCCGGGACGTCAGGCTCGCAAGTCGGGGAAACGGGACGGCAATAGTCCGGCCTTGGCGTCACCCTG
>PKYZ01000285.1 GCA_003132865.1 Bryobacterales bacterium
GAAAATCGCAAATCTCTGTCTCAAAAACAGGCGCCGATTTCGACCCTGGCGGTGGGGCCTGGCCGTGAACACGCGCCAGCCTGTGGCATGAGCTTCGGGATAGATCCACTGTTACGCCGTAGTGTTTACGAGGCGCTTGGACTCCGTCTGAGACCCGCGGAACGGGTGGGCTCACTCAAACTCCCGAGATACGGCGTTCTGG
Source organism: Bryobacterales bacterium (assembly GCA_003132865.1). The sequence continues at coordinate 203 of PKYZ01000285.1, forward strand.
GAAATTGGCATCGTCTCAAGCCCAAATACCTTAAGCTAGCGCTTATGTTGGGGTCTGCCCCACCGAGCAGCTAAGTGGCATCGGGCTTGATGCCCTTCCGATACCCGCCAAAGCCGAACGGCAGCGGATGGTACTCGCCCACCAGGCCGACCTTGGTTTTCGCCGGGATGCGGGCCTCCATTCCAAGCGCCCAGTAACAAGCATTCACGATCATGCGGCGCACGCCTTCGTTAAGCAGATCCTGCGAGGCGCCCATGGTGGTGGTGAAGACGCGCGCGGCCTTCCCTCGCGCGCCGGTGTAAGTCTTCACCCAGGCTATCGGCAGCATCGGATCGTTCGGCTTCCCCTGCGCGGGCGGATCGTCCCGGTGCATGCCCTCCAACACCTGGCCAAGCACCAGCGGACGGCTGTCGCCCGCGAGCGGCAGGCGCACTTCATATACATCGGTCGGACCCCAGATATCGCCGTCGCGAATGCCGCGCAAGATGGGATGATTCTCCGCGCCCTTTGCTAAAATGCCGCGCGTGCTTTGCCTGCCATGCTGGCCGTGGTGATCGATCCAGGTCTCGCCCAGCACCTGGCGTCCGAAGCCGCCGTCCCATTCCTTGCTGTTCCAACTGTACCGCCGGTATGTCGGGCTGCTCTTCAGATCGAAGGCATGCGTGGCGGTGCGCAGTCCGACAATGGGGCGGCCGGATTCCACGTAATCCACAATGTGCTTCATCTGCCTGTCGGGCAGATCGCGGAAGCGCAGCAGCATCACCATGAGGTCGGCGGAACCCAGCGCTTCGAGTCCGGGAATGTTGGTGTGCAGGTCCGGCTTGATCGTGCCATCGGTCGGATCGATGGCATAGAGCACGGTGCAATCGAAACCATGCCGCGTGGACAGGATTTTCGCCAACTGCGGCAACCCTTCTTCGGAGCGGTACTCGTCGTCTCCGCTCACCAGTACGATGCGTTTGCGGTTGCCGGGCCCGGAGGGCACCCCGGCCGCGCGCAATCGGCTAAGAAGCAGGGAAGTCAACAAGCCGCGCCGGGTCATCGCACAAATACCAGGTAAATCGTCATCGCCACCCCGGTGACGGCCAGAATCAGCGCCAATACCACGGCCATGGTTACCGGCCGGTCCACCACGTCTGTGCCGCACCTCACTGCGCGCACGAAGCGGATATGTTGCAGCGCGGAGAACAAATTCACGATAACGCCGATGAGGATCAGCGCGGTGCCGACCCACAGCGTAAACTTCGCGGAATGCAGACTGAGCGGGTGCTGGCTGAATTCTATTTCGCGCAGGAACAAGCCAAAGCGCGCCACCACGAAGCCAAATCCCATCAGAGCCAGGCCGGTTCGGATCCACGCCAGAAACGTACGCTCCGCGGCCAGGTAGACGCGCGGATCTTCGACCGCGGCGGCGCGGGTCGGGACTGGTTGAGGCTCGCTCGGAGGCATCCTGACCTAATCTAATCTAAGCCAGGGGGCCCACCGGCGCCGCGCGCAACGGTCCGTTGGCCAGGTCGACCCACTGATTCCCGCGCGTATTGCGCACGACCACGGTGCTCTCGGCGCGAAACCGGCGCGGCCCCCGGAAATCGCGCCAACGGCGAGAGGCCAGAGCGACCAGCGCTTCCACTTGGCCCGCGTCGATCTCCTGCGCCAGAGTCACATGGGGGTGATACGCGAAGGACTCCGGGAAAGCCAGCGCGCCCCGGTTCAAGCTCTGGTGCAGCTTGCGCAACTGCCCGGCGCCGCCTTCCACGCTGATGTAGATTACGTCCGTGACATCGAATTTCTCAATCTGGCCCAATTCGATATCGAAGGGCGCGAAACCGGCCACGATTCCGCGGATCTCCTCAATGGCGGCTTCCGGCGCCACTGGCAGCGGCCGTGGCGGAAGCACGCTGATGTGCGCGTGCGGATTGCAGCCGGGCACCATCTCCAGCCGCAAATCGTCCAGAAAACCGCCCAGTGGATCCGAAAGGTAGATTACCAGCGCGTACAGGCTCTCGGGACGTGTCCCATTTGGTTCTGATTGCATTTTGTGGCGGCTGCACTCGATTATGCCACATATCAGCTATCAGCTTTCACGACGGCGGTGGCTGAAAGCCGACGGCTGAACGCTGATCGCCGACAGCTTTCTGCTAACCTCAAGTTGGAAATGTCAGATACGGCGACCCACAATCCTCTGCTGAACCTGTCTTTCAGAATCCCCTTCGACCAGATCCGCGCCGAACATGTCCAGCCGGCCGTGGCCGAGCTGCTGCGCGACGCGCGCCAACGCATCGATGCGCTGGCGGCCGATCCCGAACCGCGCACTTTCGACAACACCTTAATGGCGCTCGACGCCAGCACCGAGCCGCTGGATGAGGCCATGTCGGTGGTGCGGCACTTGGAATCGGTGGCCACCTATCCGGAATTGCGCGAAGTGTACAATGCCGTACAGCCGGAGGTCAGCGCGTTCTATTCCGGTATTCCGCTGCATGCGGGCCTGTGGCAGGCAATCCGATCATACTCGGCAACCGAGGAAGCGCGCGCGCTGGCCGGCACGCGGCGCCGCTTTCTCACCAAGACCATCGACACATTCCGGCGGCACGGCGCGGACCTCGATCCCCAGGGCAAGGGCCGCCTGGAAGCCATCGATATCGAGCTGGCCACGGTCACCACCAAGTTCTCGCAGAACGTTCTGGACTCGACCAACGCCTTCGAGCTGGCGATCGCGGACGAAGCCGGGCTGGCCGGACTCCCGCCATCGGCCGTGGCCGCGGCCCGCGCCAGCGCCGCGCAAAAGGGTCTGGCCGGCTGGCGATTCACCCTGCAAGCGCCCAGCTACACACCGGTGATGATGTACCTGGATGACGCCGCAATCCGCCAGAAGATGTACCGCGCTTATGCCATCCGGGCCAGCCGGGGCGAGCATGACAATCGTCCGCTGCTGAGCCGCATCCTGGAGTTGCGGCGGGCGAAGGCGGAACTGCTGGGCTTCCGCAATTTCGCGGACCTGGTGCTGCACGATCGCATGGCGCACACCGGCGAGCGCGCCGAGGAATTCCTGAAAGACCTCAAGCGCAAGACCGAGGCGCAATTCGCGCGCGAGAACCGCGATCTGCTGGAATTCCGGCGCAGCCTGGAGGGTCCGGACGCGCCGGAGCTACAGCCCTGGGACGTCGCCTATTACGCGGAAAAGCAGCGCGCCGCGCTCTACGATTTCGACGAAGAGGAATTGCGTCCATATCTCCCGCTCGAGCGCGTGGTGGATGGACTCTTCCAGACGGTTCGGCGGCTCTATGGCATTCGCGTGGCCGAGGAGCCGGGCGTGCCCGTGTGGGACCCGCAGGCGCGCTATTACGCCGTCTACGATCGCGACGGCGCCTTCATCGGCGGGTTTTACGCGGATTGGTATCCGCGCGAGAACAAGCGCGGCGGCGCCTGGATGGACGCGCTGATCACCGGCGGCCCGGCGGGCGACGGCTCCAACGGGGGCTTCAGGCCGCACCTGGGCCTAATCTGCGGCAACCTGACGCCGCCGCTGGCGGACCGGCCCGCGCTGCTGACGCATAACGAAGTGACCACCATCTTCCACGAGTTCGGGCACCTGCTGCATCACTTGTTGAGCCGCGTGGAGATCCGCAGCCTGGCGGGCACAAGTGTAGCCTGGGATTTCGTGGAACTGCCCTCGCAGATCATGGAGAACTGGACCTGGGAGCGCGAGCCGCTGGACCTGTTCGCGCGCCACTACCAGACCGGCGAGCCGATCCCTGGCGTCCTGTTCGAGAAGATGGTGCGCGCCCGCAATTTCCGCAGCGCCAACGGGCAAATGCGGCAACTCGGCTTCGGCTTCGTGGACCTGGCCTTGCACATCGATTACGCGCCCGCGCGCGATGGCGATGCGATCGAGTACGCGCGCGGAATCCTGCAGCAATACTCGCCCGCGCCGCTGCCGCCGGACCACGCCATGGTGGCGGCGTTCACGCACCTATTCGCCAGCCCGGTGGGTTACGGCGCCGGCTATTACTCCTACAAGTGGGCCGAGGTGCTGGACGCGGACGCCTTCACGCGCTTCCGCACGCAGGGCATCTTCAGCCCAGAGGCCGGCGCCGAGTTCCGCGACGCGATCCTCGCGCGCGGCGACAGCGAAGATCCCGCGGAGTTGTACCGGAAGTTTATGGGGCGGGACCCGGACCCGAACGCGCTGCTGGAGCGGTCGGGGCTGGCGGTAACGTGACTGGGCGTCTTTGCGCACTTCCGCTAAACTAGAATCAGCTTCACCATGCCGAACCAAGAAAACCTCGTTTTCATTTTGACCGTCGTCGCATCGATCGCCAGCATCTTGAGTGTACCGATCGCGATCGCGCAGACGATCAGAATTCGCCGGCTGAACGTCGAGAAGAAGCTGAAGGTCTGGACTCAGATCTCATCAATAAAAGCGCAGATGCGCCTACTTGAAGCCGAGAAGATTGAAACGTCCTACGGGCTCATATGCGAGCAGTTCAGGGACTGGCTGCGGGAGGCTGTCTTGCTCGAGAGTGACTTCTCCGCTGAGACCCAGCCTCAACTCGAGGCCGCTCCCAAGGCTCCGCCAGCAGGTGGCGCCCAGTCGTAGAAGGTCGGTGGGCCAAATCGCGTGCGAATGTTAACTTGACGGAAGCGGGGCCGTGTTATCGGCAAGTGGGCGCATACAGCTTGGATCTGGCGGATGTTCTGAACTTGGCTGAGTGGATTGCGGGCGCGGTGGAGACAGACGGGATCCCGCCGCGTCAAGTTCGCAGCCAGATCTTCGGCGGCGGTGCCGCTGTGGGCCGCTGGGTTGACCTGTTTGGTCGCCGCTGCCATAATACTGTTGTGCATCCGGATTCAGTCCGCACCAGTATCGACATGCCGCGCAATCTGCACCGCCGGCTGCACGAAGCCGCCGCGCGCCAGGGCTGCTCGGCCCGCCAATTGATCCTGCGCAGCATCGAACGCGCCGTGGAGGAAGCTGAACCGGCTCGCCCGCGCAGGCGACTCCGCCTCGATCCGCCACTGATTCCTCCCGCCGGCCGGCACATAGACCTTACCAACGAACAGATTCATGACCTCATTGACTTTCCCTGATATCAATGTGTGGCTGGCGTTGGTCACGTCAGAACATGTCCATCATGCCTCTGCCAGCCGCTGGTGGGAACAGGAGACCAACCGCATAGGGTTCTCGCGGCTCGCGCAGTTGGGTTTCTTGCGGCTGATGTTGACTGCGGCGGCCATGGACGGCAAGCCCTTGGCGATGGCGGAGGCTTGGCGCGTCCATGACCGCCTCTTCGACGATGACCGGGTTGCGTTTATCCCCGAGCCGACTGGCATCGAAACGCGCGTTTTCGGGAATGCGCCTCCGGCAGAACCGCTTCGCCCAAGCTCTGGGCCGATGCCTGGCTGCAAACCTTTGCCGAGTGCGCCGGCGGCGCGATGGTCACCTTTGATCGCGCGCTCGCGGCCCGCGCTCGAAATGCAATTCTGTTGAGTTGAAAACGCGCCAATCCATATCACAGCCGCGCCGCGTCCGCGAGCATATCGGGAGTCGGCAGTATCAGAGAAATGCCGCGAGCATCGGCCTCATTGGGATCGGCGAAGGCGTTTGTTCTTTCTAAGATGAAGCGTGCCCGGTTCAAGTCCGCGAAGTCGCCGGCCGAGGTATAGCGTTGCGCGAAGTCCAGCATCCGCACAACAGCTCCGGCGATGCCATTCTGCGAGAGGGCCTTCAACGCCATCAGATAGTTGTTGCGATAGACGGTTGGCACGACGATCCGGCTCTCGCCCGAAGCCACGAGTTCCGCATTCATCATGATGCGGGCCACGCGGCCATTTCCGTCCGCGAACGGATGAACCTCGGAGATGAGGAACATCATGAAGATGGCGCGATGGAGCGGGGCTGCGAGACTGCGGTAGATTTCGAAGCCTTTGGCAAGTGTGCCCGACACCAACTCGGGCGCGACAAAGAACGTGGAGCCGGCGCGATTGGCTTCGGTCTTGAATCGGCCAGGGCCTTGCTCCGGGCGCCCCTCCATAACCCGCGCGTGACGGCTGTTGAGAATCGCCGTCAGTTCCTCGATGTTTCGGGGCAAACGCGACATTTCACGTTTGCCGGAGACCACCTTCCACGTGCCGAGCACGTCGTATGCGTCTGCCGGGCGAGCGCGCGGTATGTGTCCTTTGAAGACGATATCGGCGGCCTCATCGACGGCGAACTCAGTGCCTTCGATGAAGTTGGAGAAATAGGCTTCGAAGAAAGGCAGGGCCGGGCCGTCCGTGGGGCGCTCCAGCCGCGTGACGGGCGCCGCCCTGGCCAATTCCGCATGCAAGCGCTGAAACAGGTCGAGCCGCTGTGGATCGTAAGGCCGCCCCGCAGCGCGCGCGGCCGCGGTGGGCGATGCGAGCGGCGTGTCGCGGCTGCCGAGCAAGGTTCCGATGAGGGTATCGAGGCGCTGGAATTCGCCGGGCAGGTTGAGTTGCACCGCGGTTTTGCGGGCTTCGTCGCGAAGCCGTTGCAGCGCCGCTTCACCGCCCCGACGCAGCATTTCGTCGAGGCGCTCCTCAACCTCCACCTTCGACAGAGTGCGCGCCACGCCGCCGCGAGCGCGCGACGGCCGCATATTCTCCAGAAATGCCCTGGCGGGCGAGGCCAGCCGCAGGCCGCCAATGAAGGGCCGGTCGCTCTCCAAGGGCGGGTGCCCCCGCCGTGGGCGCAAGACCGCTCCGGGCAAGACGATAGCGCGCTTATGATCGGCGACCAGAAACACGGAACCATCGGCGGCCGGCCGGTTCTCCAGCGCGGTGCGGTCGGCGATCAGCGCGCCAGGCAGATAGGCCGCTACCAGCGGCCACAGATTCCGCCGCACGATCTGTTCGGGTGGATCGTTGAGGTTGCGCGTGTAAAGCCGGGACGCCAGTTTGCGCAAAGCTCCGCGCTTGACTTCGCGGGAGACTGCGGCCGCGAGGCTGGCATCGGAGACGAAGACTTCGGGCAGCGCTGAGAAATCGGGCATTAGCGCGTCTCTAGATACCTTATAGCAAGTTTTTGGGGTTTAATCGCGTCGAAATGCAGCTTTTCGGGTTTTAAGCGCTTCGGCAAGATCCGACCGCCCGATCACGGGTTCTCTTCCAGCGCCCGCATCAGTTCGTCGCGCGGGATCGTCTCCACTGTCGTACTCACGCGCCCGCCTTCGGGAACATCGATGGCCGCACTGCGGCTTTCCAGCGCCTTCAGCCAGTCCGGCCTTTGCAGGATGGGCCAAGGATTGGGGCTGTCGATGGCGAAGACCCGGTAGCGGCCGGGCGGCATTGCTCCAAACTCGATGCGGCCGGTGCCCATGGCGGAGCCGGCGCGCTCCAGACCGGCGCCCAGGCGATCGGAGTCTTCCGGGAAAATGACGGCCGAAACCTGCCGGTCGGGAGCCGCCCCGGCGACCTCCACATGTACATCCGCCAGTTTGCTCCCCATCACGATGCGCAACGGCCCAGCAGCGCCCGCTCCCACTTGGAAGACATCGGGCGACACGGGTTGACCAGCCAAGGAGACCGACTTCGCGAAGCCGGGCACGCTGACGATCAGCCGCCAGCGGCCGGGCAGCACGCCGGTCAATGTAAATGCGCCGTCTTTATCCAGTTGGGCGCGCGGTTGCGGCACGAAGAAAGGTCCGTCCATCGGCGCCAGCGAGATCTGGCCGTTCTCAAGCGGCGGGTGATCGTCGGAATCGAATTGCAGACTGCCCTTCAGGTCCGCGCCGCTCTGCAGCGGAATCTCCAGCGGATCGGGCGGCGCGGCCCCGACTTCCACCATGCGCTGCGCGGAGAACACGCGGCCCTCGTGCATGCTGAAAGCGAGTAGAAGATACGATCCGGGGATCACCGGCTGGATTTGAAACTTGCGGCTCTGGGAATCCGCAGCGGCACTCGACAGCAACAAGCTCCGCAGCAGGCGGTTGGCGGGGAGCAGCATCACGTTCACCACACTGGCGAGCGCTTCGGCATCGCCTCCGGCAATGCTGCCGCGCAAAGTGAATGCCGGCACGCGGGTCATCCGGAAATCGACATTCTCCAGGCTGGCGCCCGCAACCACCGTCAGCCGGGTGGCGGTGGCGGGATCCAGTCCACCTCCGCAGAACTGCGGCAAATAGGTTTCGTGCGGAGTCCGCGGATCGCCGCGCGGCAGCAGCGGATGCGCGGCCGGCAGTGCGACCCGGCAGTGCGCGAACACATGATAGCGGCCTGGCGCCAGGTTGTCGATGCGATACTCGCCCTTGTCGGTGGTTGCGGTCCCTCCCACACCGCTCAGGTTGCGGCGGTTTTGCTCGTATGCAGGCTGCACGGCGGTCACGGTGCAGCCGCGAACGGGGACGCCCTCCTCATTTACCACGCGGCCGCCAATCGCGCCGCCGGGCAGGAGCGCGATTTCGATGCCCTTCCTTTGTTCGCCATCGCCTAGCACGAACCCAGTGCTCTGCGCCTCCGCAGCGAAGATCGCCTGCGGCGGGTTGTAGCCTGGTTTCCACGCGCCCAACCAATAGCTGCCAGCCGTAAGCTCGCGGAAGGCAAAGCGGCCGCCGGCATCGGTGACCGCGTTCAGAGCAACGGCTATCGCTCCGGTGAGCGTCACCTGGACCTTCCTGAGCGGCGCATGGCTGGTGGCGTCGGAAACGATTCCTTCTATGCTGCCCGTGCTGCCCGTACCGGCCGCGCCGGAAGAGGCCGCGGCCGACGGCGCGGGCTGAATCTGCGCCATCGCCGTCGAGGCCAACAGGTAGATGCAGAATGCGCGCGGCATGTTTCGTCAATTCCCCGCCCCGGCCGGAATCCCGGTCAGGATAAGTTGCGTTTGCCGGCCGACCCGCGCGCCTTCCGCCGCGTCGAAGGCTTCGCTGAGTGTTTCGAAGGGTTTCAAGAAGCCGGGGTCTTCGTACGCCGACGGATCCAATTCTTCGAAGGCGTACACCTTGTACCGGCCTGGGGTGACGCCCTTGAACTCAAAGTGTCCCGCATCGTCGGCGATAGCCATCGCGTAGAAGCTTAAGACTTGCGCATATTTGCCGCAAGGCGCGAGCAGCACCGAAGCGCGCGCGGACCTGGCCACGCCCCGCGGCACCGTAACCGTGCCGGTGACCACTGCGCCGCGCGTGGAGACCACGATGTGCAATGGTTCGCGCGTGCCCGGCTCGATCGTCATGTCCTCAGTGAGGACGTCCTGTTCGCCCAGCCGCATGGCCTTGATATAGCCGCCCGGCGGCACCGGCTCGACGTTGATGTCCCAGATCCCCGGAACCACGTTGGGGGCGGTGAACGTGCCGTCCGGCTGGGCGTCGACCTGGATCTGGCTCCTGCCGGGAGGATAGCCGCCCGGTACCAGCGAGACTCGAAACGGGCCGGTGGGCCGCTCTCCGCCGCCTTCCAGATCCACACGGCCGGTAACGTCGATGGCGCGGTCCGGATGCAGCGTGAGTTCCTGGCCGCCGGGCGGCAGTTCGATGCGTTCGACGGCGCGATAGTCGCGGCCTGCCACGGATAGGGACGCTTCGATCACATAAGGTCCGGCGATCAGGTTGGCAATCTCAAACTCGTAATTGGGCTGGAATGCGCCGGCACCGATGCTCTGGTCGCCGCTCGACGGGACGTCTTGCGGGAACACACCGATTTGCACGTTCGTGTTCGCGGGCAGATCGCCGGGGACCACAACTTTGCCACGCAGCATGGCAACCGCCCGGGTGGTGAGGTGGAAGTCTATGCCCTCGAGATCCATGCCATCGGTGAGTTGCAAAGGCGCCGCCGACGACAGGCGGCTCGAATCGGGATAGAACTCGACCGCGTACATCTTCTGCGACGCGGTTTGGCCCGCCGCGATTTCAGGCTGGATCGGCAATGCAGGATTGTAATGTTGGGCCGCCATGACCAGGTATTGGCCCGGGAGAACATCCTGGAAATGGTAGCGGCCGCGGTCGTCCGTGCCGGCCCACCGCTCGTCTCTGTAGGCGGGCTTCAGGCGCTCCCAAGCGGCCTTGAGCAGGCGCATTTGAGCGTTGGGGACCGGATCGCCTTCCGGATCGAGCACCACGCCGGATACCGATCCGAGCGGCCGCAGCCGGAAGGTGATTCCGTAGCGGATGTCGCTGGCCGCCAGGTTCAAGGTCCCGGGCGGGCGAGTGGACGTGTTGGCGCCGAACCAGGCCTTCCGGAAGCCGTCCAGGTCTACGTGCAATCGGTATTTGCCGGGTGGGATGGTGGTGAAACCGAATGCGCCGTTCGATTCGCTGAAAGTGACGGCTTCGAGCGGCGTCTCGTCGAGCGTGGATAGCGTGATCGCGGCGCGGCGGATGGGAGCGCCCGTGGCGTCATTCAGAACCACGCCGCTGATGGCCGCGAAAGGCGAGGGCGGCGCTTGAGCCGGAGCTTGAGCTATGGCCGTGCCTGGAGCAGCCAACCACGCAGCGATTAAACCGATCCAGCCGATACGCATGTGCCCGATTGTATTGGACCGTGCGCAAGCGCCATTGGTTCCGAATTATCGCGTGATTATCGCAGGGCAGGTTTGCGGGGGATGGTAGCGCCGCGCGTGAGCAGCGCGCCCGCCAACCCGGCCGCGGATCTTGCCTTCGCTGGCGGTCCACATCGTTGCCGTCGGCACTGTCCGGCCGGGAACGAAACTCGCGCGTGACGCCGTTGGGAGCGTGAGCGAATCGAATCGCGGGAACAATTCCGCTTTGCCCTTCATCTTGCCCGCGCGTTTCACCTGCGTAACCGTGTCCGCCACATAGCTGCCCTTCGGAACCACGATGCGCCCGTCCTGGACGATAGGGAAAGCGGTTTCCAGATACACCCGGTCGCCTTCCGCGGTGACTTTGGTGTTGAGGCTGTTGACCAGCGATAGCGGGATTTTAGTGCCGGCCTTGACGACGAACTCCGCGGGCGTGGCGGGCGCGGTTGCGGACGCTTTTGCCAGGACATCCGGACGCTCCCGAGTCCTGTAAATCAGCGTCGCCTCGGTGGCTGCGGCGCCGCGCGTAGTTTTGCGGTCCGCCGGCCAAGAGGTGGCCGAGGCGCTTTGGAGAGCCAGATGGCAAACGCGCCGGGAGGTTGGAGCCGGGTTCAGCGCCGGGACGCGCGGCGGAGGAAGAACCAGAGGAGTGCGGGAGCCACAACGAGCGTACACGGTTCCGGCACTCCAACGATGGCTTGAAAGCTAACATCGGTGTAGCTCGATATTGTGGTATTGCCCAGCGTCGTAGGGAGGTTCACCCAGTCGGGTGTCGAGGGATCTGTCACGCAGCAGATCGGACCGAGCGAAGTGGCCAAGTCGTAGGTAGAAAAGACCGTTGACCCTAAGTCCGTGTCATGGATCTGAATATCATCGCTCACGAGGCCGAATCCGACCGCGCCTGCGAACGCTGTTTGATTATCGAAAACGTATGTCTGGGCGCTGAATGTGCCCGAGCCGACGCCGCCGATCGAAATGGCGGCGGAACCGTTGGAAATATCGAGAAGGAAGCATTGCGGGCTGCCCCCCGTGCACGGTCCGATCAAGCCGATGTCGCCGGTCGCGGAGATCGTGAGAGTGACTCCGGTAAAGGACGCACTGCCCGCTGTGCCGCTAGCCGTTCCGGTGAAGATGTAGGTGCCGATCGAGCCGGCTGATAGGGGGACGGCCAGAAGAAACGCAGTAACCAAGGCTGGGACGTGTCGCATAGAACCCTCCGATTTTGACAAGTATGGCAGGGTCAGGTTCGGGTGTCAATGGGCTGGTTTCGAAAGGTCTGCGATTTGCACTTCCTCACATCGGAGTTCAAGTACCGCTGAGCCGTCATGTGTCCGCAAGAGTGCGGACACGGCACGCTGAGGGCGTGCGCCACGGCCACATAAAGCACATGCCATAATGCCCATATGCAGGAAGTGAACGTGGGTATCGTGGGCCTGGGCAATGTCGGCTCCGGCACGCTCGCCATTCTGGCGGGCAATGCGGAGCAGATCGCGCTGAAGCTGGGATTCCGGCTCAAGGTGGCGGCGGTTTGCAGCCGCTCCGTGGCGGCCAAGTCGATTCCGGAGTCGCTGGGGCCTGTGTTCAGGACGGCGGACTGGCGCGAGGTGGTTGCGCATCCCGATGTGGATATTGTGGCGGAGTTGGTGGGCGGTACCACCGTGGCCGCCGAAATCGTGGATGCGGCCATCGCCAATCGCAAGTCGATCGTGACAGCCAACAAGGAACTGATGGCGGCGTGCGGGCCGGAGATCTGGGATCGCGCGATTCGCGCCGGCATCAATGTCGCCATGGAGGCCAGCGTGGCGGGTGGCATTCCCATTCACGCGGTGTTGCGCGAAGGCATTTCGGGCGACCGCATCACGGCCATTTACGGCATCCTGAACGGTACCTGCAACTACATCCTGACCGAGATTGAAAAGCGCGGCGCGCCGCTCGAGACCGTGCTGGCGGAGGCGCAGGAAATGGGTTTAGCCGAAGCCGATCCCAGCGCCGACCTGGACGGCATCGACGCGCGGTCGAAGCTGGCGATCCTGTCGGCCCTGGCGTTCGGCGAGAAAATCACGCCGTCCGATATTTTCATGGAGGGCATCCGCCGCGTCTCGCCGCTCGATTTCCGTTACGCGCATCAGCTTGGGCACACCATCCGGCTGATCTCGGCGGCGCGGCAGACGCCGGAGGGGCTGATTCTGTCGGTGCGGCCGGCGCTGATCCCGCAGTCCACCATTCTGGCCAACGTGCAGGGCGCCTATAACGCGGTGTGGGTTAAGGGGGCGTACGGCGAGGACACTTTCTATTACGGACGCGGCGCCGGATCGCTGCCCACCGGGGTGGCTGTGGTGAGCGACCTGATGCGCGTGGCGCGCGAAATCCGCAGCGGCAGCCCGGAGCGCGTTTCGCCCTTCGCGCACGAAAGGCTGGGCGAGTATAAGCCTGTTTCGGTGGTGCTCCAGACGCGCGCCTATTATCTGCGCTTCCGGGTCAAGGACCGGCCGGGCATCCTGGCGGGGCTTTCGGGTATACTGGCGGCGAAGAACATCAGTCTGGAGGCCGTTTTGCAATTGCCCACGGGAACCAAACGCGACCTGCCGTTCGTGATCACCGTCGAACCCACTTACGAGCACGCTATACGCGAGGCCGTGGCACAGATGGCGCAGCTCGACTTTCTGCTGGAGCCGCCGCTGGCGCTGCCCATGGAGACTGCCCTATGAACGCCTTATTTATGAAGGCCTTATTTATGAAAATGCCCCGCGCACTCCTGCTGGCCGCCTGCTCGACGGCGTTGTGGGCACAGGTGGCCACCGACGCCAACACCCGCTATCAGACCGCCGAGGGCCGCAAAGCGGTTGCGGCGGGCCTGGGCAGCGTCGGGCGCGATGCCACCGAGAGACCGCAGGAACTGGTCGATGCGATGGGGCTCAAGCCCGGCATGACGGTGGCGGATATCGGCACGGGCGTCGGCTACATGCTGCCGTATCTGAGCCGCGCCGTGGGGCCTCAGGGCCGCGTGTTGGCGGAAGATATCTTCGACGATTTTCTGAACGCCGCCAAGCAACGCGCCGGAGACCAGAAGCTGGGCAACGTGGCGTTCATCAAGGGCACGGAGACCGATCCCCGTCTGGCCGATGGCAGCGTGGATGTGATTCTGGCGCTCGATTCCTACCATCATTACGACTACCCGGAGAAAATGCTGGCGGCTTTTGTGCGGTCGTTGCGCGATGGCGGCCGGCTGGTGGTGGTGGAGTATTACAAGCGTCCGAATGCCATGCCGAGCATGGACGCGGTGAAGCACATCCGGCTGGACGAGCCCGACGTGGTGCGCGAAATCGAGCGCAACGGATTCCGCAAGGTGTCCGAGCGCGAGCACATTAAGGGCAGCCAGTATATGGTGGTGTTCGAGAAGAAGTGAGAGGAGAAAAAAACATGCACACGTTTCGACAGTCACTTCAATCGCAAGCGACGGTTTTGGTCGCGCTGGCGCTACTCACGGCACGCGGCGGGGACGCGCAAGGTCCGGTCTTCGCTACGCTGTACAGCTTCAAGGGAGGCAGCGATGGAGCTTCGCCCAATGGCGTGACCCTCGGTGAGAACGGAGCGCTTTACGGCACCACCGATGTCGGGGGCACGAACTTGTGCGGGGTTAACGTTGGCTACCTATGTGGCACAGTTTTTGAATTAGCGCATAAAGCGGGAGGAGGCTGGACTAAGACCGTGCTCCACAGTTTCAACGGAGCAGATGGCGCGGAACCCAGTTCAAACCCAGCAGGGGCGCCAGGCCCAAGGCCGGTTTTTGGCAGCAACGGAGCGCTTTACGGCACTACCGCTACCGGAGGGAGTAACGACAGCTCGGGGAACCCCCTATTCGGGGGCGCCGTCTACGAATTGACGCCACCGGCGACTGCGGGCGGAGTATGGACCGAGACGGTGCTCTACAGTTTCCCTAGCAGCTTTGATGCTCCGCATACGCCGCTTGGAGGGGTGTTCGTCGGCCCAACCGGAGCGGTATATGGCACGGCGTTCTCCAACCATTACTATGAAGTTCTAGAGGGCGGAACGGTGTTTTCGCTAACACCGCCTGGGACGCCGGGCGGAAGTTGGACAGAGAGAACTCTGTTTGACTTTTGGTCCGATACCGCCCTGGGGATGAACCCCCAAGCGAGCTTGGTCTCTGCAGGCGGATCGTTCTACGGGACAACGTACGACACTAACGCCGGAGGCTGCGGCTCGGTCTACGAGTTGTCACCGCCTACGTCGGCGGGTGGTGCCTGGACGGGCACGAACATTTACAACTTTGACAACGGAGGAGGCTGCAATTCGCTTGCACCGGTCACCGTGGGCCCGGCTGGAGTACTCTACGGCACAACCTACGACGGCGGCACCGGGACGGTGTGTATCCCGGGATGTGGCACAGTCTTCCAGTTGACGCCACCGGCCGTAGCGGGTGGGGCTTGGACGGAGGCCGTGATTTACAGCTTCACGGGAATTAACGGCGACGGGGCCTTGCCGGCCGCTGGCGTGGTGTTGGGGGAGAATGGGGTGCTCTATGGCACCACTACGTATGGTGGAAACGCCACGTCTGTATGCAACAACCCCTACAACTTGGCTTCCGGGTGTGGCACGGTCTTCCAATTGACGCCGCCAGCGTCGCCTGGCGGAACCTGGACCGAGACCGTCCTGCATAGTTTCACGGGTCCGACCGGCGACGGATCGGCCCCAGGGCCTCTGACCTTGGGCCGCGGCGTGCTCTATGGCCCGACGTTGACGGGTGGGACTGCGGGAAAAGGCACCATTTTTGCAGTCAAACCGTGACCGGCTCTTATCGGCGTTCATCGGCGTTCATCGGCGGCCATTAATTAATCCGCCCTGTGCTCGGCTTCCATCAGGTTTGTGAGGATGTCGTTGATGCGCGTCAGGTGACCTTCGCCCTTGGATTTCAGCCAATCGAGAACCCGCGGGTCGAGACGCACACTCACCGCTACCTTTCGCCTGACGTCACGCAGCCGCATCATGCGCGCCAATTGCTCAGTGGTCAGGCGGGGGATGTCATCGAAGTTAATGTGCGAATCGTCTCCAGCCGCTTGGCGTACGGCAGCGCCGGAGCGCACGCCGCTCCTCGTCAGTCCATTGCCTGTTCCCGATATCTTCGGCGACCGAGAGGCCGCAGGAGTTGGTCGATGAGATGGGGCTCAAGCCCGGCATGACGGTGGCGGATATCGGCACGGGCGTCGGCTACATGTTGCCGTATCTGAGCCGCGCCGTGGGACCGTCGGGTCACGTGATGGCGGAAGATATCTTCGACGATTTTTTGAGCGCCGCCAAACAGCGCGCCGGAGACCAGAAGCTCGGCAGCGTGGCGTTCATCAAGGGCACGGAGACCGATCCCCGCCTCGCGGATGGCACCGTGGATGTGATTCTGGCGCTCGATTCGTATCATCATTACAACTACCCGGAGAAAATGCTGGCGGCCTTTGTGCGGGCGTTGCGCGAAGGCGGCCGGCTGGTAGTGGTGGAGTATTACAAGCGCCCGAACGCCATGCCGGGCGGGGACGCGGTGAAGCACATCCGGCTGGACGAGCCCGACCTGGTCCGCGAGATCGAACGCAACGGATTCCGCAAGGTATCCGAGCGCGAGCATATCAAGGGCAGCCAGTATATGGTTGTGTTTGAGAAGAAGTGACGGCAACATAGAAGACAGAAGTCAGAAGTTAGAAGACAGAATGGGAATCGTGATTGACCCGACCGCTCCCAGTTCCGAATCGAAGGCGATGACGCGGACCTTGCGGATGGCCGGCGCGACGGGAATCGCTTCGCGGAGTCCGATTTCGCCGTGGGTGACTGCCGCGAACTGCTCCGGGGTCAGGCTGACCAGAATCGGAGGCGAGGCCTGTTGCAGCCCTTCGTCATAGGCCAGGAACGCGACGAAGACTTTCCCGGTACCTTGATTCCGCGCGGGGCGCGGCAGCAGGTCCGCTGCGTCGATTTGGATTTCAAAACGCATGTTCTGCGCGTTGGCTGGATCGGGGGAAACACTCGCCCGGAGCCCGATTTCGGTAGCGTCGAACGGACTATGGGCGGCGGTTTCAATCTCCATCGGGAATTCCCGGGAGCGTAATGCGCTGGAAGCGGGACCGCCCGGCGCCACCGCATAGAACCCATGTTCCGTTTGCAAGCGCACTTCCTTACGCCCGCAAATTACCCGAATTTTGTGATGTTTCCCATCGGGCTTTAGCGACGCCGAGTAATAGGCTATCTCGTAATTCGCGCGGGAATCCGTGCGTGCCTGCTGGATCGCGTCGCCGGCACGGTCGCTCGAATACCCTCGCCCGCCCGTAATGCCGGTATATTCATCGAGGCTTTCGGCGCTGAAGGTTCCTACCGCCGCCCCAGCCCCAGCCATGGACTGGTCGACGGTGTACACCACGATCTGCGCCTGCTCCAACTCCTCGCAAAACCACCGTAGCGGATTCGTAAAATCCAAGCTTGCTTGCGTCGAGATGGAAAACCCGACGAGGGGAATGCCGTGCGTGACCCAGACGAGATTCTTACGTCCGGATAATAGCGCCATCTGCGAGCCGAGATCCCGCAGCGCATTCACGGTCAAGTCGAAACGGTACTTGATGTCACGGTCATCGACAGGTTTAAAGCCGAACAAGCTTTTTAACGCTGCCTGGAGCATGGGGGCAATATTCCGCGTCCATGGTTCGGCGGCCGGCGTCACTTCGGTGTCGGGTTTCGGCAGCGGATGGATGGGATACAGCTCGCCGCGAGGGGTCAGAATATATAAGTACAAACCCTCGCTCGATTCCAGATTCTTCAAGGAGTCGGAGACCTCGCGGCCAATGACCGCGTCGCTCATGATACGGTCGGTGAGCAGGTCGATAAGGACCACTGTAGCGTGCCATGCGGCGCCGGCGCGGTTCGAATACGCACGGGGACCTGGCTTGGCTTGGAGCGCCCAGCCTCCCGTGAAACGAAAGAAGGCGATGTCCTGGGCCTTCCCATCCTCCAAAAGCCGGAAATCCGCGCTGCGCAGTCCGGTCACCGGCTGGCCCTGCGCATCGAGCGCCACGACGTTTAATTTGTTCAGTTTGGAATGTTGTGCCTGTTTGGAGGCGGCGGGGGCAAATGCGCAGAGAAGAATCGCGGCGGCGACGGCGAGCGCGCACCTCATATCCCGATTATACCCGGCGGTTAGCGCACCGCCAGATCGTGCAGGAAGATGCCGCGAGCCTGCTTGAATTCGTCCGGCAGCATGGGGCCCAGTTGCGCGGACTGGGTGGCGGCCTGGCGCTCTTCGGCGAACGTGGCGGCCAGCGATTGGAACGCCAGAACGCAGGCCTCCACTACTGCGCTTGAATACCCGTCGGCCGCGTCGATCAATCGATTGGCGTTTTCCAGGATGGTTTCGGCGGTGCGCACGCGCGCCGGCGCTTCCGCGACGATGGCAGGATAACGGCTGAGCGTCAGGTGCGGGCCGAACGCGGCCACGAACGCGCCCCAGCGGTCCAGCACCGTCAGTGCGCCGTAGCGGTGGCGGTCGAGCGACATCTCGTAGGCGAAGGCGGCGCCTTTGGCCTGGCCATCCAGCTTGCGCAGGTACATGGCGGCGGAGTTGAGCTCGCCGGTGAGCGAATCGGCGAATGCGCTCACGCACCCTAGAAACTGCGGCTCGGACAGGCTGGCGTAGCGGGTGATTTGCACCGGAATCTCAGGCGATGTGATCGCCCAGGGCGCGCTCGATCTCCGGTGGTTCCACTTTTTCGCCGCCGTTCAGGCGCGCCAAGCAGTCCTCGATGATCTGCTTGGCCTCTTCCTTGCGGTAGTTCTTGATGAAGCCGTCGTAGTAATGCTCGCCGTTGAGCGCGTGGTTGATCTCGCTCTCCTTGTTATGATCCTGCAGTTCGGTAAAGTAGACCACCCGGTATTTGCCGGAATACTGGGTTTCCCGGTAGATCTCGAACATGACTTTATCGGACTCGAACGCCATAGATAAAAGTTACCACGGTGAAGCGGGCGGAGGGCCGATTAACAATCGGCCTGCAGGTTGACAANNAGATGACGGCGTTCAGCAGGGGGTGCTCGGTCAGCATGCACCCGCCAGAATACCAGGATTTGAGCAAGCATACCAAGAAACGGGCGAACTGCCGATAGAGGTTACAGAACGGCCATCCCATCCGCATTGTCGGCGGCTAGGGGGGCATGTCGTTCCTGGCTGGATAGGGTATGAGTGAGCCGCAACTAGGAAACGGGATCGGCGCGGAAGGCGGCCAGTCCTCGACGCAACAGAAGCTGGCGGCCTGTGTCGAGCGCATTTCCCGCGAGGAAGGCGTGCCGCCGTTTGGCCAGCACGCCAACGAATTGATCGCGCGGACTCTGGATCTCGACGGAGGCAGTTCCGGCGCCCTGGCGCGCGTGGTACTCAAGGACCTGGGTCTCACTTCGCAAATCCTGCGGGCGGCGAATTCCGCGCTCTATAACCGCTCGGGCCGGCCCATCATGAGCGTGCCGCACGGAATCGTGCTGATGGGCTGGGATACGCTGCGCAATCTGGTCGGCACTATCCGGTATATCGAGCACTTTGCGAACCGCTCGCCCGGCTTGCGCGAATTGACGCTGCTGTCGTTGCTGAGCGCCGTGCATAGCCGGGATATTGCGGTGTCCATCGGCTATCCGCGCCCCGAGGAGGCGCATATCTGCGGCTTGTTTCGCAATCTGGGCGAGGTGCTGATCGCGTGCCATTGCCCGGAGGAATACTCGAAAATCATTCTGACCATGCACGAGGCGAATGTCGACGAGCGCACCGCATGTCTGCGGGTGCTCGGTTTTTCATGGGACGCGGTTGGCTTGCGGGTCGCCGCCGGATGGGATATGCCGCCCAAGATCGACGTGTGCCTGCGCGGGTCGGGCGGGCTGGCGGGATCGCCCATGGACCGCTGTCTGGCCTCGATTACGGATTATGCGCGCGATCTGACGCACGCGATGTATCGGGACGGCGCCGCGATCGAGCGGATGCATCTACCTTCGGTCGTGGATCCGCAGGGGCGGCGGGCGTCGATCCCGCCGAGCGATCTGCGCCGGCTAGTGGACGCCGCGCTGAAGGAAACTCAGGAGACGTTTGCGGCCCTGGGCATCCCCACCGACAGCCTGCGGCTCGACCGGCAGGCCGAGCGGGCCCGCCACTTGTTGGCGTTGTGTCCGGCGTTTGACGCGGCCGGATGGCGGTTGCTCGACGAGGCCACCGAAAACGCCAGCCGCGCGTTGCATGACGACGATTTCGAATTGACCGCGGTCATTAGCGGGCTGCTGGATGCGCTGTGTGCCGCGGGCTTTGACCGCGCGGTGTTTGGCCTGTTGAACGATGAGCATACATCCATTCGCGGCCGGCTGGCCAGCGGGGGAGTGGTCGAAAACGTTCTCCGCCGGTTCGATTTTCCGGTAGACCGTCTGGACGGGCCGATTCGCGCCGCTCTACAGTACAGAAGCGATGTGCTGATCGATTGTTCGCGGGACGGCCGGTACGACCGCAGCGCGCTGGTGACCGCCATGGAGCCGGCCGCCTTTGCTCTTTTTCCAATCGTGGTGGACCACAAACCGGTGGGGTGCTTGTACGCGGACCGCCAGAGCGCCGCGCCGGATCTCCCGACGGCCCGGCTGCCGCTCAGCCGGGTGCGCGATACGATGGCTGCGGCGATCAAAGCCAGGAGTCAGAAGACGGAAGTCTGAGCACAGAAGACAGGAGTCAGGAGTCAGCCCAG
>PKYZ01000332.1 GCA_003132865.1 Bryobacterales bacterium
AAAACTAAGTGGCATTGGGCTAAAGCCTGTGCCACCATGTCCTGTTATCCTAAACGTTAAGGCCTTCGATGCGCCACAGCACCAGGTACAGATTAAACACCATCTTTTCATCAAGCAATTTCCCGAAGGGCGTAAAATGGCTGCTCATTAGCAATACCGCGGTCTTCGTGCTGAGTTATCTGGCGCATCAGGCCGGCTTCGGGGACATTTTCAACCTGTTAGCTCTCGTCCCCAGGGCGGTGGTCTACCATTTTGCCATCTGGCAACTGGCGACCTACCTGTTTCTGCACGGCGGTATCTGGCACCTGCTCTTCAACATGCTCACGCTGTGGATGTTCGGCGTGACGCTGGAGAGAGACTGGGGGACGCGGCGGTTTCTAAAGTACTATTTTCTGTGCGGGATCGGCGCGGGGTTGTGCGACGTCACCGTGAATGCGCTGTTGGGCAACTGGGGCACCAGCACGATCGGGGCATCCGGGGCCATTTACGGAGTGCTGCTGGCTTTTGGCGTGCTCTATCCGGAATCGACCATCCTTTTCCTTTTCTTGTTTCCCATCCAGGCGAAATATTTCGTGATGATTTACGGCGCCATGGCGCTGCTGGGGTCTCTAAGCGTCAACAGCGGCGTCAGCAACGTCGCGCACCTGGGCGGGATGATTTTCGGCCTGCTTTACCTGAAAGTGCGTTTCCCGAAGTTGGATATGTACGAGGTGCGCCGCTGGTACCGCAACTACAAGCTGCAGCGCGCCAAGAAGAAGTTCCAGGTGTACATGCGAAAGCACGGCTCCGGCCGGGGCCCATGGGTGAACTGAGCGGCCCCTTGTCTTCGGTTCCGCCCTGTTGGTTGTCCCGCTCTTCAGAAAGCACGAACAGCTACGCTTGCGCGTGACCGCTGGCCGCCTGCCTTTGCTACATGCCGAAGCGCCACCGGCCGGAATCGGCGGCGTTCCTTGAAGAAGACGGCCTCGCCCCTAAAGAAGAGGATCAAATCCCACTCTAAGAAACGGAGATGTGGCGGATAAGGTCAGGCAGGGACGTTCATCGCCGAGGGGAGCTCGGACCGCCAGTGAGCGCCACCCGTTCAAGGAGTTTACCGTGCGCAAGTTTCGAGCTTGTCGAATTTCGATAGTCGCAATCCCAAGGCTGGCGCTAGCCGTTCTGCTGGGCCTATCCTCGACCAAGTCATACGCGGACCAAGAAAAGACCTCTGCAAAAGACAAAAAGCCCGCTGTTCACGCCTCGCCTGCGAAGAACGCCCCTAAGGGGCCGTCCACTCGTGCCGCTAAGGCATCACGTTCGGCTGGCAAGGCTGGGTCCGCGCCCGCTGCCACTTCCAGTGCCGGAGGGCATTCCGCTGCTAAGTCAAACCAGCACGACGGGGGGACCGGAAAGAGATCGAGCACCCGCGCTGCAGGCAAGCCCGAGAAGGCTCCGAAAATGAAGTCGCGTTCCCGGACCGGCGATGAATGGGGCAGCACCGGCAAGGCCAGCCGGAAAGATCGCGGCTCCCAGGTGAGTTCCGGAGGTACCCGCGTCCCCAGTGGCAAGGCCCAAAGTTATCACAGCGCGAACGGTGGGGAGGCGCGTTATCGTCCAGATGGAAGAATCCACACCGTGCAGGCGCGCGGCATGACGATCACCCACGGTCGTACCGGTTCGGCGCGCATTATGACCCGGCGGCCGGACCATTCCGTCGTTGTTAGCGACCGGAACGGGCATGGTTACCTGCAGCGTCCTTTCCAGTATCGCAATCGTGAGTTCGTGAATCGAACCTACTACATGCACGGGAACGCCTATTCACGCTATTACCGGTCCTATTCCTACCGAGGGATGGCCTTGGAGGCCTATGTGCCTGTCCGCTATTACTCGCCCGCATTCTACGGATGGGCGTATCATCCGTGGGACAGGCCGGTTTCCTACGGCTGGGGGTGGGGAGGCAGCCCCTGGTATGGATACTATAGCGGCTACTTCGCGCCGGCTCAGTTCTACCCTGGGCCCTCCTTATGGCTGGCCGATTACATGTTGTCCACCGAGTTGGCTGAAGCCTATCAGGATCAAGCGGCAGGCCAGGCGCAGGCCTTCAATGATCCGAATCCGGGTGGTTCGGTAACGGTTACGCCCGAGGTCAAGCAGTTGATCGCCAACGAGGTGCAGCAACAGCTTGCGCTTGAGAACGCCGAGGGTCAATCCATGGCGCAGAATGTCCTGGCGGAACCGGAATCGAGTGGTCTTCCCCGGTTGCTGGGCGACAATAAGCCCCATGGGTTGGTTGTGTCCTACGACATCGAAGTGGCCGACGCTGCCGGACAAGGTTGTATGGTCACCCGTGGGGACGTGCTCAAGCTCACATCACCGCCGCCGCCCGACGCGACTCAGGTCTACGTACAGGTGGTGGCGAGCAAGGGCGATGACTGCAGCACCGGCAGCATCGTAGCGGTCTCGCTCCAGGATCTGCAGGATATGCACAACCAGATGCGGGAGACGCTTGATCGGGGCTTAGGGGTACTTCAGTCCCAGCAGGGGCAGAGAGGCTTGCCCCCGCTACCTCCGGCCGCGGCTGGTCCGCCGGTGTCGGCGGCTTTTGCCGAAGTGGCGCCACCTCCCGATCCGAACGTCGCTTCCGAACTCAGACAGCAAGTGCAGGAAGCCGACCGGGTAGAGCGGGAAATCGCGACTGAGGCCAATGCAGCAGACTCGGAGCGCGGGGTGGAGATTGGGCAAACCACCACTCAGGTGCTGAGCCTCCTCGGGGACCCCCGGCGCATCCGCAACAAGGGCCACAAGCAGATCTACCTGTATCCCCACCAGGAAGTAACCTTCGTTTCGGACGAGGTGAGCGCCGTCAAAGTTAAGTGAGTCTTTGCGACTTCGGCTTCAGAAACATTGACGAGTAATCGCACTTCTGGGAAGAGGGGAGCCGCGAGCTTCTTCTATCCTTTCAGCGCCAACCATGACCGCAACTCTTTGGGGCGGCGCGCGGCCTCCGACTGGTCGAAGGTGCAACGGAGGCTGCCGATGCCCTTGTTCGTCTCGCCTGGCAGTCCTTAACCCAACTGTAAACTTCCTGTAATCCGAAGCCGGCCAGCCGTGTTGTATCCTGCGATGTTCATCCAATGTTAAAGCATGGAGGGCATTATGGCGGCTGCGGCAACCGCGCGCGTAGAGTCGAAGCTTGAGAAGTCCCCCAGCAAAGCAGGCATGCTGGTTTTTGGCGTGATCCTGCTCTCGGGCATCTTGTACGCCGGCATCAATCTGCTTTCGGACCTTTCGGGCGTGCGCACGGCCAGCACATTTGCCTATTTGCTCTTGGCCGTGGCGCTGCTGACCGCGCTGGGATTCGAGTTCGTGAACGGCTTTCACGACACGGCCAACGCCGTGGCCACGGTGATCTATACGCATTCGCTGGAGCCGCACGTGGCCGTGGTCTGGTCGGGATTCTGGAATTTTCTGGGAGTGGTGCTCTCCACTGGCGCGGTGGCCTTCGGGATCATCTCGCTCCTGCCGGTGGAGTTGATTCTGCAAGTCGGCCGCGGGGCGGGCTTCGCCATGGTATTCGCGCTGCTGGTGGCGGCCATCATCTGGAATCTGGGCACGTGGTACTTCGGGCTGCCTTCGTCCAGCTCGCACACGCTGATCGGCTCGATCATCGGCGTGGGCATCGCCAACCAGCTCATGGCGGTCAAGACGGGCACCAGCGGCGTGGATTGGGCGCAGGCGACGAATATCGGCAAGACGCTCCTGATTTCGCCCGTGGTGGGCTTTGTGTGCGCGGGGCTGCTGCTGCTGCTGACCAAGGCTGTGATTCCGGACAAACGGCTATATAGAGCTCCCGTGGGGGAGGCGCCACCGCCGCTGTGGATCCGCGCGCTGCTGGTGCTGACGTGCACCGGCGTGAGCTTCGCGCACGGCTCCAACGACGGACAGAAGGGCATGGGGCTGATCATGCTGATCCTGATCGGCACAGTGCCCACGGCGTACGCTTTGAACCACGCCGTGACGGCGCGGCAGTCGCAGGAATTCGTTATGGTTTCCAATCGGGCGGCCGGCGTTCTATCCCGCTACGTCTCACCCAACGCGGTGATTGGCGACGCGCGCGACGACGTAACCGACTACATCCGCACGCGCCAGTTCAATCCCAACACCATGCTGGCGTTGCGCACCCTAGTCGGCGATATCGGCAACGAGATGGCCCTGTAAAAGGAGCTCAAGCACGTGCCGGCCGGCCGCACGCCGAACTTCCGCAACGACATGTACGTGGTGAGCGAGGCGTTGCGGCTGATGCAGAAGTCGGGACAGCCGGAATTCGCGGCGGCTGACGTGGAGGTGCTCAAGAATTACAAGAAGCAAATCGACAGCGCCACCAAGTTCATTCCAAACTGGGTGAAAGTGGCGGTGGCCATGGCGTTGGGGCTGGGCACCATGGTGGGCTGGAAGCGCATTGTGGTTACGGTGGGGTCGAAGATCGGGAAGGACCACCTGACCTACGCGCAAGGCGCGGCGGCGGAGATCACGGCGATGGCCACCATCGGCGCGGCGGACTGGTTCGGCATGCCGGTGAGCACCACGCACGTGCTTTCTTCAGGGGTCGCGGGACCATGGCCGCGAACCACTCCGGGCTGCAATGGGGAACGGTGTGCAACCTGGCTATGGCATGGGTGCTGACGCTGCCTGCATCGATCGCCCTGGCGGGCTTTTTGTTCTGGCTGTTCCGGCAGATCGGCGGGTAGCAGGGGGTGGTAGAGTCCGCTCCCTTATGGTCGCGGCTCGGTATAATCAGGACAGCGGAGTCCGATATGACCAGCATGCAAGAGATACACGATTTTCTGGACCTGAAGCGGTTCGCTTTCGTGGGCGTTTCACGCCAGCCGAAGGACTTCTCACGAGCCCTCTTTCGCGAGTTCCTCGCGCGGGGATACCAGGCAGTGCCGGTGAATCCGGACGCCGATGAAATGGACGGGCAGCCATGCTTTGCCCGGCTGCAGGAGATTCAACCGCCGGTCGAGGGGGTTCTCTTCATGACGGCGCCGGCGGTAACGGATACGCTGGTGCGGGATTGCGCCGATGCCGGCATCAAACGCGTCTGGATGTTCCGTGGCGGCGGCAAGGGAGCCGCAACCGCTGACGCTATCAACTTCTGCGAGTCGCACGGCATCCCGGTGATTCCCGGAGAGTGCCCTTTCATGTATCTTCCCGGCGGGGCGTGGTACCATCGCTTCCACGGGTTGGTGAAGAAGATCGCGGGATCTTACCCGCACTGATGCCGCGTGGCGCGCGTCTGTTCCCCTTTTGCCTGCGATACTGATAAAGTCGGAAGACGATAGCCATGGCAATTACAGAACTGGTGAGCGTCGAGGAATACCTGCATTCGACCTTCGAACACGATGCCGAGTACTTAGAAGGGCGGATTGTCGCGCGTTCCGCGCCGGAGAAGCCGCACAGCAGAACGCAAGGCTATGTGTGTCGCACGCTGCACCAGGTGGCTCATCCGCTCGGGTATGAGGTGTGGGTGGAGCAGCGCATACACACGCAGCCCGCGCCGGCACGTTACCGTGTTCCGGACCTCTGCGTCACCCAGGGTGAGCCACCCGAGGATATTTTCACCGAGCCGCCGTTCCTCTGCTTGGAGATTCTGTCTCCAGCCGGCACGGCTGTGGAGGTGTGGGCCAAGATCCGCGAATATCTAGCCTTCGGAGTGGCCTACGTGTGGATCGTGGATCCCAACACGGGCAAGGGAGAGATCCATTCGCCAGACGGGACCGAGCGTGTGGAAAACGGGAGATTTCGTGCCGGTGAGATAGAGGTCCACCTAGGGGGGGATCTGATCGGCTTTCTTCCTACCGTAGATCCCGGGATCTGGCGGATCCCGCAAGCGATCCCGATGCTTGCGCTGCAAGCCGCCTGCCTGGGTAAAGGTCACTCAGATCACACCGGAACTCCAGAAGCTCGTGGTTCCGGCGTTCGACCGCACAATAGCCGACTTGCGGAGGGAACTGGCGCCCAAAGTAGAAGCCGCCATCAAAGCTGTGTTTGAAACCAAGTAGGAACGGCGGGGTTCAAACGGCGCCACACAAGGGCAGGTCGAGGCTTGGTCTTACGGCCTGCCTTTGCATTGGCGCCGGAACAACGCGTTTGAGTGCTTCGCGCGTTCCTGGGCCGCCGGATTCGTCCGGGATAGAGAAACCAGCAATAGACTCCAGAAACGCACCGGCTGCAATGGACTTCAGACTTACCGCTGTGCAAGGGCGCTTCTACAAGCTAGCGAAAGGCTAGCGAGGCATGAATTTTCTTCCCATCGTAGATCCTGGGATCTGGCAGCGGTATCCGGAATACCGCGCGTTGAGCGTGGTCGTGCGGGACTTCCAGCCGGCGGATTCCGCGGCGATCCCGATACTTCCGCTGCAGCCGCCTGTCTGGATGATGGAACACCTGGAAGCCTGGCGGGGCGCATTTCGGGCGTTCGGCGCCAATCCGAAGAAGACTCCCTGCTCGGTGGAGGCGTTGTGGAAGCGCGTGGAGAAGAGCGGGAGCCTGCCCTCGATCGATCCGGTGGTCGACCTGTATAACGCGCTGAGCATCCGATTCGGCGCGTGCTTCGGCGGCGAAGATGTGGATCGCTATGGCGGCTTGCCCCGGCTGTTGGTGGCGCGCGGGGACGAGCCGTTCGATACCGTGCGGGACGGCGCGGCGGTGGTTGAACATCCCGAGGCGGGCGAGATTGTGTGGCGCGACGATTGGGGCGTCACTTGCCGCCGGTGGAATTGGCGCCAATGCAAACGCACGGTGCTGAATCAAGACAGCCGGAATCTCTGGTTCATCATCGATCGCCTGCCGCCCATGCCCATCGCGGAACTCATGCGCGCCGGCGAGGAACTGGTCTCGGGGCTGGCGCGGATCTCTCCGGGGATCGCGCACTCGATCGGTCTGCTCGAGCCCCCTTCGTGACGACCTCGTATTGGACGCTGCACCTATTCAGCCGCAGCCTCCGGCCCGGTTTCCGCGGTGCGGCGCCCGCCGCACGTATCGCGCAATCCCTGGCGGAACGCTTCACGCTCCTCAGGAGTCATTTCCTCCCACTGTTCCATCATGCGGCGGCGCCCTTTCTTGTCATCGCCATGCCCCCCACCGAGTCCTCCAACCAGAATCCTCGCCAGGATCAGCAGACCGAGCGCTTGCGAAAAGGTGATCGTCCGACCACCGAAAACCGCCGGTGCCAACCAGTTCCACAGATACATCACTATAAAGCCGAAGAGCGCCACTGCCGCCACCCCCGCCGGGGCGATCAAGGCGAACTTCATTCTTCTTCCCAACCGTTTCTTTCGCATATTTCTCGTCCTCATGGGTTCAGATACTCGTCGTAGATAGCATGTAATCGCCGGCGCAGGTGAAGAACTGCATAGCGCTTGCGTGACAGGAGCGTGTTCAAGCCCACGCCGGTGTCATCGGCAAGCTCTTTAAAGCTCCGGCCCTCGATCTCATGCGCAATGAACACATCGCGTTGTTCCTCCGGCAGTTCGTCAAGCGCGGCATTGAGCTCCTCCAAAAGCACCCTTCGCGCGTACGCCGCTTCCGGTCCGGCGTCCGGCGACGGCAACAGGTCTGCCAGCGTGAGCACGCCCTCATCGTCCGCGCTCTCCACCAGAGCATCTCCGAGCGCCGCCAGCCGCTTCTTGCGAAAGAAGTCGATGATCCGGTTTCGCGCCACGCGGTACAGCCACGCGCTCGCGTGCTCTATCGGTCGCATCAACCGGTAGGCCTCCACCAACTCGTAGAGCACATCCTGCAGAATGTCCTCGGCGTCGCCCGCGTCGGGCACGCGTTTCCGGACAAAGTTACGGAGACGGACACGCTCGCGGTGAACCACCTCGGAGATCTGCCGGTTTTGCTCCGCGGTCAGTCGCGGAATGTTCAACGCTTCCTCCATCCACTGTTGTAGACGAATTGCACGGGCCGGATATTGTGGGGCGGGGCCTAATCTAAGCGTGTGCCGACAGGAGTGCCGACACACGAGTGCGTGCGCCACGCGACTGCGCGATCAGGAGGGTGGCTGCGATCGGGGCGCACAGTATAGGGAACCAGTCGCCGTAGCACGTGCAGAAGGTGCGCTCCCGGATGCAGGTGAAGACGGTGCGCGACGCGGCCTCCATACCGGCAAGGTCCCGCGCAGGCGGCCGGCGCGATCGATGGCGCCGTCGTTGGTCGAGCGCAGAATCCAGCGGCGCACTTGCCGAAGTGGCCGCCGGAGAAGGCGAACAGGATCTGATGACATCACCCGCCTTGCAGGTGACCCGCTTGAGCAGCCGCTAGATCTCTTCATGATGTTGCGGAAGCGGCTGCGGCTGATCGGATGGTCCGCTCCAGTCTTCTCTAGGGAGGCTGGGACCGGAGGGAGCCGAGCCGCGGCTGCGCAGCAGAGAGCCGAGGAAAGCGTGGGAAGCCCAAGCAGACTCTCCCCTGTTTCGACGCGACAAACACACGCGTTCGCGCGCCAACTCAACGGCAACCTGCCACGGCGACTCGGCAGCCTCCTTCGCGGCCGATGCGTGCCGCGAAACTGTCTCGGCTTAGATCTTTACATGAAGAAATGCTTCTATCTCCTCGCGATTCTTGTCGACGAATGTCCCACTCCAGACCTTCAGCAGTTCGCCAGTAGACGACAGAACTAAAAGTTGCGGCGTGATTCCCATCCGCAGGTCTTTCTTTAATGTAGGAGTGACCCAAATAGAACCGAGAAAGGGCATCGATGCTCCGCAACGTACGTTTCTAGAAGCGTCTGATTATCAATGAGAGACACAGCGACAAAATCCGCCTGCGTCCCGAGCTTCTTACTCAGTGAAACAGCGTTCGGATGGTTTCGATGAGACCAAACACAAGTCGGTGAGAACGCATACAGAATAAGCATCTTTTCGCGCGGAAACGTGAAGCTTCTTGTGCTTCCATCGATGCTCCTCGCAGTGAAGGACAGCACCTTCGCGTTTGGAACGGACCGCCGAGACTGAGTATCTCTCACCGTCTCCCTGAGATGGGCGCATTCCAACGAAAGGATTATGTTCATAGCCGTCGAAGCCACCATAAGGGTGGTCAGGATCGCGACCTTACTATCTGGAACCCACCTCGTAGCGTCATGTCAGTTGTTAGTACTCCTCCGGCGGCTCCGTACATAAGCAATAATACTTGGGAGGGTGCGAGGTAACGCGATTCTCATGGTGGCATGCTGGCATAAAGAGATCTCAAGGTCAAGCAGGAAAATGCAGGAAAATGCACGTTTGTCAACGCCAAATGGAAATGTCCTGTTTTCTGCGACACAAAAAATCCGCTTTGCCGAGTAAAGCTGCGAGGTGGGTGTTAAGGTGAATTCGTCCGCGAGGGATCGTGCCCGAGCGGATGCCCTGCAGCGATCTTGGAACCTGCCCGAAAAGACGAAATTGAGCTCCTCTCGGGTCTCCCCTATCCCCATGCCGACGATGATGTTGATGGCTCAAGAGGATCGCGGGTATCACCCACTTGATGCATATGCTCGAGCCCGACTAGTGACGAAAGCGACCACCAGCAAGGCCGCCGCCACGGCCGCGCACAGGATGGGGAACCAGTCGCCATAGCGGGTGTAAAACGTGCGCTCCCGGATGTAGGTGAAGCCGGTGCGCGNNCGGCAAGGTCCCGCGCAGGCGGCCGGCGGGATCGATGGTGCCCGTTATGCCGTCATTAGTCGAGCGCAGGATCCAGCGCCGGTTTTCGGCGGCGCGCATGCGCACGATTTCGAGGTGTTGCAGGCGCGCGGCGCTCTTACCGAAGTAGCCGTCGTTGGAGATGTTGAACAGCACCTCTGCGCCGTCCGCCACGAAGCGCCGCACGAAATTGGGGAATACCGATTCGTAGCAGATGAAGGTGCCCAATTTGTGACCGTCGATGGGCGAGACTACTACCTGCTGGCCGGGTGTGAAATCGCCCGCCTCGGTAGTGATGCGCTTGACGAAATCGAAGGGCCATGGGACGAACTCGCCCAATGGCACCAGGTTGACCTTGTCATAGCGGGTGACGAGGCGGCCCTCCGGCGAGACCAGGATGGCCGAATTGAGGGGCGCGCCTTGCGGCGTGTGCGCCACCACTCCCAGCAGAAGATTCGTATTGGCGACGCGCGCCAGATCGGCGATGTAGCCCCGAAAACGGGGGTCCGCGTCATAGTAGAGCGGCGCCGGTACTTCGGGCCAGACGACCACCGCCGGATGCTCGTCGCCGCCGGTCATGACCGCGCGCAGGGAGAGCGCCGCCAGGTTGCGCTGCATGCGGTCCACCGATTCCGGGGTCCATTGCGCGTCTTCGGAGATGTTGGGCTGCACCAGGACGGCGGTATCGCGGCCGCGCCGGGCGTCGGGCAGCGGCGGCAGAAAGATGAGAAAGGGCAGCGGCAGCAGCCACATCAGGTACAGGCGCGGCCGCCCAAGCACCGCCAGCGCCATGGCGGTGGCCATCACCATGAAGACGAACGACAGGCCGTAGACGCTGGCGTAGGGCGCGAGACGCATCGGCAACCCCATGTCGATGCCGGCATTGCCAAGCGCCAGCCACGCGAAACCGAGCGATCCGTGGGTGGCTTCGATCGAGACCCATAGCGCGGCCACCGCGGGCGCGGCCCACCAACGTCGCATCAGGATGCCGGCCAGCATCGCGAATACCCCCATGTGCAGCGCTTTGATCAGGCAGAAGAGCAGAAACGCGAGCCAGGCCAGCGCTGTGCTGAGGCCTCCATAGAATGCCAGCACGCCCTGGATCCAGTAGCAGACGCCGAACCAGTAGACCACGCCCGCGATGTGACCCAGCAGAAAGCGGCGCCACGGCCGCGGCTCGCGGGCCACGGCCACCAGCAGGGGCACCAGCGCCACCGGCGCGCACCACACGAGATTGAAGCGCGGAAAGGACAGGATGAGGAGGATGGCGGTGAGCAGCGCGCCGAGGTATTTCAATTTGCCGACCGCGCTTCTTCGCTTACCCGGTCGGCCATGTAGGAACTGCGCACCAGCGGGCCGCTGAAGACCATTTGGAAGCCGATAGACAGGCCGTATTCGCGGTACCGGTCGAATTGCCGCGGCTCGATGTAAGCGGCTACCGGCAGGTTGCGTCGCGTGGGCCGGAGATACTGGCCGATGGTGGCCACGGCTGTCCCGGCGGCGCGCAGATCGCGCAACACGGCGTGCACTTCCTCTTCGGTTTCGCCCAACCCGGCCATCAGGCCGGACTTGGTCAGGATGCCGGGCCGGTAGCGACGCGCGAAATCCAGCACATCGAGCGACTGCCGGTAGTTGGCCTGCGGTCGCACGCGGCCGTAGAGCCGCGGCGCCGTCTCAATGTTGTGATTGAAGACGTGCGGGCCGGCATCCAGGACGCGGGCCACGGCCTGCAGATCGCCGCAAAAATCGGGCGTTAGGACTTCCACGCGGGCGTCCGGCAAAGCGTGACGCACCTGGCGCACGGTTTCCGCGAAATGCGCGGAGCCGCCGTCGCGCAGATCGTCGCGATTCACGCTGGTGATCACCACGTAGCGCAGGTTCATGGCGGCGGCCATGCGCGCGACATTGGCGGGCTCGGCGGGATCGAGGCGCATATCCTGCTTGGCCGGGGAGCCTTTCGGCACCGAACAGAATCCGCAGCCGCGGGTGCACAGATTGCCGAGGATCATGAAGGTGGCCGCGCCGCGCGCGAAACATTCGTGGATATTCGGGCAGCGTGCCGATTCGCAGACGGTGTGCAGATTGAGCTGCCGGAAGCCGGCTTTCAGGCGGTGCAGGGCTTCGTAATGTGTGGCGCTGTTACGGGCCCATTCGGGCAAGCGCGGTCGGATCTGCACCAGCGTCTCGGTCACTTCCCTATCTTTTCACAATGGGATGGAAGCCGAGGTTCTCGAGCTCCGCCTTGGCTTTGCCGAGCGTCGAGAGGTCGCGGTACGGGCCCACCAGCACGCGCGTCGTCCTCCCGTTGGGACCCGGACCGAGCGACGACGGGAAACCCTTGTCCTTAAGCGCTCGAGCCAACACTTCGGCCTCGCGCGCACCCACGGATACAACCTGTAGATAAGTCTCGCCGGGGGCCGGCTCGACGGCAACTGGCGCGGGCGCGGCGGGCTTAGCGGGCGCGGGCGGCTCCGTCTTGGCCGCGGGAGGCTGCGCGGCCTGAGTCGTCGGTTGCGGCTCGCTGGCAGGCGCGTTGCCGCCGGCGTCTTCCTTGGGCGGCTCGGCGGCGGCCGCTGGCGGGTTCTGCGGCGCGGGAGCAGTCCCGGAAGCCGGCTGCGGGCGCGTGTTCGACGGCGCCGCCGCCCCGCTATTTTGATCGCGATTCGCGGCGAGCTGGGTCGCGGGCGTGGAGTTGCGGCCCACAATGTAGCCCATCACGAAAAACACCGCGAACAGGATCACCACGATGAAAAAACCGCTGAGCAGTTGCCGGTTGCCCAGCACCAGTTCGAATTCGCCAGTTTCGTTGTTCTTCATGGATTAGCCGGTTTGGATGGTTCGCCCAGCTTGCTCAACGCGCGCTCCAAAGATGACAATATATCGAGCGGCAGAGGGAAAACGATGGTGGTGTTTTTTTCGGTGCCGATTTCCACCAGTGTTTGCAGGTAGCGCAACTGGATCGCCACGGGCTGTTCCTGGATGACCTTGGCGGCCATGGAGAGTTTCGCGGCCGCGCTGTATTCGCCTTCGGCGTGAATGATCTTGGCGCGCCGCTCGCGCTCGGCTTCGGCCTGGCGGCCGATGGCGCGGATCATCTGCTCGGCCAGGTCCACCTGCTTCACCTCGACCATAGTCACCTTCACGCCCCAGGGCGAGGTGTGCTGGTCGAGAATGGATTGCAGCCGCACGTTGAGCTTATCGCGCTGGCTCAGGAGCTCGTCGAGCTCCACCTCGCCCAGCACGCTGCGCAGCGTGGTTTGCGCCAGTTGCGACGTGGCGTAGAGGAAATTGGAGACCTCCACGATCGCCAGGCGCGGCTCGATCACCCGGAAGTAGACGACGGCATTCACTTTGACGGTCACGTTGTCGCGTGTGATCACGTCCTGCGCCGGAACTTCGAGAGTATCGATGCGCAACGAAACGCGCACCATGCGATCGATGGGCGCGAAGACCAGGGTGATGCCCGGTCCTTTGGGTTGGTCCAGCAGACGGCCCAGCCGGAAGATGACGGCGCGCTCGTACTCGCGCAGGATCTTGATGGAAGACAGCAGGTACAGCACCACGATGATGATGACGATCGTGGTGAAGCTCGTGAAGTCGATGCTCATGTTGAGGCTCCGTTCGGTGGGGAGATAGGTTCCACCGTGAGTTTGAGTCGATCAATTGCAATGACGCGCACGCGGCCGCCGGCGGCTACCTGGGCCGGCGCCACGGCATTCCAGTATTCGCCGCGGACAAAGATCTTGCCTTCGGGCGCCAGCGGCGTGACGGCCGTGCCGATTTCGCCGATCATGCCTTCGCTGCCGGTCACCACTTTATTACGGCGCGCGCGCAGCACCAGCGAGAGCAGCACCATGGTGATGAGCGAGAAGGGCAACGCCAGCGCGACGGCGGTGGAGAGATGAATGCGCATTTCGGGCACGGGACTGTCGATCAGCATCACCGCTCCGAGTACCATGGAAAGCGCGCCACCCGCGCCGAGAATGCCGTGCGTGGCGAACTTCGCTTCCAGAATAAACAGCGTGAAGGCCAGCAGCAGCAGCGCCGCGCCCAACCAGTTGATGGGCAGCACCGAGAGCGCGGAGAGCCCCAGCAGGGCCAGGATAGCTCCCAGGATGCCGGGCACGATCAGCCCCGGCGAGGTGAACTCCACGTAGATGCCGAGCGCGCCCAGCACTAGCAGAACCAGGGCCAGGTTGGGGTCGCTGATGGCGGA
Source organism: Bryobacterales bacterium (assembly GCA_003132865.1). The sequence continues at coordinate 13,879 of PKYZ01000332.1, forward strand.
CATGATTTTCTGGCGCAGATTTTTTTCGTAGACTTCGAGGGTGGCGCCGCGCGTGTGCAGCACGGTGCGGGTTCCATCCAGGCGCGTGACCTCGCGGCCGTCGAGTTTATCCAGCAGATCCCGTTCGTCGTTCGCCACCAGTTCGATCAGGTGATTGTCGAGCGCTTCCTTGTCGGTGAACGACTGGCTCTCGCGTACGGCTTTTTCGGCGAGCGCGCTGTTGCGTCCGCGCTTGGCCACGATACTGCGCAGAGAGGCCGCCGCGTCGTTCTCGACCTTCTGCTTCATGATGGCATCCATCTCGCCGCCGATCAGCACGGGATGCGCAGCGCCGGTGTTGGTGCCCGGCGACATGGCGGCGACGTCGCCGGCCTCCAGGATGAAGAAGCCCGCGGATGCCGCGCGCGCGCCGCTGGGCGCCACGAAAGTGACCACCGGCATGGGCGCGGCCACGATCTTCTCGATCGACTCGCGCATGGCGTCCATGAGCCCGCCGGGCGTATTCAAGCGCACCAGCAGCAACACGGCGTCTTCTTGTTTGGCCTGCTGGATGGCGCGGGACAGGATCTCGGCGGTCACCGGATGGATCATGCCATCCACGTCCACGGCCAGCACCCGGGGCGTGGCGGCCTTCGAACTCGCTGCCGCTAGCGCCAGCAGGAGCAAACTCGCCAATCGTAATCGCACGCTAACATTAATATACCTCCGTTGAGACGCGATTGCCTGAAACGTCACGGCCACTCGAAATTGTGATGGAATTGATAAAAACTTTTTGCGGCGCGAGCGGTGAAATCTGCTAGAATTGAAGAATCAAGTTGAAGTTTAGGGAGAGAAATACCTCGTATGGCAACAAAAAGAAGTACTAATTCCGAGCCGGTAGTGTCTTCCGGCGCCGCTCCGGCGCGCGCCAAAAGTACGGTATCACGTAAGCATAGGAACTTCGCTGTGACAGAGAGAGCCGAGAGTGCCACAGCCTCTTCGTCCGCGGCAGCAGTGCCGGCCTCCAATCCGACGTTCGATGAAGTAGCCCAACTGGCATACTCCTATTGGGAAGTGCGCGGCTATCAAGGCGGCTCTTCCGAAGAAGACTGGCTGCGCGCCGAGCAAGAGTTGCGCGGCGGCCTGACCATGTCAGTCGCAAACTAAGCAAGAAGGCAGAAGCCAGGAGTCAGAATTCAAGGTAGGGCTCCGGTTGCTCCGTGGTTCACTCGCACGATAAGTCAAGTTACTTATATTTGCGCAGAACGGCTAGAAGGCGCCCCTGTATCTGTACGTCCGCGGCTGGCACAATGATCGGCTGCAGGGCGGCGTTGGCGGGCTGCAGCCGAACCTTGCCCCCCGGTTCGCGATAAAAGCGCTTGAGCGTGGTCTCGGCGCCTTCGACGAGCGCTACGACGATTTCACCGTCGCGCACTTCGCTAGCGCGCTCGAGGAGGACCATGTCTCCATCGCAGATATGATCGCCGATCATGGACTCGCCGCGCACTTCCAGCGCGAAGGTGCCGGGGTGTCCCACGAAATCGGCAAAGCTGAGGGTGGCGCGCTGCTCCACCGACTCCACCGGCAGTCCGGCGGCGATGCGCCCGAGCAGCGGGATTTCCAGCGCGGCGGCATCCCGATGGCGGCGGTTCTCCTGCACGTACTTGGGGCCTAACTCCAGCGAGCGGCTCTGGTTGAAGCCGCGCTTCAGATAGTTCTTGGCGGTCAGCGTGGAGATGTGCTTGTGCACGGTGGCGAGCGAAGCCAGGTTCAGGCCTTGCGCCAGCTCTTCGTAGCTGGGGCTGTAGCCGTTGTCATCGACGAATTTCGCAATCAGGTCGAGCACTTGCTTTTGGCGGCGGGTTAAAGCCATCGGAGCATTCCTCTCTGTCCTATTGTGGGCGAAGAAAAAGGGAAATGCAAGAGGCGAGTGAGAATTATTCCGACGGCCGTACCGTACGCGGTCGGAGGATTAGTTCGTCTGGTCGGCTGAAAACGGGTCAATCACATGCTTCGCCACAGCGACGAATTTCCCGAGAGTGCAATCGAAGGTAGCGTTGCGCATACTGCAGCCGGGGATGAACACCGGGGCGCTGGCCGGCGGCGCATTGAGCGTCAGGGCCGTGCGATTGCGCAGTTGGTCCAAAGTCTGCGCGATGTAAGAGGCCCGGACGATGTACTCCCCAGTGCCTTGCGACTGGCGGAGTTCGAACGCCAGAGCGCCGCCCGGAGCACAGTAGTCCGCCTGGTATCCCGGCAGAATCCAGTCGAGATTGAACAGGCCGGCTAGTCCGGCGATATTGACGTCCGAAGCGACTAACACGATCACCTTGGTCGAGGGTTTTCCCAGCGCGCCCGTCATCGTATTCCCGGTGGCTGCCTGAACCNNAGGGCGTGCGGAACTCCAGATCGATGGCCAGGGTGTATAAGCGCGAGATCTGGCTGACGCCGCCGGCGGCCAACTGGCCCCAACCGACCTCGGAAGCCGGCAGCCCATCTGCGTACTCCATGACGAAAGGATCGACGGCAGCGCCAACCGCGGTCAGCCCTCCGAGGTCGACCGGCGAACCGGACGTTCCGGCCGTGACGGCGAAGGGAATCGTGGTGACGTCGACCGTACCTGCCGGGGCCGCGGGCGCCGGAGTCTCGCTGGCGGGATAGCCGAACAATATCGAGCGCGTGAGGGCGAGCTCCGGGGCGTAGGCGGACGCCAATGCCGGCGGATTGCCGCCGAGACGTCCCGTCACGGCCGCGATCGCCATCCCCTGATTGAGCAGCGCGACGCCAGCGCCCACCGGATCGAACAGCGGGTCGCTGCCCTGTGGCACGACATAAACGTTTGGTGGGCCGGCCGCCGGGAGCATGCCGGTCCAAAAGGATTGCGCGGTCAGAACGGTCCGCTCCAGCGTATTGGCATGGAAATAGACGAAGGCGGCGTCGGCCGAGTCATTGCCGGTCAGCAGTCCTTCGTTCGTGAGCCAGAGACGGTAGTAGCCGCCGAGAATAGTCTCAAGAGTGGCGCCGTTGACGGTCAGGTAGCCAAGCGGAGGGGGCTGAGCGGGCGGAGCGGGCGGAGCGGCGGTGAACACCGGGTATGGTTGCACGGAGAAAGTGTTGAGGGTGCTGTTCGGCGCAACGGGAGATCGCACACTATGACGGCCAAAGACGATCACCTGCTTGAGTTTCGTATCATCGACGGGCTGAGCCGTGAGAAAGGAAACGCAGAAGAGAGCTAAAGCGACGGGCCGGAGGCAATGAATTTTCATATCATAAAGCGAGAGTGCTACACGCTGGATTTTGCTCTCTCGGATTTTGGTGACGATCGAACCGGCCGGCAGAGGGTCGGCGAGCAGCAGGGCCGCACCGCCCCGGCTCTGGCGGAAGGGAAGCCAAACGCCTTTTGAATTCAAATCGAAGCGTTGCACGCGGAGATGCGGCAGGGTTTTTCCGAACTGCGTCCGGATTTCCATTCGGAGATTTCTCAGTTGACTCGTCGCGTCGAGCGCCTTGAGGAGCAACGCGGTCTGGTCCACCCGTAGCGCGCCAAGAAGGGAAATGCAAGAGGCAGGTGAGAATTAGCTTTTAATGTTAGCGTTCATGACGCCTCAAGTCCAGATCTGGATGCCCGCGATTCTGGCGCTGTTTGGCAGCCTCCTCGTTGTCGTTCTTACTGCTTGGTTGAACACCAAGGCGCTAAGCGCTCAGATAGAGGGCGTCGACAAGAAGCTGACGGCTCAGATCGAAGCGTTGGGGACGGAGACGCGGCAAGGCTTTGCTGAACTGCGTCTGGATTTCCATACGGAGATTTCGCAGTTGACGCGTCGCGTCGAGCGACTGGAAGAGCAACGCGGTCTGGTCCGCCCATAACCCGTCGCCTTCTTCCGCAACTCTGCTCGCAATTCCCGCAAGGCCTGGAAATTAGCTTATCATGTGAGTGTTCATGACGGCTCAAGTCCAAATTTGGATGCCCACGCGCTTCTGGCGCTGTTTGGCAGCCTCCTCGTTGTCGTTTTTACTGCTTGGTTGGACACCAAGGCTCTAAGCGCTCAAATCGAAGCGTTGCGGGCGGAAACGCGGCAGGGTTTTGCTGAACTCCGTCCGGGTCTCCATACGGAGATTCTCAGTTGACTCGCCGAGTGGAGCGACTGGAAGAGCAACGCGGTCTGGTCCGCCCATAAACCCCTCGCCTACTTCTGCAACGCCGTCCGCGTTACCCGCAAGGTATTCGCCAGCGATTCGCGCGGCAGAGTCGTGACGATCGGTTCAATCAGCCAGCCCAGTCCAGCCGGTATGGCGCGGGTCAGTGAGATGGCTTCACACTCCACGTAGACGCCGCCGTCGCGCTCCTGGAATCTCCAGTAAGAGTACAGCCGCCACAGAAAGCCATCATCCTTGCCCGGCGGCAAGATGCGCTCGTCCCGCTTGCCGGCATTCTCGACTTCCGCAATGCGCGTGCTATAAGCGCGACTGTGGCAGCGGCCACCATCCAGCGGAAAGTATCGCACGTCATAGTCCGTGTCCAGGATGACGGTGATGACTTTTTGTTTCATCAGCCGCAAGTGCACCTTGAAGTCGTTTCCATGGCGGCTGATCAGGCGGGAAGCCAGCACTTCGGGCTTGTAGTTGTCTTGATTGTGGTCGTAATCCTGGATGAGCGCGAGAGTCTTTCCCAGCGTGACGCCCGGAATGAATACCGCGCCGACCCAATCGTGGATCAATCCGCCGGGAACTGCAAGGGTGTCCTGGGCGCCGCGATTCTCGATCGCCAGTTGCCCCTGGCGAACCTGAGCCACCCGCTTCGGTTCTTCATCCACCCACAGAAATTTGCCGTCCGGACGCAGGCGTTGCTCCAGGCGCGACTCGGTTTCGCGAATGTACCGCTCGAACGCCTGCACCGTTTCCGGCTTCAGCTCCACCGCCCGCGCGCCGGAAAGGGAGAGGGCACACAGGATCGACGCGGCGGCCAGTCGCAATCAGGAGTCTCCCTGGCCGCGCATGTAGATGGTCCGGGTGGGAAAGGGCATATCGATCTTTTCCTGCCGCAGGCGCTTCAGCATGCGCTTCCGCAGCTCGGGGCTCACGCGGAACTGATCGGCGAATTCTTGCACGCTATACCCCAGCGTGAAGCGCAGCGACCAATCGCCGAAGCCGGGATCGAAGCTCACGCTGGGCACCGGCTCGGCCAGCATGCCGGGGATTTCGCGCGCGGCGGCCTGGGCTTCTTCGAGCAGCACGCGCTCCACCCGATCGGGGTCGCAGTCATGGGATACGCCGATCTGAATCGACACTCCCACACGCTTATCCGGCAAATAGAAATTGGTGACGATGGCCTGCCCCAGTTTGCTATTCGGAATGATGATCATGTTGCCGGCCAGCGCCCGGATGGTAGTGCTGCGCCAGCCGATATCGGTGACGTAACCTTCCTCGCCCGTGTTGAGGCGGATGTAATCGCCCAGCCGGACCTGGCCGGCAACGGCAACATAAAAGCCCGCGAACAGGTTTGAGAGAGTATCCTGCAGCGCCAGCGCCACGGCCAGGCCGCCGACTCCCAGAGCCGTCAGAATCGGTGTGATCGAGACGCCCCAGAGGTTGAGCAACACTAACAGACCGAGGATCACCACCGCGAGTTGCGCGAGCGTTTGCGTCAGGGTGGTGACGGGCAGGGCGCCCGGAATACCGCTGCCGTGGAACCTGATGAGGCCGCCAGCCAGGCGCGAGCCGATGATGGTGAGCGACAGGATCCACAGCGCCAGCAAGCCGCGGCCGATCCACAGCGTCGCCCGCGGGTGCAAATCCGACGATTGCATGGCCAGGTGCGTGCCGAGGATCAGCACCCAGATCATGAACGGACCCTTCAGAGCATTGACGACGATCTGGGCGGTGGGCCCTTTGCTGCGCGCCGCCCAGGGGCGCAACAGGCGCACCATCAGGCGTTTGGCGGCGTAACCGACTACCAGCGTCAGCGCCAGGACGCAAAAGGGGACGATCAATTGCTCCCAGTGTCGCGCCAGAAAGTGTTGCACTGCGGGCATTCCGCTCATCTCAACTTCCATCATACCCGCGCGCGCGCTTTGGACTGCACGCGCCAAGGTTATAGTGCGTCAATCGTTTGTGCGGGCATTTCCCATTCTGCTGGCTTTGGCGCTGGCCACCAGCGTGTGGGCCTCGGAGGCCTCCAAGCTCTACAAGGAAGGACACAAGGCCGAGAAAGCCGGCCAAGTGGCGCGCGCTTATCTGTTGTACTCGGAGGCTGCGGCGTTGGAGCCGAACAACCACCTGTATTGGTCGCGCAGCCTCGCTTTGCAGACGCGGGCGGCGTTGGAGTCCAAGGTGATGCCGCAGGTTGCGGCGGAGGTGGACGGGGATGCCGCGCCGGAGCCGGAAGAAGCGCCGCTGCCGGCCGTCACCGCACTCGACCTGGCGGAGGCGCGCAAACCCCTGCCTCCCGCCAAACTGAACGCCGAACCGATTCGCAAGGATTTTAACCTTCGCGCCGACGCCAAGGCTCTGTTCGAAACCGTGGCGCACGCCTACGGGCTGGATTGCGTCTTCGATGGAGACTACCACGCTACCCAAACGATCCACTTTCAAATGGACCAGGCCGATTACCGCGAAGCTTTGCACGCGTTGGAGGCAGTGACCGGCTCGTTTCTGGTGCCGATCTCCGATCGCCTCTTCATGGTGGTGAAGGATACTGCCCAAAAGCGGAAAGAGGAGGAGCCATACGCGGCCGTAATTGTTCGGCTGCCGGAGCCTACCACGCAGCAGGATCTGACCGCCATGATCACCGCCGTGCAACAGGCTTGCGGCATCCAGAAGGTCGCCTGGGATAGCCACGCTAACATCGTGTTGATGCGGGATGCCGTGTCGAAGGTCCTGCCGGCGCGGCAGCTTTTCCAAGACCTGCTTTATCCCCGCGCGCAGGTCTTGGTGGAAATGGACTTCCTGGAGGTGACCAATAGCAAGGAACTGAACTATGGCCTGCCGCTGCCGGGTTCGTTCCCGCTGGCGTCTTTCAGCACGTTCATGAATAACGTGCCGCAGCTCGCGTCGAACATCTCCAGCATGCTGCGTTTCGGCGCCGGGGCGGCTCTGATTGGAATAGGCGTCGCGAATCTGCAATTGGTGGCGTCGCTGACGCGTTCCGACAGTAAAATGCTGTTGCACGCCAGCGTGCGCTCCGTGGACGGCCAGCCGGCCAGCATCCACGTCGGTCAAAAATACCCCATTACGACCGGCTCTTTTGGCGGCACGTTGAGTCTCAGTGGATCGAGCTTCACGCCGCCGCCTTCCTTCACCTTTGAAGACCTGGGCCTTTCACTGAAGGCCACGCCGCACGTGCACGGCACGGAGGAAGTGACGCTGACGGTGGAAGCCGAATTCAAGGTGCTCGGCGGCACGGCTCTAAACGGTATTCCGGTCATCTCAAACCGGTCCCTGAAGTCGGACGTGACACTCAAGATGGGGGAGTGGGCGGTGGTGGCGGGACTGATCGACGATGAAGATGCCCGCACCATTGCAGGCATTGCGGGGCTGGCCGGCATCCCGGTGATCGGACCGCTGACGCGCTCCACGACTCGCAACACAAGCGCGGACCAGGTGCTGATCCTGCTGCGGCCCACGCTGCTGACCCAGCCGCCGGACAATTCGTTGACTCACGTTTTTCGGATGGGCGCCGAAATGCGGCCGCTGACGCCGTTGTAAGAGAAGACAGAAGACGGACGCCGTTATTCCGATTTCTGATCTGTGACTCCTCGCTCG
>PKYZ01000918.1 GCA_003132865.1 Bryobacterales bacterium
CGCGCGATTTCGCGTCATTGACGATTGCCAGGAATCCCGTACTGTGAACCCCACTATAAGCCATGGTCACTCCACCCTCCTGATTTGCGCGCCGGCGCGGGCCAGTTTCGCCTCGATTTTCTCATAGCCGCGGTCGATGTGNNATGTGGTAGACGCGGTCGATGACCGTCTCGCCGCGCGCGGCCAGCGCCGCCAAAACGAGCGACGCGCTGGCGCGCAGGTCCGAAGCGATGACGCCTGCGCCGGTCAGGTCGGACGGCCCGGCCACGATGGCCTGCCGGCCTTCCAGCCGGATATTGGCGCCCATGCGGGCCAGCTCCTGCGCGTGCATGAAGCGGTTCTCGAAAATGGTTTCGACCACGATGGCGATGCCCTGCGCCTGCGTCATCAGGGCCATGTACTGCGCCTGCAGATCGGTCGCAAATCCGGGATATTCTTCGGTGGTCACATCCACGGATCGCAGCCGCTTCGGCGCGCAGATCTGCACGGAAGCGGAATCGGTTTGGGTGACTTCGGCGCCGGCCTGCAGCAGCTTGGCCACCAGCGCGCCCAAGTGTTCGGGAACGCAATCCACGATCTTCAGATCGCCGCCAGTGATGGCTCCCGCGATGAGAAACGTACCCGCCTCAATGCGGTCGCTTATGATGGTGTGATCCGCGCCGTGCAGCTTTTCGACGCCGCGGATGTGAATCGTGGAAGTGCCGGCGCCCTCGATTTGCGCGCCCATCTTGGCCAGCAGCGCGCACAAATCGGCGACCTCCGGCTCGCGCGCGGCGTTGCGCAGCATGGTCTCGCCGCGCGCCAGCACGGCGGCCATGATCAGGTCTTCGGTGCCGGTCACCGTGATGCGGTCGAAGTGGATGATCGCGCCACGCAACCCCTCCGGCGCTTCCGCTTCGATGTAGCCGTGGGACTGCCGGATGCGCGCGCCCAACTGCTCCAGGCCGTGCAGGTGCAGGTTGATGGGACGCGCGCCGATGGCGCACCCGCCGGGCAAGGAGACGCGCGCGCGGCCCGTGCGCGCCACCAGCGGCCCCAGCACCAGACTGGAGGCGCGCATGGTCTTCACCAACTCATACGGCGCTTCCGATGAAACGATGCGCGGCGTGTGCAGGCGGATGGTTTCGCCCTCGACTTCCGCCTGGCTGCCGATATCCACCAGCAGCCGCTGCATGGTGCGGATGTCGCGCACGCGGGGGATGCGCCGCAACGTCACCGGCTCGTCGGTGAGCAATGCCGCCGCCAGGGCCGGCAACGCGGAGTTCTTCGATCCGCTAATGGGGATCTCGCCCTGCAAACGAGGGCCACCTTTAATTACGAATTTATCCATGATTTCCGCTCACTGAATTGAGCCGCTGATGAACGCAGATGAGCGCAGATAAAACCAAGGCTCAAAGTGCCTCTGAGATGCGCCCGTCGGCCGCGGTTAGACGTTGCTCGGCGGCTTCGCGATTTGCGCCTGTTTTGGCCATGACTATCGCCGTGGCGACCCTGTTTCCCGCGGCCGCTAGCAGGTCTCCGGCTGCGTCGTAAGTTACGCCTGCCGCCTGCGCGACGATGCGACGGGCGCGATCGATTAGCTTGCTGTTCTTCGGTTGCACGTTCACCATCAAGTTGCCGTACACATATCCGAGCCGGATGAACACCGCAGTGCTGATCATGTTCAGGACCAGCTTGGTGGCCGTGCCCGCTTTCATGCGCGTAGAGCCGGCCACGATCTCCGGGCCGGTCAGCGGCGTGATGGCTATTTGCACGGCGCGTGCCAACTCCGAATCGGGCGTGCAGCTTATGCCCGCCGTGACTGCGCCCAGGCGGCGGGCTTCGGCGATCGCGCCCAGCACATACGGCGTGCGCCCGCTGGTGGCGATCCCCACCAGCACATCGNNCCGCCATGATGCCCTGCACCAATTCGGCGTCGGCGCTGAAAGTCGGCGGGCATTCGGCGGCATCCAACACACCCAGCCGCCCGCTGGTGCCCGCGCCAATGTAGAACAAACGTCCGCCGCGCTGGATGGCCGCGACGATGGCGTCCACCGCGCGGGCAATGGCCGGAACCTCGGGCGTGACCGCGTCCGCCACCTGGCGGTCCTCGGCGTTGACGATCTCGAGGATGCGCGCGGTGGGCAGCGCGTCGATGCCATCGGAGGCGGGGTTGATCTGTTCGGTCAGCAGATTCTCAAACATCTTCTCAAGCAAGGCCGGCCTTCCGCATCACGGCGAGTGATGTTTCGAGACCCAGCCGTGCGCCCTGTTCGNNCCTTCTTCATCACCGCACGCGATGTCTCCAGACCCAGCCGCGCGCCCTCTTCCGGCGTCATGTCCTTCAGGCCGCGGCCGAAGACTTCCACGCTGAGGGCGTCCTGGTAGCCGATTTCGTGCAACGCGAGCAGGAATCCGTTCAGGTTGATGACGCCCTCGCCGGGCATCAGCCGCTCGTTGTCGCGGATCTGGTCGGGCGGCAGCTTTGGCGCATCGCTGAAGTGCACGTGGACGATGCCGTCCTTGCCGGCTTTCACGATGTCGGCGGTGGTGGCGCCGGCATGGTGCCAGTGCCACACGTCTAAAAGCAGACCCACATTCGAGCCGCATTCGCGGGCGAACGCCAGCATCTCGGGCATGCGCCAGATGAACTCGTAAGGCTCCATTTGGCGGAGGTGCAGCGGCCCCAGAAATTCCAGCCCCAGCCGGACGTGCGAGCGCGCCAGCACGTCGGCGCAGGCCCGGAAGCGTTTCAGATACAGCGCGCGCAACTCGGCTTTGGGCGTTTTGCTGGAAGGCATGATCCAGGTGATCATGCGCGGGCAGCCGATGGCCGCTGAAAACGACGCCGCGTCGTCCAGCTTTTCGAGGTCTTTGCGGAAGGCGCCGTCGTCGCTGCGAAACTCCACGGGGAGATTCACGGCGGCCGGTTTGATCTTCAATTCTTCCAACAGGGCGTTGGTGGCCGGCAGGCCCGCCTTCATGGCTGCGGCGAGGTCCACGTCCACGCCGGGATAGCCGACCTTCGCGGCCAAGCGCGCGAACTCGGGCCAGGGTACGCGGCCGGCGACCACGGTTGAGTTTAGAGAGAGGTACACGATTCATTGTGGGGGGAATGTGGGGGCGTTCGCAAGGGCGGGGGCTTGGGAGGCGCGCTTTGCTCGTTCTGGCGTAAGCTAATGTCTTGGCAACACTGTTCTTCCCCGCCCCACCCGGCCGCTGGTCCCGCACCATGGACGCTTGGCGACTCACGCTGCGCTACTGCATGCAAACCGAGGTGCACGTCTACGCCCTGGCCGTGGCTGCCAGCCTCCTGCTGTCGTTCTATCCCTTCCTGAACGTCATGCTATCCTTCTGCCGCGACGTGCTCCGTTGGCCGGCCGCCGTGGACGCCGTCTACCTGGCCATGAACGACTGCCTCCCCGGCGACCTGGGCGCCTTCCTCAAGCGCAACCTGCCCTTGCGCGGAGCGTTTCAGCCCGTCGCTATGGTGCTGCTCCCCATCACCGCCAATGGCGTGTTCGAGCCGCTGGAAGTCGCCCTCAACCGCGCCTGGGGCGTCACCCGGAACCGCTCGTACCTCCGCAACCAACTGGTCAGCCTCGGCATGATTTTCCTGTGCGGCGGCCTGGCGCTGCTGTCGCTGGTCCTCAACGGCATGAACGCCCAGTGGGTGAGCAGCCTTAGCGGTTCCCACGCCCACTTGGAACTGTGGGTGAAGCTTCTGATCTTCAAGGTGGCCGCCATCCCCATCGGCATCGTGGTATTGTTCCTGATCTACTGGATCTTGCCGAACCGCCGCATCCCGCCGGCCCGCGTGGCCCCCGTGGCGATTCTAGCGGGCCTGGTGCTGGAGGCCATGAAGTACGTGTTCCTGTTGATCTGGCCGCTCCTGCACATCAAGCTGGAGCGCGAGTACGGCGTCTTTCGCAACGCCGCGACCATCCTCATCTGGGTGTTCGCTTCCGCCATGATCGTCCTGGCCGCCGCGCAATGGGCGGCCCGTATGGAGAGTCAAAATGAGCACCGATTTGAAGAAGGATTGGAAAAAGATAGCCCGCGCTAACGGACTGGCCATTCCCGACGCCGCCCTGGAGCGCATCGCGCAATCGCTCGACGCCCTGGAAGCCGACTTCCGTCCCCTGGCGCGCGCCCTACCGCCGGAAACCGAGCCGGCCATCGCCTTCCACGCCGCCATGCCGGCAGCAGCGGAGGACGCCGAGTGACGCTGCTCGAAGCCGCTGCCGCCTTGCGCCGGCGCGAAATATCGTCCGCGGAGCTGACCGCCGCCGCGCTCCAGCGCATCGAGCGGCTCAATCCCTCCACCAACGCCATGCAATTCGTGATCGCCGAGGCTGCCCGCGAGCGCGCCAAACAGGCCGACGAGGAACTGGCGCGCGGCGAAGGCCGCGGTCCGCTACATGGCATTCCCATCGCGGTCAAGGACCTCTTCTGCACCAAAGGTGTGCGCACCACCGGCGGCTCCAGGCTGTTCGAGGATCATGTGCCGAACCACGATTCGACCGTCGTCGAATGGCTCCGTGCAGGCGGCGCGGTGCTAGTCGGCAAGACCGGCATGCACGAGTTGGCCTACGGCATCACTTCCAGCAATCCGCACTTCGGCGCGATCCGCAACCCGTGGGATCGGGACCGCATCCCGGGCGGCTCCAGCGGCGGATCGGGCGCCGCCGTGGCCGCCGGTATGGTCTCGATGGCCATGGGCAGCGACACCGGCGGCTCCATTCGCATCCCCGCCGCCTTCTGCGGAGTCGTGGGATTGAAGCCCACCTACGGCCGCGTCAGCCGCTACGGCGCCATGCCACTGGGCTTTTCGCTCGACCACATGGGCCCGCTCACCCGCTCCGTCCGCGATGCCGGCGCCGTGCTCAACGTCATCGCCGGATACGATCCCCGCGACGAAACATCTTCCCGCCGCCCCGTCGAGAACTACGTGCCGGATATCGATCGTTCCATCCGCGGCCTGCGCATCGGCCTTCCGGAGAACTTCTACTTCGAGCGCCTCGACCCCGATGTGGAGGCCGCCGTGCGCGCCGCATTCCATACCGCCGAATCGCGCGGCGCGGAAATCGTCCCGCTGCGCGTGCCGGATATCGCCGCCATCAACACCGTGGCGCGCGTCATCTTGCTGGCCGAAGCCTCCGCCCTGCTGGAGCCGNNCAGCGCTTGCGCCGCGCCATGCAGCGCGAGTTCGCCGGCCTGTGGGCGCGCGTGGATTGCCTGTTCACCCCCACCACCCCCATCACGGCGCCGCGCATCGGCGAAACCACCGCCACCGTCGGGGGCGAAAACCCCGCCGCCGGCGGCGGCCATAACGAGGACGTGCGCCTGGCGGCCACCCGCCTGGTGCGCGCCATCAACCCGCTGGGCTTGCCGGCGGTGTCGATTCCCTGCGGCGCCGACCGTCGCGGCCTGCCCATCGGCTTGCAGATCGTCGGCCGGCCCTTCGCCGAGGCCCTTATCTTGCGCGTCGCGCAGGCCCTCCTCCCGGCGGAGGTCACTGTGCCCCGTTTATAATCGCTCTTTATGGAAATCACACGCCGCACTTTACTGCAGGCCGGCGCGCTGCTCGCCGCCACCACGCCCACCGCGCGTCCCGCCCCCAGCGACCGCATCGCCGTCGGCGTGATCGGCACGGGCGCGCGCGGGCAGGAGCTGATGGACTCGCTCCAGCAGCATCCGCAGGCCGAAATCGTGGGCCTCGTCGACGCCTACAAAGGGCGCCTCGATCGCGCCCTCAGCCGGGTCAAAGGCGACGCGGGCCGCGCCGGCCGCACAATGATCTACCCCACGCATCGCGAATTGCTGGCCGAGAAATCCATCGACGCCGTGGTCGTCGCCATACCCGACCATCTGCACAAGGCCATCGTCGTGGACGCCCTGCGCGCGGGCAAGGACGTCTATTGCGAAAAGCCCTTGACCTATACCGCCGCCGAAGGCCTGGAGATAATTGCGGCAACCGGCCGGCGCATCGTGCAGGTGGGCAGCCAGGGCCCCAGTTCCGACCTGGAACGTAAAGCCAAGGAAATGATTCGGGCCGGCAAACTCGGCCGCATCACCATGATCCACGCGGCCCTCAATCGCAATACCGCATCCGGCGCGTGGATTTATCCCATCCCGCCGGACGCCTCTCCGGAAACCGTGAACTGGGCCATGTTCCAGGGTTCCGCGTCCCGGCGCCCCTTCAGCCTGGAACGCTTCTTCCGCTGGCGTTGCTACCAGGAGTATTCGGGCGGCATCGCCACCGATCTGTTCGTGCACCTGTGTACCGCGATCAACTTCCTTATGGACGCCAAAATGCCCGCGCGCGTGATGGCCATGGGCGAGCTGTACCGCTGGAAAGAAAGCCGCGATGTGCCCGACACGCTCAACGCCATCCTGGAGTACCCCGAGGGCTTCACCGTCAACCTCAGCTCCTCGTTCAACAACGAACTGAATGCCGAAGCCGCATTCCAGGTGCTCGGCACCGAAGGCAGCATCACCATCGGCGGGGACGGCCTGGTCTTTTATCCGGAGAATGCGGTCGAGGATAACCGCTGGATCGTGGACGCCTGGGCCCAGCCGCTCGAAGACGCCTACTACAAGGACCCCAAGGTGATCGCCACCGAAATCGAGCCGGCCAAGCGCCCCCGGAAAGCGCCCGAGCATTTCAAGGACGAAGGCCCCGAACCAACCTTCGCGCACTTTGGCCATTTCTTCGATTCCATTCGCTCGCGCCGGCCCTATTGGGAGAATGAAGTCGCCGGTCACCACGCCGCCGCCTGCGCGCACATGATCAACCTTTCCGCGCAAGAGCGCCGCGTCGTCGAATGGGACTTCGCCAAAGATCTGATAGCGTAGGTAGCACAGCGCGGCTTCGCCGCAAATGAGTGATGGGCTGGTAGGGGCGTTCCCCTTTGAGTTATCGTGTCGTTGAAGGACCAATTCCATCGACACGGGAGAACGCCCATGCAATAGTTTATCGAAAAGTACGCGACCAAATCACAGGAACCCTGACCGGATTTGATCGTCTGGGGTTCCGAGGTTCGTTGAGAAAGCTAATCAGGGCTGCAGGGACCCGCAGTTGCAGGCCCTGGTGGCCACAGGGATGGAGCAATACCTCTGCGTTAACCGGATCTTGTTCAAGGACTACGCGCAGCACGTAAAGCGGGCGAGCGAGGGGTTGAAGAAAGCGGCATTGCATCCTTTTGAGAAACACGGACTGCCGGTGATATTTTTGCGGTCTGCCGCGGTGGACAAGGATGAGTTGGCCCGGCGGATGGCTGAGGAGAAATGCATCCGGAGCGGTTTGGTGTGCGCTCTCAGCACGCAGGAGCCGAGTCCGACGTTTGAACACAGGGGTACACGCATCATCCGGCGCACCCGGCCGAGCCACGTGCTGTATCAATACCAGATCCATCCGCAGCTGGGTGGATGTACGCGCGGATTCAGACCTGGTTTCCCTTCCATATCCAGGTGGGAGTGAATGGGCGGGAATGGCTGGCGCAGCAGATGGACCGGGAGGCATTGCCCTACCGGCGGCAGGGGAACTGTTTCGTGTGGATCGAGGATTATGCGCGGGCGCAGGAACTGATAAAACAGCAGTTGGAGACCAACTGGGCCGCCCTGCTGAACGATTGAGCCGGGCAGTTGAATCCGGTGCACGAGAGCATCTTCATCGAAAACTACACGGCGAGATATTACTGGACTTGTCATCAGTCGGAGTGGGCCACGGATGTCACTTTCCGACGGGCGGACTTTCTGCGAAGGCTGATGCCGCTGCTGGTGCGGCACGGCATGCTCAGCTTGTCCAGCCCGGATGCGATGCGCTACTTCGGCAGGAAGGTCAACCAGTCCGGAGAGATCCCGGCGAACTTCAGCGGGACGCTGGAAACGGACATGAAACGCCGCCAGGAAGGCGTACGCGTCAAGTACCAGATCGAATGGCAACTCCGCCAAATTTTGCGATAAGGCGTACAGTTGCCGGGGCAATGTGCTGCGCGCCGGGGAGACCACCATCAACACCGTGCAGGGCCTGCTTTCCTACCGGGCCCAAGAGGGAGGTCCGAGGATCTGCAGTGGCGCGGCATGCGGAAGGGAATCGCCGACCTGCATCGGCGGCCCGAAGTATCGCAAAACGCCAATGAGCGATTGCTAAACGCACTGGCCAGCGTGGGACGATAGCCGGAGCGTGGAGGAATTGACGGCCCAGATCCAGACACACAACCACTGGGACGGCCGCAGGGTACGGGGCTTACGTCCCTGGGGCGAGGACAAAGAGCTGTTGAGCGCCGTCAATCATGGCGAGTTCCTCATCAAAGGCTTGCGCAATCGAGACTTGCAGAAACTGCTATACAGCGCCGAGCCTGAGTCGCCCAAGGAGCGCCGGCGGCGTTCTGCCGCCGTGAGCCGGAAACTACGCCTGCTGCGCGCGCACGGACTCATCCACAAGGTCTATCGCACGCACCGGTATAACGTGGCAGCCGCCGGAAGGGCCATCCTCGTGGCCGTTCTGACCACGGCCCGCACCACTTGTCCAGCAGTTGAATCAGCTTGGCAATGCCGCATGAGGGAAATCGTCGCGCCCGGGGGGCTGCCCCACCAATTCTTGCAGCTCCAGTTCTACAGCTCCAGCTACTTGATTTCGAGGATTTCCTTTTCTTTGGTCCGGGCGGCTTGGTCGATTTTGTCCATGTAGGTGTTGGTCAGCTTCTGGATCTCGTCGTGGGCCCGCTTGTCCTCGTCTTCGGTGATCTTCTTGTCCTTGAGGAGCGCCTTGACGGCCTCGTTGCCATCGCGGCGGATGTTGCGCACCGATACGCGATGGTGCTCGGCGACGCCGTGCAGGCGCTTGACGAATTCCTTACGGCGCTCCTCGGTGAGGGGCGGGATGGGGAGCCGGATCATCTTGCCGTCGTTGGCGGGATTCAGGCCCAGGTCGGAGACGCGGATGGCCTTCTCAATCGGGCCGATTTGCGAGGCGTCCCAAGGCGTAATGGTGATGAGGTTGGGCTCGGGAACGTGCAGGGTCGCCACCTGGTTGAGGGGCGAGGGCGTCCCGTAATAATCCACGCGAATGTGATCGAGGAGGCTCAAGGTGGCGCGGCCCGTGCGAATGGTGGCCGCTTCGTGCTGCAGGTCGCCGATGGCCTTCTCCATGCGCACTTTGACATTGTTCTCGACGTCCTTAATGGACTGGAAAGCCGGCCCAGCGGGGGCGGCGGTGTGTTCGGTTTTCATAAGTGGCCTAGTGAATGAGCGTACCGACGGGCTCGCCCATCGACATACGCATTATATTGCCGCTCGTGTTCAAATTGAAAACAATAATCGGAAGCTGGTTGTCCCGGCACATGGCAATGGAAGTGGCGTCCATGACGGCCAGCGACTTGGACAGGACTTCCAGGTACGAAACTTCACGGTACATCACGGCGCCGGGGAACTGCAAGGGGTCCTTATCGTACACGCCATCCACGCGGGTGGCTTTGGCGATCACCTCCGCGCGGATTTCCAGGGCGCGCAGGGTGGCGGCGGTGT
>PKYZ01000144.1 GCA_003132865.1 Bryobacterales bacterium
GGGCCGTGCTCCGGCCGCGCGTCGCAAACCACGTTCACGATTTCGGAGCCGTAGCGCAGGCGGCGCAACTGGTCGAGCGTGAGGAAGCTCATGCCCGCGTAGTTGGCCTCGCTGCCCAGGACGCGGTCGAGCTCGATGGGATGGCCGATCGACTCGTGGATCTGCAGGCCCAATTGCGAGCTGTCGAGGATGAGGTCGAACTCGCCCTCGGGGCACTGATCGGCGCCGTGCAACGCCACGGCTTCTTCGGCGATGCGCGCGGCGTTCCCGACCAGGTCCCACTCGTCGATCAGCTCGTAGCCCTTAAGCTGATGTTGCCCGCCGAAGGAATTCGGATATGAGCGCTTCTGGATCTCGCCGTCTTTGTAGGCCAGCGCCGCGTANNGCCGCTGAGGTAGCGGGTCTGATCGATCAGGCTGCCGAGCGAGGAGGCGAAGATCTGGCGGCGGCGCTCGAAGCTCATGGCGCCTTCGGCCAGGGTGACGCCTGGATTGCGGCGCAACTCGCGGTCGATATCGAGGAGCAGGGCCACGTTGCGGTCCACAGGGATAGTGAAGGGATCGATGCGGATGGGCGAGACCCACTCGGCCTCGTACTTCTCCTCGGGCGCGAGCGTGACGTCGTGCTTCTTGGCGAGAGTGCTGGCGCGCGCGATTTCGAGCGCGAGGGCCGCGGCGGCGTGGATGCCGTCGCGGGTGAGATCGTCCGTGGCGGCGAAGCCCCAGCAGCCGCCGGCCAGGACGCGAATCGCCAGGCCCATCGAGACGGAACTGGAGACGTGGCCGGCTTTGCCGTTCTTGGTGGAAACCTGGCGGTCGTGGATCTCCATGACGCGCGTGTCGGCGTAGGTGACTGCGGGGTTGGTGGCGGCGTCGAGCGCTTCCAGGGCTAGCTGCTTCATAGGTCCACTTACCAGGGTACGCTATGAAGCAGCTTGACAGGCTTAATCCTGTCCTACCACGTTACGGGGTGAATTGGAACGCCACGCCGCCGGTGGTGTCGCCGGACGGTCCGCCCCACAGGGTTGTCCCGTAAATATTGCCGGCCGGGTCCAACACCACACCCGAGGAAGGATAGGCGCCGTCGTTTCCGCCCGTGAAGCTGTACAACACAGTTTCCTGCCAGGCGCCACCGGGATTGCGTGTCATTTTGAAAATGGTTCCCGGATTATCGATGCCTCCGCCAGTGGTGGTCCCGTACAAGTTGCCGTGCGCGTCGAAGACCAGCCCGTTGGGGTTTTCTCCATCGTAGGCGGTTACGCCGAGAAATGTGTGCAGCAGGCGCTCCGTCCAGCCACCCGCCGGATTGGGCACTAGCTTGAAGGCAATCCCGCAGTTTGACGTACCGCCGTAACTGGTGGTCCCGTACAAGTTGCCGCGCCGGTCCAAGATCACTCCAGCAAGTGGATTGGCGCCGTCGGCGCCGCCTGCGAAGGTGTGCAGCACATGCTCGGTCCAGGTGCCGTCCGATTGCGGCGCGAGCATGTAGACGATTCCGAGGTTGTGCGCGCCGCCCGCGTTGGTGGTGCCGTATAGATTGCCGGCGGCATCCAAGACCGGAGTCGGATAGGGCGCCGATCCGTCGGGCCGTCCCTGGAAACTGTAAAGCACACTCTGCTCCCAACCAGCGGAGCCCGGCGTGAGCCTGTACACCGCGCCCCCACCCGCCGCGCCCCCGTCTAGCGTGGCGCCATAAAGATTCCCGGCGGAATCCATCACGACGCCCGCGTAGGGAACGGCCCCTCCGGCGCCGCCGGTGAAGCGATGGAGCACGCTCTCCTGCCAGTGACCCGACGCGGGTGTCAGCCTGAACACGGTGCCGCAGCCGGTTCTGCACGTTTTGCCGGTAAGACCTCCGCTTACAGTCGTGCCGTAGAGATTGCCCGCGCTGTCCGCAATGAGTGTGGCATGCGGACTCGCGCCATCCTCGGTCCCGCCTTTGAAATTGTAGAGGACGGTTTCGGTCCATCCGCCTCCAGTAATGGGCGACAGCTCGTAGACGACACCAGCGCCGCGCGTGCCGCCGCTTTCAGCCACGCCGTAGAGGTTGCCCTGCGAGTCCAGGATGAGACCCGCATACAGGTCGCTGCCTTCCCGCAGGTTGCCCGTGCCGAACGACTGCATCACCTTCAGCGTGCCGGCCGCCCATGCGCCGTTGGCGAGTATCAGAAACAGAACTGCGATTTTGTGCATGATAGATCTGTTCACAGTGTACGGCTTGGGCGGGCGAGGCAAGCTTCGCAGATGTGAACAGTTTGTAAAATGAACGGATGAGTGTACAACCTGTGACACTGGAAGGCCGCGATGTGCGGCTGGAACCGTTGTCGCTCGCCCACCATGCGGATCTGTGCGAGGCCGGACTGGACGAAGAATTGTGGCGCTGGATACCGGGCCAGGGTGATGACGGTTCTCCGAATGAGAACCTGTGGCTCCCCGGAGTGTCGGGCCGTGTTCGCCGTTTGTGCGAATTGCGACCGTGGTCAACGGTACTGCAGCCCATCTTGCCGTGAGACTGTCCGGCGGGGGCAGCGGCGCGCCGCCGACCGCCGGTACCAGCAGAGCGAACGAGGACGACAGTTTCACCGGCGCCGACAGTGTCATTATCGGGAACGCTAGGCTCCGGCACCTGTGACTGATCTGGGTTGCCAAAAGATCAACTCCCCACCACCTCTGCGTCGTCCGGTCATCCGCCATTGCACAATCTGCGGTCGGTTCAGCCCCTGGATCAATCCATTTCCTCCGGTTCCGCGACGGAGGTAATCTCCGGCACCGTTGCCCGGTCCGGCTCAAGTTCAAAAATCTACGTTTTTAGACGATCGCCAACACTTTTACAGTGCCGATAATGTGGACCACTGCCAGCAGGNNAGGAAGCCTTGGAGCGCAGCCGAGCGTTCAAGAACGGGCAACGCTTTCGGGTCGGCATCGAGGGTCGCATCTCGGTGCTGTTTCGCGGCCGGGGGATGAAGCGCTGCCGGGCCAAAGGCCGCGAGCGTTTCGAGGTTTTGGTGGGCGCGGCCGTGCTGGCCAACAACCTCCTGCGAATTGCCGAGCTGTTGCGGAACCGGAAACCGGCGCGACATTCCAANNTTCAACCTGGCAGGCAATCACGCTCCATGCAGGGGCGAGGTGCGTTCCGAGTCCGCCAGTCACGCCAGCTCCCAGGCGTTCTCGGCAAACCCGGCTCGATCAGGCCGAACGAATCCATCCACAATGCTTCGCGGGGGCCTAACGAACTCGCCATAGTATTTCATCTTTATGAATGAAAAGTACAAGAGGCGAAGTGTGTCCGCGAGACTCGCAGTAACTTATTTATTTTCAATGGTTTTGCGACAGAAACTAGCTAGTCTAGCACGCCCAGTTACTTTTCCTTGCTTAGCCGCCGGAAGTACTCGGCCACGGCGTCAGCGTAGCCTTGAGGGACAGGCTCGGCGGAACCGCTGCGGACTGCGCCGCCCTGGTCGTCGAGCAGGCGGCGCAACTGGAGTTCGATCTGCTCGACTCCGGTGAGCATCTGCGACTCGATGCGGTTCATCAATTCGGGATTGCCGGGGGACAGGCGCGGATCGAGCCGGTACATGTTCTGGATCGTATCGCGCAGATCTTTGCCGACCTGCGGGTTGTTCTCCAACTCACGCAGCGTGTAGCGGTAGTTCCGGACGAAGTCACCCGCATCGCCCCAGGCCGGGCCGGGACCCGGCTGCAAGCCGTTTTGGCGTCCGTTCGCGCGCGGGCCGATCTGGCCTGGCTGGCCTTCGCCCGGTTGCGCGGTCTGCGAGTCACCGGGTTGCTGGCCCGCTCCCTGACGGGGTGCCCCCTGGGCCCGGCTCGGAAGGTCGCGGCTCGGACGACCAGATTGCATCCCGCGTTCCATCTCTTTGCGCAGGCGCTCGGTCTGCGCCAGCGCCTCTTCGAGCGCCTGGCGGTCCTTATCGCCGGCTCCCTGCTGCCCGCTGCCGACTGACTTCTGGATTTCGCGCAACTGGTCGCGCAGGTTGTTCAACGCCTGGGTGGTAACCGCATCGCGCATGGCGGCAGCCGTGCCTTTGCCCGTGCGCAGATAGTCGGCGCTCAATCGCAGGCGATTGTTGATCTCGTTCTGCTGCACCTGCCCCAGCGTCTCCCGCAGCTTGCTCGACAACGGCCGGTTGGTGGCTGTCGTATTCCGGGCGGCAGTTCCCATGTCGGCCTCCAGCCGCTGGTAGTCGTTGGCCAACTGCTCTTTTTCGCGCGCCAATTCTTCGGCCTGTTCGCGCGTCGCTCCCTGTGCCTGTTGTTGGCCTGGCGCGCCGAACGCCCGCCGCATCTTGGCGTTGGACTCCTGCTGGCGGCTGGCTATGGCTTCGGCCTGACGCGCCAGATCGTCCACGCTGCCGGCGGCTTGCTGCTGGCGAAGGCCCGCGAGCAGGTCGCGCGCCTCTTTCAAGCGCTCGGCCGCGCGCCGCGAATCGGCTTCACTCTGGGTCGAAGTGGATTGCCGCATATCCTGCTGGGCCTGCCGCAACTGCTCGATGGCGCGCTGGAGTTGCTGGGAGGACATTTGGCCACCGCTCCCTGACGGTCGCGGCTCGGTAGCGTTTCGCGGATCGGAAGAGACGGACGGTTGCCCCGACTGCGGTTGTCCGGATTGCGGTTGGCCGGATTGCTGGCCCTGCTGATTCCGCGAGAGCTGCTCCATCTTGCGCTGCAGCTCTTCGGCTTCGCGGCGCAGCATCTCCTGCTGCCAGCGCTGTTGGGAGATTTGCTGGTTGCGGCGCTGCTGTTCGGCCAGTTCCTGCTGCCGGCGCGCGAGCTGTTCGAGCTTCTGCAGAGCCTCGTCGATTTCCCGCTGCCGCTGATCGTTGGAAGCCGAATGCTGTCCGCTCTCGTACTGGTTCTTTTCGGTATCCAGCTCGAGATCGAACAGACTCTGCAGGTCGCGTTCGGCGCCGCTCGAGGCGCCCGCGCCGCCGCCCCCGCGATTGCCGAAGGCCACCTTGATATCGCGCATCACGGCTTCGGCGCGCAGCAAATGCTGCAAGGCTTTCTGCTCCGGCGCTAGCGCGTTCTGCCACTGCGAGCCGCGCAGCTTGTCCGCCGCCGGACCCATGGCCTTCACCGCCTCGTCCATGTCGGCAGTGAATGTCTTAAACTCCTCGCTGGAGCCGGCCAACTGGCGCGCCTTCATGCGATCGGACAGCGAATGCGCCTGGTCGCGCAGCTTCGACTGGACACCCGAGAGGAAGCCGGCGTTCTCGGCCGCGGCGGACTTATCGCCGGAGGTGTCCTTGATCTGGTTCCAGGTGGCGGCGATGATCTCCTTCTCGCGTTCCGAGATCCGGTTGTCGTCCTGTTGCCCGCCCGCGCCCATGCCCGCGGATTCCTGCGATTGCGAGTAGCGGCGCTCGAACGGCTCCGCCTGCACGAAGAACATATCGGTGCGGGCAATGGAGTGCGCGTCGCGCGAGGTGGCATACAGGCTGACCAGGTCGCCCGGCGAGAGCTTGAAATCCTCCAGAGCGATGGTGGCGGAACCGGAGGCGGTCTTCAGTCCTTTGCTCTTCAGGAGCGAGACGGTCTTCTCCGCATCGCCGTTCACGGAGTAGTGCAGGCTCAACTCGTTGAGGCCGAAATCGTCCTGGCCCTCCACCGCCACGGTCACTTCTTCGATCGGATTCACGCGCGCATCGCGCTCCGGCCGGGTGATGCGCACGGTGGGCGGCTCGTCCTTCTGAGCTTCGATGAAATAATCCGGGCTGAGACGCACGTCCTCGCCCTGATCGACCGCGGCGATGTGATACATGCCATCCTTGCGGATGGGCACGCTGGCGATGCGCAGACCTTTTTCGCCGGAGCGCAGCAGCAACCTGGTTCCATCGTCGAAGAGCAGCGCGCCGTTGACCAGGGGCCGGTCGGTCTCGACGGCCACGTCGGCATCGGTGCCTTCGACGGCGCGCAGGTCGCCTCCAGGATCTTCGACTTTGTCTTTCATCCCGGTCCAGCCTGGAAAATGATAAGTGACTTTAAGTTTCTTGATGCCGGGCAGGTCGACCACCTTGAGGCGATACCGTTTCGAACGGACACCGCCGGCTTCCACGTAATAGTCGAGCGACTCGGGCACGCCGGCGATCAGAAACTCATAGCCGGGCCCGCTGAGTTGCGGACGCATGTCGGCCTGCTCCCATTTCGATGAGCTGGCATACTTGGCGAACATGCGCACGCGCTGCGCCTGAAAGCCCTTCAATTGCGCGCCGATCGATTGATCCGCGAGGCGGCGTACGGTGCGATTGCCGGGTTCGACCGAGATGTCATAATACGGCGCGAGCTCGCCCTTGGGCAGCCCGCCCCAGAGCAGGGATGTTCCGTAACCCAGGAATCCGGGGCCGGACGTGCCTAGCCAAATGAGCACCACGAGCGATCCTGCGGCGGCCGAAATGAAACTCAGAATGCGATTGCGTCCGGCCACGCGCGCCGGCTCGGCTTGGCGCGCGACTTCCAGCGTGTCGGCGGCCAGCAATGGCAGAAAGGGATCTTCGGGATTGGTGCGGACGCGCTCGGTGAAGGTGAGCAAGCGCTCTTCGAACTCGGGGAATTTCCGCTCGGTTTCGCGCGCGGCGTTGCGCCGGTTGAGGCGGAGGAGGGGAACCACCAGCCCGATGCCCAGCGCCAGGGCCAGCGCCACGAAGAGCAACACGCGGGCGGTGGTCACGCTCGGATCGGAGAAAGCGAAGGCGTTGGCCAGCAGGACGGCTAGCACCGTGAAGACGAGCGCCGCCGCGGCTGTGATGGCCGCACCTTTGGAGAGCGCTAGAATCCGCAAGCGCCTTTCGACGCGACGAAGATAATCGGTCAGGCTCGTTAATGGATTCATGGGAATAGCTCTCAGCTTTCAGCTATCAGCTTTCAGCTTGCTTCATTATCTACCGTCAAATGGCGGTTGCCCAATAATGATTCAACTATGGCCAGCGCCAGAACCGCTATCAGGACATACCACCAAAACTCCATTGGCTTGGGCGACTCGGCTTGCCCTCCGGAAGTTGCATTTTGCTGCCCCTGAGCCGTATTCTGCCACAACGCCACCGTGTCCGCGGAGATCACATCCAGATCGGACTCGTGACGGTCCGCATTCACCGCCACCAGTTCATGGCGTCCATTGGGCCGCTTCACGTCGTAAAACCCGGCCATCGAGAGCGGCATATTCTGCGCGCGGGTGGCCTCGTCGAGCGTGAGCGCGCGCTCGCCTTTGGGGTCGAGGACTTCCACCGCGGCGCCCTGCTCCTTGGCCTGCCGCAATTCCAGGTACGATCCCACCAGGTAATTGCTGGGGCCTTCTTCCTGGCGCGCCAGATAGTTCGCGGTGTGCTCAATGAACGGCACGAATGACGCGTGCAGCGGGAAATCGTTGGAGATGTTGTCGAAGGTGGAAGCGAACACCAGTACGCGTCCCTCGCCAAGCTGCTTCTCGAGCAGCAGCGGCGTTTCATCGCCGAGGCGCGCCGCCACGCGCGCGGCGCCCGGATTGATGCGCACGGCTTGATAGAACTTCACGTCGTCCCAGCGCTGCGCGTTGTGAATGGAGGGGTGACCGGAGTCCAGCCAGGCGGCGGTCTGGAACCGGTCGCCATCGCGGGCGTAATAGCGCGGCTCGATGATGGTCTCGTCGAACACCGGCACGCGAGTGCGCAAGGCCGATTCGCGCCCCAAGGCCACCAGCAGCGATCCACCCGCGCGCACGTAATCGCGCAATGCGGTTTCGAAGCTGGCCGGCAGCCCGGAAACATCCGAGAGCACCACGAACGCGTATTTTTGCGGCGCGAGATTGGCGCTCTGCTCGACCGGCACGGCATCCAACGCATAGGCCGATTCGGCGGCGGCCTCCAGTGCGGTGCGGAAATACAATGCGTCGCGCTGATTGCGGGCTTCGTGCACGAACAGCACGCGGCGCGCTTCGGCGCGTTCCACCGAGAAGTAGAAGCGATCGTCGCCGGGCAGGTTGTCGCCGGAATCGATGCGGATTTCGCCGCGATTCAGGCCGAAGGGCAGATCCGCCGACAGGAATTCCGCGGCGGCGCGCCCACCGGCGGGGACGTCGACAGACTTCGAATCGATCTCGCGGCCATTCAACACGAGGGAGACGCGGCGCCTGGCCTGTTCGGTTCCGTAGCCCGCGATAGTGGCCTCGACGCGCGCTTTACCGGAGCCATAGACTCTGCGCGGCGCGTTGACGCTCTCGACGGCGAAGTTGGCGGCGCGGCGATCGGCCACGGGATGCGCCACCAACCGCACACTGTCGCCCAAGCGCAGGTCCGCGAAGTTGGCGGGCAGCGACGACTTCTGCATGTCGGAGAACAGGTGCGCCACCACCGGCATGCGGGCCGATTGGGCGCCGGTTTGAGCAATGGAGCGCAGCGCGCGGGAAAGCTCCGCGTAAGAGCTGCGCGTGTCGGTGGGCTCGATCGGTTGAATGGCGGCGGCCGAATCGCCCATCACATGCACTTGCGAACCGAAGGCCAGCACTTGCAGCTTGTCGCCGGCGCCCAGCTTCGCAGCCACCTGCGCAGCTTCCCGCTTGGCGCGCGCGAGGCGATCGTCCTGGCGCATGCTGAAGGAATTATCGATCGCCAGCACGGTCAGCTTGGGGCCGCCCGCTAAGGCCGCGAGGCGCGATTGCAGGAACGGGCGCGCGAAGGCCAAGGCCAGCAAGGCGAGCACCAGCGTGCGCAACGCCAGCAGCAGCAGATACTGCAAGCGCCGGTGCTTGATGGAGCTTTGGGTGCGGCGTTCAAAGAACATCAACGAGGCGAACGGCAGTGGAGTGGTTTTGTGTTTCTTGAGCAGGTGCAGCCAGACGGGCAGGCCCACCGCTACGAGTCCCGCCAATGCCCAGGGCGCCAGGAATCCCATTTACATTCTCCCCTGGCGCACGCCGAGGTACTCGCGCAGACCTTCGTCGAGAGGCCGGCCGGTATCCATCAGGAAGTAATCCAGGCCCGCGCCTTTCGCTTGGTCGCGCAGAGCTTGTATGTGGGAGTCGATCTTGTGGCGGTATTCGCCGCGCGCATATTCGGGAGAGACTTCCAGAGTGCTGCTGGTCTCCATGTCGGTGAGCAGCACAGGCTCGCCGAACTTGGGCGCGATCTCCTGCGGATCGAGGACATGGAAGAGAATCACTTCGTTGCCGCGAAAACGGAGCGGCTCGACGGTCTTGACGATCACTTCCGGCCGCTCATAATAATCCGAGATCACCACGACAAGGCCCCGGCGGCGGGTAAAGTCCAGGAAGTGCACGAAGGGTTTGGCGAAGTCGGTGCGCGTGCCGGGCTGGGCTTTCTCGATGGCGTGCAGTAGGCGGAACAACTGGCCCTGGCGCGTGGAGGGCGCGACGTAGTTCTGCACATCTTCATCGAAGACGATCAGGCCGGCGGCGTCGCGCTGGGCGTGCGCCAGGTAGCAGAGCGACGCGGCCAGGAAGCGCGCGTAGTCCAGTTTGTTGACGGCGTGCGAGCCGAAGGCCATGGAAGCGCTGGTATCGAGCAGGATGAGCAACTGGGTGTTGGTTTCGCCGCGGTAGCGCTTCAGGTAGACGCGCTCGCTGCGCGCGAAGACGTTCCAATCGACGTGCCGCAGATCGTCGCCGGGCGTGTAGGCGCGGTACTCGGCGAACTCCTGGCTGAAGCCGTAATCCGGCGAGCGGTGCAAGCCCGCGATGAAGCCGTCCACCACGGTCTTGGCCACTAAGTCGAGGCCGGAGATGGAGGCGAGGGTCGCGGGATCTAGAAAGCGCTGCAACATGGGGGTACAAAGAATTTAACCGCCGATGCACGCAGATGCACGCAGATAAGAACAGCGGCCCGCGCGAATCTTGTCTTTATCGGCGTGCATCTGCGTGCATCGGCGGTTAAATTCATTCCTTTGGCGCTCCTTTGTATTCGAGTAACCGCTGGAGTATGTCGTCCTGTTTGAGACGGTCGGATTCCGCGTGGAAGTTCAGCAAGATGCGGTGGCGCAGGACCGGGATATATAGTGCTCGGATGTCTTCGTAGGTCACGTGATAGCGGCCCTTCATGAGCGCTCTGGCTTTCGCGGCCAGCACCAGGAACTGCGCGGCGCGCACGCTGGCGCCGTAGTTCACATACTTCTTGACGAAGTCCGGCGCGCTTTCGTCACTGCTGCGGCTGGCGCGCACCAGGTCGATGGCATACCGCGCGATGGATTCGCCGATGGGCACCATGCGCACCAATTGCTGGAAGTCCAGGAGCTCATCGGCGTTGGTCACCGGGTCGGCCTGCGCGATGTGGGTGGTGGTGGTCAGATCGACGACTTGCAGCTCTTCGTTCGCGGTTAGATAGCCGAGCACCGTGTTGAAGAGGAAGCGATCCAACTGCGCTTCGGGCAGCGGGTAGGTGCCTTCCAACTCGATGGGGTTCTGGGTGGCCAGCACGAAGAACGGCGCGGGCAGTTTGTAATTGTTGCCGCGCACCGTGCAGGCCATCTCCTGCATGGCTTCCAACAGCGCCGATTGCGTCTTGGGCGGTGTGCGATTGATTTCGTCCGCCAGCAGCACATTGGCGAATATGGGGCCTTTGACGAAGGTCCAGGTGCGATGGCCGGTGGTGGGATCTTCCTCGATGATGTCGGTGCCGGTGATGTCGGACGGCATCAGGTCGGGCGTGAA
>PKYZ01000383.1 GCA_003132865.1 Bryobacterales bacterium
CCGGACTGCGCCGCAGATGCGGACCATTTATCCCTGTTCTCGTGCATGATGTTTCCGGACGTGCGCGGGGTCTTTGACTGCGCAGGGTCGCGCGGGGACTTCGTGTTAGCGCCCCCGCTCGTGTGGTCTTCGCCGTTCGTTATCGGATCGACACCCTGGAGTTTTTCTTTCGTAGCTCAGTACCCGGCCTGTCCGTGCCCCTGTCTACGCTTCGCCCTCAGCCTCTCGGCTGACGGTGCAAGACTCGGGGTCATGATGGGTCACTACTCCTGTAAGACTCTTTCATTCTCTACATCATGCCGGTTTATCCCGGCGCACAACGAACCCAATTTGATCCTTTGTTTTCAATAAAACTAAAAAAAAACAAAAGCCAAATCCCGCTAGAACCTACCGTCCCTGGTCTCAAAATGAGTCGGCTTGTCCCAACCAACCCCGCCCCTCCGAATCCATTCCGCCGTCCAAACGATCGCGGTCTCCGCGCTCACCGACGGAGCGCCGAACAATCGATGGCATCGCGCCGCGTTGTTGAGCAGCGCGGTGTCTGCCTCGCGGCCCTCGAATACGGGTTCGCGGCCGAACAGTTGGCCGAAGCGCCGCGCGATATCGCGCACGGATAGCGTCTCCGGTCCGGTCAGGTTGAGCACGGCGGGCGGCGACTCGCACAAAGCGAAGCTGCGCAGGCAGACCGAGTTCGCGTCGCCCTGCCAGATCGCGTTCACGTGCCCCATGCTGACGTTCACCGGCCGCCCTTCGAACACTCGAACACCGATATCGCGCAGCACTCCATAGCGCAGCTCCACTGCGTAGTTCAGCCGCAGCAAACACACGCGGGTCCCATGGCGCGCGGAGAAGAACTCGAACATGCGCTCGCGCGCCAATACCGACTGCGCGTATTCGCCTACGGGATCGGGCGCGGTCTCTTCGGTGGCGGCGCCGCTCGCCACCGGAACGAACGGGTATACATTGCCGCTCGAAAAGGCCACGATCCTCGCTTGGCGATAGCGCTCGGCCACGCGCGCGGGCAGGTAAGCGTTGCTTGCCCATGTTAAGTGCGCCAGGTGGGCCGCTCCCGCGGAGCCGAACTTGCGGCCCGCCATGAAGATCACGTTCTCCGCATCGGGAAGCCGGGCGAGTTGGCTGAAGTCCAGCAGATCGGCGCGGATGGTTTCGATTCCGGCGTCCTGCAATTGCCTTTCCGCGGCCCGGTTCGAGAAGCGCGACACAGCCACGATGCTCTTCGATGTGCCCGCCGGCATGCCCGCCTGATGGGCCGCCCTGCGCGCCCGCCGCGCCAGACTCGGACCCATCTTGCCGCCGGCGCCCAGAATCAGCAGGCCGCCCTCGATGGCGCGCATGGCGGCCCGGTCCGCATCGCTTGGCTCGGACAGCAGATCGTCAAGTTCCTGTTCGGAGCAAATAGGCGCCATCACACGGCTATCATAAGGTGCCGCTTGCCGAAGTCGAAGTGCCTTGGCTATTCACCAATTGCACCGATACGGATCCGATCGCGCTGGCGCCGCCATTGGTCACCGTGAACGGCAGGGTCAGAATGAACTGGCTGCCGTACTGATCCGAGGCGCTGCTTTGGAACCACGTGGTGGCCGCGCTAGTAAGCGATACCGTCAGACTCGTGGTCTGCAGCGTCTGTCCCGAGGCGGGCGTGAACTGCAGAACGGCTTGTGACACCTCGCGCGTGTTGGAAAACCCGGTGATCAGCACCTGGAAGCCGGCCGTTGTGGGGCCAGTCCCGACCGCGCTGATAAACGGTACGGCGGGCGCAATCTGAATAGCCTGGGTCAACGCGGCAGGTGACGGCAGAGTCGCGCCGCCCGCCTGCCAACTGACCGTGAGCGTGATGGTCCCGGCCACGGTCCCGGTTTGCAGCGAGAACGACACCGGCGTCGTGCTGTTGGCGGGTATCGTGAAGCTCGCGGTGCGTCCGCCAGTCGAGAACTGGATGGATGGATCGTCGGCCGGCGAAGCCAACGATGCATCCGGCTGGAAGGCCAGCGTGACTTGGCCGGTGATCTCCTGCGGATACGCCGCGCCCGGAGCCAGCGTGCCGCTCAATTGCTGCGCCGCGGCGGCCGTGCTCGATAGCCCGCTGAAGCTCGCCGATATCACCGTCAGCGTGAAAGCCGCCGAGGCGGTCGCTTTGGTGCTGTCGGTGACCTGAATCGTCACACTGGAAGTGCCCGCGGCCGTGGGTGTGCCGGTAATGGCGCCGGCCGAGCTGAGCGTAAGTCCCGCGGGTGGGGCGCCGCCCGTCAGCGCCCAAGTATACGGCGGCGTGCCTCCGGCGGCAACCAAGGCTTGCGAGTACGCGGTACCCACGGCGGCGCCTGGCAGTGGGGCGGACGTCGTGATGGCAAGGCCGGTGATCGCGATCGTGAGCTGCTGCGTGGCGGTGGCCGAGACGCTGTCGGTCACCTGGATCGTGAAAGTGTACAAGCCGGTCTTGGTGGGCGTGCCGCCGAGGACGGCTCCCGTGAGTGTAATGCCGGGTGGCAGCGAACCCGCGCTCGTGGCAAAAGTGTAGGGCGGCGTTCCCCCCGTGGCGGTCAGCGTCTGGCTGTAGGACGTGCCCACCTTTCCGCCCGGCAGGGTGGTTGTGGTGATGGCCAGCCCGCCCGCGACAATCAGCGTGAACTGCTGGCTGGCCTTGCCTGAAGCGCTGTCAGTCACGGTTGCCGTGAATTGGAACGTGCCCGTCGCGGTGGGCGCGCCGGTAATGGTGCCGGCCGTGCTGAGCGTAAGTGCCGCGGGTAGGGCGCCGGCCGTCAACGCCCAGGTATACGGCGGCGTGCCACCGGCGGCAGCCAAGGTTTGCGAGTAGCTGGCATTGAGGCTTCCATTGGGCAGCGCGGCCGCCGTAGTGATCGAGAACCCCGCTGTCACGGTGATGCTTAGCAGTTTTGTCGCGCTGACCGCGGCGCTGTCGGTGACCTTGATTGTAAATGTGAACATCCCCGCGGCACTGGCGGTGCCCGTGATGGATCCGGCGGCGGAAAGCGTGAGTCCCCCCGGCAGAGATGCGTTCAGAAGCGACCAGGTATACGGTGGCGTGCCACCAGTTGCGGCGAGCGATTGCGAATAGGCGGCTCCCACCGTTCCGCCGGGAAGCGCGCTCGTCGTAATGCTCGGCGCCGGGGCGACGGTGATGGACAATTGCGCGGAGGCCTGGTGCCCCAGGCTGTCGGTCACCTGCACGGTGAAGGAAGAAGAGCCGGCGGTGGTGGGAACGCCTGTCAGGTTCCCATTGCTGCTGACGGACACCCCGGCCGGCGGTGAACCTGCCGGGTTGGTCCAAGTATAGGGCGCGGTACCGCCCGAAGCCTGGAGCAAATCGGCATATGGAACGCCAACGGTAGCGCCAGGCAAGGTGGGAGGAGTGGAGACGGTCAGGCCTATCGCGATGACGATGGTGAATTGACGGCTGGCCGTTGCGCCCAGTGAATCCGTGACCTTCGCGGTAAATGAGAACGTTCCGGTGGCGACGGGAACACCGGCGACAGTGCCTGCCGTGGAGAGGTTCAGGCCCTGAGGCAACGAGCCGGTGGTGAGCGTCCATGTATATGGACTGACTCCGGCGGAGGCCGCCAGGGTCTGCGCGTAACTCGCATTCAGCGATCCTTCGTTGAGCGCGGCCGGAGTGGAGATGCCCAGCACTCCCGCGATGGTAACCGCTAATGCCGTACTGGCAGTGACGTTGTTGCTGTCGGCCGCCTGCACCGTGAAGTTGAACGTGCCCGCCGTGCCCGGCGTGCCGGTGAGCGACCCGCTCGCGGCGAGCTTCAACCCGGGGGGCAGTGTGCCGGCGGTTACGGACCATGTGTAAGGGGACGTGCCGCCGGCCGCCGCCAGTGTCTGCGAATACGCGATGGCCGCTTCTCCGGTGGGCAGCGGCGATGTGGTCGAAATCGTCAGGCCCGCGACGATGGTGAGCGAGAACGCTTTGCCGGCCGTGACTCCAGTGGCGTCCGTCAACTGAACCTTGAAGTTGAAGGTTCCCGATGCACCGGGCATACCGGTGATGGCGCCCCCTGTGGATAGCGACAATCCCCCCGGCAGACTGCCGCTTGCCAGGGTCCAAGTATAGGGAGGCGTGCCGCCGGAAGCAGCGAGCGTCTGCGAGTAGGCGACGCCCGCGGTGCCATTGGGCAGCGACGCCGTGTTGATGACTGGCGGCGTGACAACGGTCAGGGTGAAGGTTTGACTGTTCGTGCTGCCAGCGCTGTCGGTAACAGTGACCGGGAAGGTTCCCGTCCCCGTTGCAGTAGGACTGCCCGCGATCGCGCCAGAGGCATTGAGCGATAGTGCCGCCAACGCCCCAGGCAACGGGCCCGCTGGTGACCATGTGTAGGGCACCGCGCCGCCCGCCGCCGCCAGCGTCTGCTTGTACGCTACGCCTACAGTGGCATTAGGGAGCGTTGGCGTTGTAGTGATGGTGACGCCGGCGCCGATCGTGATGACGAATGGCTTGCTGATCGTGTTCGCGGGAGTCGCGTTGTCGCTCAATTGGATCGTAAACTGGGATGTGCCGGCGGCGGTTGGCTGGCCGCTGATCACGCCGTTCGAGGCACCCAGCAACAAGCCGCCCGGCAAGGAACCGGTCGTCAGCGACCACCTATACGGAGTGACGCCTCCCGTCCCTGTCAGTGTCTGATTATAGGAGACGCCGACGATCCCGTTAGCCAACGGCGAACTCGTGGTGATCGCCAGCGGAGGGTTCACCTGCAGCGTGAAGGGATTGGTTTGCGTCACGCCGCTCGAATCCTTCACCGTTACGCTGAAACTCACCGGGCCTACCGTCGCCGGCATGCCCATCAAGGTGCCGCCCGTGCTTAGCGAAGCCCACGCTGGCAATCCGGTTGCCGACCACGTGTAGCCGCCCGACCCTCCGGACGCCGCGAACGTCTGGCTGTACGCCGTGTTGACGACGGCGGCGGGCAGCGTCAACGCCGTGGTAATGGACAGAGCGACCGGCACGGTGAACTGAGCGGACACTGTACCTTTGGCGCTGTCCGTCACCTGGACCGTGAAGCTCGCGTCTAATGCGGTCGCGGGCACTGCTGAGGCTGTCAACGCTCCAGTCGTACTCAGAGCCAGCCATGCCGGCAACCCGGTTGCCGTCCACGTATACCCACCGGCGCCTCCCTCCGCCGCAAACGTCTGGCTGTAAGCCGTACCAATCGTCGCGGTCGGCAAGGGCGAAGTCGTGGTGATAGCCAGGGTCACCGGCAAAGTGAGCGGCGCGGAAACCGATGCGTTGTTGCTATCGGTCACCGTTGCCGTAAAACTCGCATTGACGGCTGCCGGCTGCGGCGTTCCGGAGATCGCGCCCCCCGTGGATAGCGATAGTCCAGCCGGAAGGCTGCCCGTTGTGACTGTCCACTGATAGGGAGGTGCGCCGCCAATCGCCGTCAGTGTCTGGTTGTAATTCTTCCCAATCGTCGCCGTGGGCAAGGCCGGGGCCGTGGTAATGGCCAAGGTCACCGGCAAGGTGAATGAGCCGGAAGCGGTGTTGCCAGCGCTGTCCGTCACCTTCACCGTGAAGGTCGAGCTGACCGCCGGCGAAGGCGGAATTCCCGACAGCACGCCGCCTGGAGTCATGCTGAGCCAGGCTGGCTGTCCACTCACCGACCAGTTATAGCCGCTGCCCGACCCGCCGGTCGCGCTGAAGCTCTGGGTGTAGGTTTGGCCAACCACGGCCGTCGGCAGAGGTGAAGTCGTGGTGATCGCCAGCGCCGGATTCACCGTCACTGTGAACGGGCCGCTGCTGGTACCGCCGGCGCTGTCAGTGACCGTGGCCGTGAAACTCACGGTGCTGGTTGATGTCGGAGTTCCCGAGAGCAGTCCACCAGTAGTCATAGTGAGACCGTTGGACAGACCCGTCGCCCCCCAGCTATACGAACCCACTCCGCCCGTAGCGGCAAACTGCTGCGAGTAAATGCTGCCCACTACCGCCGGGGGCAGCGAAGCCGTACCTATGGCCACGGCCGGCGCAATCGCTCCTGTGAACGGCTGGCCCTTCGTTAAGGGGGGAATGCTGGTGTCGGTCGCCTCGACGCCATATTGGTAAGCCGCTGGGGGCCCCAAAGGCGTGAAGGCGATCGTGGCTGAGTTCCCGTTGGGAGTAATCGAGCCCCCGGTAAGACCCGGTGGCACAGTCTGACCGACAATTGTCCAGTTGTATGGTGGTGTACCTCCCGCCGCGGTACAGGAGTTCGAATAGAGAACGAATACCTCGACCGGTCCCGTAGCCACCGTGCAAGTTACCGTGAAGTCGGTCGTGGTGCCGCTGTATAACTGAGACCCAGTATCTAACGTGCTGTTGTCGGTAGCGATCACGGTGAAACTGTAAGGAACGGCGGGGTCTGCCAACGTGCCGGTAATGTTTCCCGTGGTGACATCCTGCGATAGGCCGGGCGGCAATGCATTGGCCGGGCTGATGCTCCAGGTGTAGGGCGGTATCCCGCCCGACGGCACATCACACGTTACCGACACTACCTCCCCCACCACTGCCGGCAGTGCGGCCGGCGTACACGTAAAGGTGAGCTGTTGCGCCCACGCGGCGCCCGCAACCAACGCGGCCAGCGCGATCGATCTTGCAATCGTGCGCCTCATTTCGGTGGACCGAAGCTCGGGCTACCCGGGCTGATTACCGCACCCGTATTACTGGGCGGCGTGGTTGTCGAAGATTTGCCTTTCAATGCGACCGCCGCGCCCGCGGCCACCGCGCCGCCAATCAGCGCCACGATCAGGATGGTCTTGGACGACCCCCCGCCCTGCGCGGGCTCCGCATTCGTCTGCAAGATGTTGGCCGTGGCCGCCTGGCCTTCGAACGACGTGGTCACCCGGATCTCGAATTGTCCGGCGCTGCCGTTCGGCCGCAGCCCATGCCCCACGGCTCGGCCGTTATCGTCAGTCATCGCCGTCAGAGAGCTTTGCCCGTCCGCGAACGTTCCGCTCGCGCCCTTGCTGGGCAGCAGGAAAGTCACCGCCGCATTCGGGATGGGGTGGCCGTCTTGATCCACCACCCGCACTACCGGTTCCTTCGCGCGGTGCAGATGGATATTGTTGATGGCTCCGTCGCCTTCGAGCACCTCGATCCGGGGCACGCTCGTGGCGGACCGCGCCAGCACGGCGCACAGCAATACGGCCAGGATTTGGGTCACCAGGGGCGCCCACCGGGCATGCAGCCCGCCCATGTTGTTCCTCCGATTCGGCCATCCCGTAAGTCTCGATAAAATGGCCTAAGCTAGTGATTGTACCTTGCGACAGCAAGATTGGCATGGACCCTATGACCGGAACGGCTGTGGCGCCGAAATTCGCAACGTGGAGCGCTCCGGGGCACTCCTTCGGAATCGAGTATTCCGGAGCGGTGCTCGAACAAATCCGGGAAACCGCGGTGGACGGGTACCATCGCGTGCCTCACGGCGGCGTGGAAACCGGCGGCATTTTGTTTGGCACGCATCAAGAGAACGTGGTGCGCATCATGGCCTGGCGGCCGGTTGCCTGCGAGTACGCCAAAGGCCCGTCTTTCCTGCTTTCGGAGAAAGATGAGGCCGCTCTCGCGGAAGCCATCAAGTCGTGGCGCGGCGATGCGGAGTTGGGCCGCCTGGAACCCATCGGCTGGTATCGCGCCCACACGCGCAGCGAAGTCTTGCTCTCGGATGCGGACCTGACTTTCTTCAACCGCTTCTTCCCGCACCCCTGGCAGGTGGGCCTGATCGTCCGCCCCGCCAGTTTCGCGCCTACCCGCGCGGGATTCTTCTTCCGCGAAGCGGACGGCGGCATTCGCGCAGAAAGCAGTTACCTCGAATTCACGCTGACGCCTGTGGCTACGGCCCAAGCGCCGCCCGCGGCAGAAGCGCCCGAAGTGCCGCGGGCGGTCGTGGCTGCACCTGAACCTCCGCCCGTGACGGCAATCGAACCACATCCCGTGTCGGAGTCCGAACCGCACCCGCCTCCCCGCAGCAGCGGCGCGCAGTGGAAATGGTACGCCGCGAGCCTGATCGTGCCGGCGGTTGCCGTTTTGGGATTCTGGCTGCTGAAGCCTTCCCACCCACGCTTGACGCTGTCCGCCACGGATATGGGTGGCCAACTGCGAATCGCCTGGGATGGCGCGGACCGATCGATTGGCCATGCCAAAAGCGGATCGATCGATATCGACGACCATGGCGTCCGGACCCAGGTGAACCTGACTCCGGCCGATCTCCGCTCCGGCAGCCTCTTTTATGAGAGACAATCCGGCGACGTAGCGGTGCGGTTGACCGTGGATGTGCCGGGGAGTCCGCCCGTCGTGGAGACGACCCGTTTCCTGAGACCCGGCCCGAGCGCCACGGCCCCCGCGCCGCCACCGCCCCAGGCGCCACGTCCCGAGACGCTGCCTCCGTCCCTGCGGCCTCCCGCTCCAGCGAAATCCGCGCGGCGCGTCATTCCTTTCCGGGCACCGAAGAAAAACCCGCGACAGGCGTCCACCGACGTACCGAGCATCGCACCGCCGGCGATCGAGAACCTGCCGGCGGCCCCGCCAGCGGGCCTCATCTCGGTGCTGGGAACGGCACCTGGTTCGCCGGCCGCTCCCGCCGCGCCGCCACGTCCGGCCCCCGCCGCGACAGCCGCCTCCGGGAGAATCATCTGGACAGGCAAGCTCGCGAAAAACGGCCGCCTGGTGGTCGAACGCAATCACGCCTCATCCGGCGCCATAAGCGGCGTGCTGCCCGCGGTGGCGGCTCGGGTCAGCGCATATCCCGGAGACCTGACCGCCGGCGGCATTACCCTTTTCACGGCGGACCCCAGATACTCCCCGCCGCTAACCGAGAAGGCCGGAGCGGAGAACGGCTGGAATCCCACGACTTATACTTGGGACCCCAAGCGCGCCGGCGGGATTAGAGTGGTGGAGCAACCCGGACCGCAGAACGGCTACAAGCTGGTGCTCGAAAGCGATATACCCAAGCTGTCGGTGGTGATGTTCGAGTGGCGCGCCACGCAATGAGCCTCCCGCCCGCCCGCTACGCGTTGAACGCGCGGTCCTCAGCGCAGCGCGGAGTCTCGCGGCCTGCGCACGCAGTCGCTGAAGTTCCGCCAAAGCAGGCGCGCCGCTATTGTTCATTATTTAAACCTGTTCACGTAGTGAACAGAGGCTGCTTAAGACCAGCCCTCGGGGTATGGCCATGACAACCCAGGAACAACGCATATTGAACGCTGCCGTTGTCGCGTTGGAGCGAACCACGGGGATTCATGCCCGTGTGCAACGGACCAGAGCAGGGCGAGATGGCCTGGCCGACGCCATTGTCGAGATCGAAATGGACCGCCGCAAACGCCGCTTCGGCGCCGAGGTTAAAACTGTCGATCGATTCGAGACTCCCGCGATCGTCAAAGCCCGGGATTTTGCGCGAACCGCACTTGCTGGCCGCACCTTACATCACACGGGAGGTGGCCGAACGCTGCCGCCAACTCCATCTGCCGTTCATCGACACTGCGGGAAACGCCTATCTGGAAGGGACGGGATTGCTGGTCTACGTGGTGGGCCAAGCCCGGCTTCCCGAACTGCACCATAACCAATACCGCGCTTTGAATCCCGCCGGGATCCGGATCGTCTTCGCGCTGCTGTGCCATCCGGAACTGATTCGCACCAGCTATCGCGAGATCGCAGCACAGGCCGGTGTTGCGCTCGGCACTGTGGGGCCCGTCCTGAAGGACCTCGAAGCCCGTCGATTCCTCCGGTTCCAAACCGGGCGCGATCGTAAACTCATCGACCCGGAACGAATGCTCGAAGAATGGGTCACGCACTATCCCACGACTCTCCGCCCCAAGCTCAATCCTCGTCGATTCCGCGCCGATCCCGAAAGGCTTCGACGAACCGACCTCACGGCGCAAAACGCGTATTGGGGAGGTGAGCCGGCCGCCGCGAAACTGACGCGGTATTTGAAACCCGCGCAATTCACCATTTACACCGGCGAACCCCTCACAAAGCTGGTCGCAGCCGGCCGGATGCGAGCGGAGGCGGTCGGCAACGTCGAAATCCTGGAGAAGTTCTGGAATTTTGGCACACACAAGGATATACCGGATGTGGTTCCACCGGTTCTCGCTTATGCCGACCTTCTGGCGACACATGACGGCCGCAACGTGGACGCGGCACGGATGATCTATGAACAACGAATCGCGCCAACATTGCACGCCCCTACGTAATGCCGTCGATCCATCCATCGTGCGAGTACTTCGATTGCTGGAGCCAACTGCGCGTTCAGCCGATTGCGAATACTTCGTGGCGGGCGCCACGGCCCGCGACCTCATCCCGGTAAACGTTCATGGACTGCGGCCGGGCCGCGCCCCCCGCGACGTCGACTTTGGAGTCGCTGTCGAAAGCTGAGCGCAATTTGAACTCCTGAAAGAACGCCTGATCGCGACCCGCGAGTTCGCAGCCGCTCCGAAAGTATAACAACGATTGATCTATACGGATCAAACCGCCGGGTTCTCCATTCCGGTCGATCTCATTCCATTCCGCGGAATCGAATCCGCCGACGGAACCTTCGCGTGGCCCCCAGACCGGGACATCGTGATGAATGTAGCCGGTTTCGAAGAGGCAGCATTGGAGTCGTCTGTTTTGATTTAAATAGAGAGAGGTCTCACGGTGCGCGTGGCGTCCGTACCCGGCCTGACCTTGCTCAAGCTAGCCGCGCGGGTGGACCGAGGTCTGGAAAATAACAAGGATCCCACCGACTCACGGTTGCTCACAACCTACGCCGATGCGGGGAACGCCGATCGTCTCTATGACCATGAAATGGATTTATTGGAAACCGTGGGCTTCGACATGGAACTGGCAGGTGCGGAACTGCTGGGCCGCGACGTCGCCACTATTTGCCAGATGAAAGTATTGCATCAAATGCGATCTCTTCTGACATCGGAACGCAGTCGCCAGCGGTTGGCCAGCCATATGGTTCATTCAAACCTCCATGTACCCCGAGGCCGCGGTGACCGCCGAAGGAATCGTGAACGGATTTTGTCGTGGACTCATGAGCGCCCGCTAGGAAGCCGGGATCGAACAACTCATTTGGAATCAATGACAGGTTTTGGTCGGGGCGGTCAGATTTGAACTGACGACCCCCTGCGCCCAAGGCAGGTGCGCTACCGGGCTGCGCTACGCCCCGACATTTTGTGCTCTCTTGATTTTAGACCACTTCCTCAATTTGCGATACTGTCCGGCCTGCCCAAATCGAACAAAAAAACCTCCGACCGTGGCAAAACCGTGACAAAACCCGGTCGGCCCTCATTAGCCCTCCGGTTCAGCTTCTGCAGCGCTTCCCGTTTCATCTGCAGTTTCATCTGCGAGTACTTCTTGAACGCCTTCGCATCCCCCTGCCGGAGCAATTGCGTTACCCACTCGTCCGCCACGCCCCCCGGCGCTTAAGGGAAGCCGAACGGGATTCCGGGATGAACCCGAACACCATCGGAGCGCAGCGAAGCTGGCACCCCGATTATGCAAAAAGTGTTCGGCTTCGTCAAGGAAAACCTGTCCGGAGCGTAGCGGAGGAAGAGCGCCGCTAGCGGAGAAAGGGGTGCGGGGAAAGGGGCGGCAGCCCTTGTCCCCGCCTCAGCACACAGTGGCCCGGAGCGCGAATAGCGCTCCGAATCGAAGGATTAACTTCCGGATGGCCGACATTCTCCCGGAACACGAATCCGGCTCTTCAAGCGCCGTTTTGCCACGAAGTGAAGGAACTCCGAGGGTCCGCATGGAGATTGTTTCCGAGTGGCGCAAATGCGACCGGTGGGGAGGAACTGATGCTGCCTCGAACGTCCTGACTTGTTTGCCGGCTCAACGGGGCAACTTCATCAGCCACACGGAGAAACTGCTCTCCTGGCGGTCAAAAACCAGTCCCGGACTGCAAACCGTCCACTGATCGGAGGTCTCACCGGCTCGACCGGGTTTCAGCGCCATCGTGGAGCCCAGCAGGAACCTGACTTCGTGAGGCTCGCCGAAGCCGGCCGTTCGTGGATCGAAGCGGACCGCCATGAGTTTTGATCTCTCGAAGAAGTAGAAGAAGTTCCCCGTGGAAGAAACACGCCAAGTGTTGGAGATCGTGTCGGGCAGCGGGATTTTTATCCACTCCGACGGCGGGACCGGTTCCTCCCTCCATCGGACCAGATATCTCCGGAGAGCCCCCGGCGAGCCCGGCGGATAAACCGTTACCGAAACCCATCTGGAATCCTGACCGAGCCTGTTAACGAAGAAAACAGAATCGGTCGGGTGTTCCAGCCAAGGCCTGTCTTTGCCAGAGGCAACGTCCAGAAGCCGAACAGTTGACTTTCTCTTGGGGTCGTCCATGACCTTGGCCTCGCGGTCATAGAAGAGGAATCGCCCGTCGCGCGAAAACCCAAATACGTTTCCACACGCCTTGCAAAGGAGATGCGCCTCTGCCGGACTGGCGCCAGCGTCGCCCACGCGGATCGAATACGAATCGCCCTCCGGGACGGAAAACGCAATTTGGCGACCGTCGGGCGAGATGGCTGGCTGCCCGGGCAACAAAGCAAGCCCGGCGATCACCGGTGTCTGCTTTCCACTATCCAGGTCCAGGGCATAGTAATCTTCGCGGCCATCAGGATCCACGACGCCAAAATAGGCGCTGCCAGGATCCCCTGTAAAAAAGGAGATCGAGAGCGAAGGCAAGCGCGAGAAGAACTGCTTGTACCGTCCATCGTGGGTGAGCCTCCGGGCAACCCCAGTGGGTTGACCGGTGGCAGGAGAAAGAGGAATCATGTAGACGTTGTTGAACTCGTTTCCGACTTCCAGCGCCATAGTGCCCGTGGCACTGATGCTGGTGGGTACTTCGTGCAGCGTGCCAAACGTAAGCTGGTGCGGAATTCCCCGAACGCGCCACGAACCCGGCGAGAGGCGGATCTCCCAGGTGACGAAATTCCCCGCTCGCGAGAGGACCCCGAAAAGAACGCGATCGCCCGCCGTCAGGATCGGAAACCCCAACTCCAATCCCGCTGCGCGTAATGCGTCGCCAGCTCCCGTGGCCACCGGGTTGCCTCCATCCGCCGGGAACGCAAACCACTCAAATCCACCGGGGCTTGCGGCTTCGGAGGATTTTGTCATCAGGCAGAGAACATAGCGACTATCGGATGTCCATGCGGCATAACCATACGACATGCCTGCCATGCGCGCCCAGGCCGGCAATTCTCGTGGGTGGCCGCCGTTGGAGGAGATCGTCATCAGGCGTAAGGCGCCGAGGCTATTTTCGACGTAAGCGATCTGACGACCGTCCGGGGAAAGCATCGGTCCCCCACTTACAATCCGCCCACCCAGGATCAGCACTCTCGGCTCCCCGCCAAGGGTGGAGATCACTTCGATGGCGCTCTTCCGGGTGTCCGCGGAGGTGGTGACGTAAAGGATTCGCTTGCCATCCGGGAAGAACGTTGGGCTGTCCACTCGTTCGTTGGAATTGGTCAACTGGATCGGGCCGAGGCCTCCTACCTGTTGCAGCCACAACTCGTCCGTGCCGGAGCGGTTCGAGACATAGGCGACCAATCCGCCATCGGGCGAAATAGCCGGCTGGTGGTAGCTGTGCCCGTCGTCTGGCGATAAACGAATCAGCTCCGGACTTTTCGACTGAGCTAAGCGAAGGCCGAGGTAAATCCAGATGAAGGCGGCCGCGGCGATCAGCACGGAGGTGATCGCCACCGCCGGCCACAGCCAGCGGCGCGCTCCGGCGCCAGCGGTTCCGATGGGCCGAACCAGCCTCCCCGATGCCGACTCGTCCCGCAGTTCCTCCAGTGCCAGCTTCACATCGGCCATGTTCTGGCTGCGCCGATTCACGTCCTTGCGCAGGCAGCGCGCGATCAGCCGCTCCACTTCCGGCGGCGTGGTGGAAGAGATTTCGCTGGCCGGCGGCGGGTCCTTTTCCACGACCGCGGCCAGCGTGGAGATTTTCGACTTGCCGCGGAACGCGTGCTGCCCAGTAA
Source organism: Bryobacterales bacterium (assembly GCA_003132865.1). The sequence goes on from PKYZ01000383.1 coordinate 13,972, forward strand.
TCATCTCGTAGAGCACCGCGCCGAAAGAGAAGATATCGCTACGCGCATCCACCGGTTTGCCTTCGACTTGTTCCGGCGACATGTAAGGAACGGTGCCGAGGATGACGCCTTCTTCACTGACCAGCTGTTCCACAGCCAGGGAGCGCGTCGTTTCTTCTGCGCCCACAGCGTCGACGGCGGCGGGCGCGCACAGTTTCGCCAGGCCGAAGTCCAGCACCTTCGCGCGGCCGTGCGCATCCACCATGATGTTGGCGGGCTTCAGATCCCGGTGCACGATGCCGGCGCCGTGCGCGGCGGTGAGTGCGTCGGCCACTTGCGCCGCGATGCGCAGCGCTTCGGTGAGCCGCATGCCCTTGCGCGGGATCAGCTCATTCAGCGGCTTGCCATCCACCAGCTCCATGACGATGTAGGTCTGCCCGTGCTGCTCGCCGATTTCATGGATGGTGATGATGTTGGGGTGGTTCAGCGCCGAAGCCGCTTTGGCCTCCTGCACGAAGCGCGCGCGGCGGTCGGCATCGGTACTGCGCGCTTCAGCCAGCAGTTTGATGGCGACGAAACGATCCAGGCGCTTGTCCCGGGCCTTGTAGACCCGACCCATGCCGCCCTCGCCGATCTTTTCCAGCAGGGAGAAATGCCCCAGCTCGCCGCCGTCCATATTCGCTCTATTGTAGTCTTTCAGCTAGTCTCGGGCGTTCGCGAGGCGATTGCTCTTGGATCACGGCGCATCCGGAAGTTATGTTAGCAAGCGGCGCTCCTTTTGCCACGACGCGAATCGCTATGGAGTCGGTTTCCCGCGATTCTTACCCATGGAATCGCCGCGCATCTTAATAGGATGGGCGTTATGCACCAGGCGGTCGAGGATGCCGTCCGCCTGCGTGGGATCGCCGATCTGTTCGTGCCAGCGCGCGACCGGCAGTTGCGAGGTGAGGGTCCCGTAACCTCTATGGCGTAGACCTCTCGCTCCGAAAGGAAGCGACCGTTGCCGATTTTCTTCGTCACGAACGGAACGTGAAGACCGGGCTCAATATGTTCCTTATGGAAGGGCGTCCATCTGAGGACCGAGTTTGGCGCTGCCATACCTGAAATCCGTGCGCGCGCCGCCGGGACGATCGTGACACCGATGTTGAAGGTAGCGACTTCTTGCCCAACGGCGTCGATGAAACCCTCTATCCCCCACTTGCTCGCGTGATACAGCGATCCGCCAGGGAGCGCGGCCTGGCCGCCATAGGTGGAGATCTGGATGATTCGGCCGCCGCCCTGCGCACGCTGATGCGGAAGGGCTGCGCGCACCACCAGGATTGAGCCGATCAGGTTGGTGTCAATTTGATGGGTGATCTGTTCATCTGTTAATTCCTCTGCGGCGCCGAAGAGACCATAGCGATTCGTCTCTGACCTGCAGTAGTCCGTGCCAAGCCTTTTCGGCCGCGGCGCTCCAAACGGGACCTTCTATGCGCTAACCAGAAGGTCAGCTCGGGTGAAAACGACCCACCCGGTTGCCCACCCACAGGCGTATTTTCGGTCGCTTAAGTTGTTGATTTGACTTTTTTGCAAAAATACTTGCTCTGTAATCAAGGAGTTAGGGAAAGTGGGCTAGCTACGGACCAGAAGGTCGAGTTTGAGTTCTCACATCGACAAGAAGTCGTGGGGAAAATGTGGTCCGACGGGTATTCGTTGCCTGAGGGTCGGCTGACGGGGAGCAACCAACTTCTCCAAAACTCGGCTCACCCCAAGCGCATGATTATTTGATTGTGTGCCGCTCGTGCACCAGAACTTATCTCAAAAAAGCGCTGCCCCCCCCGGCCGGCTTACCGTTCAAGGAGACGATGACGAGTCTCTTCGATCTGCCTCGCCAGACGCCCTTCGTCGGGAAGCGCGAGTCGGTACTCTCGCGCGAGCACGGTATTCCGTAGCCCCTCAAGAGCGTAGTGGGCGACCGCGTTGTCCTGTTCGGAACAGAGAATCAGGCCGACAGGCGGGCTTTCTTCGGCTAGGGTCCAATGCTCGCGAGCATAGTTTAGATAGAGATTCATCTGTCCGGCGTCGGCGTGGGTAAACTTGCCGATCTTCAAGTCGATGACAACCAGACAGCGCAATCGCCGATGGAAGAGAAGCAGGTCGACGCGATACCATTCTGTGCCGACACGGAGCCGCCTTTGGCGCGCAATGAACGTGAAATCGTTGCCGAGTTCCAGAAGGAATCTTTCGAGCTCCCTGATAAGTGCGTTTTCGAGATCCGATTCCGAGTACTCATCCTTTAGATTCAAGAATTCGAGCACAAATGGATCGCGGATCTCATAATCTGCAGGGGGCCGGTCCACCTTTGAAATCGACGACGTCCCTTTCCCACGCAGACGTTCTTACGCGCGACTGGCGATCTGCCGGTCCAGTTCGCGGACAGACCATCCGCCACGCAGCGATTCCCTTTCATAATAACTCCGAGCTTGCTCCTCGGGCACAGTCAGCAGGCGAACGTAGTGGGACCAGGAAAGAGGGAACGCCGGGTGGATGGCAGACGATCCAGGCGGTGTCTGGATAATTGAGCCCGCCCCTGAAAATTCAGACAGTGTCTGGATTTTCTCGCGATACGCGAGAAAGAACTGCCGCATCTGAAACACGTTCGTCCGGGAGAATCCGCGGCCGAAACGCGCCGTCAGGTCCTGGGCTAGATTTGCCACGAGTTCTTCGCCGTAGGAAGCGCGAGTTGATCCCTGTTGTTCCTGCTCCACGATCCGCTGCCCGATCTGCCAATACGCGGCGGTCATTACAGCATTCACGGCGCGCCCTGCCGATTGTCGAGCGCGTTCCAGCAACCGTAACACCTCCAATAAGAGCGTCTCGTATTCTGCAAATCCGGAAGCGTCTGGCAATCTATTGTCTGGCATCCATCACCCAGCCATCAGCATCGATTGGAATTAAAGGCCTGATCCGATTTTCCCTCAAGGAGCCACCCGAGCGCAGGTGGCTTTGATTGCCGCCGCGCTCACGTCCCGGCCCCGACCATTTCCTCTCGTCGTTTCTGAACTCGGCCAGGGGCGGCCGATCTCGTGAGTCGACCGTGGCAAAACCGTGACAAAACCCCTCGTGTTGAGCCTACTTGGTTGCCTTTGAGCGAAAAGCAGATTCCCCAAGTTGTTGAAAACCTTGAAAGTGGAGGTAAATCTAAGAAAGCTTTGGAGACGACCCCCTGCGCCCAAGGCAGGTGCGCTACCGGGCTGCGCTACGCCCCGACATTTTGTGCTCTCTTGATTTTAAAACCACTTCCTCAATTTGCGATATAAAACGGCCGGGATCACCCGGCCGGCTTTGATCTCATAGGGGGACAGCGGCGCATCCCTGGTGTCGCGGAGATAGTCCTCGGTGGCGCCCCTGTTTTTGCGCGGTTCTTGAGGAAGGCATCCTTGCGGGTCTGCGCGTTTTGGTCCTGGTAATCGGTCTCGGTGATAGGGGCAGTGGCGGCTGAACCGGCGGAGCAGAGAGTGGCCGCGAGTCTGGATCGCATGGCCCGAGAAATTCGCAATCTGCGGATAGGCCAACAGGGGTTGTTCGCGTTCGTAGACGCACTGGCGAAGACGTTCTTGACCTGTGTGCCAGAATCGCCGAGGGATGTGCACGACCAAGCCGTCGCCCGCGGCAAAGCCCGCTATGACCGATTTCTCAAGAGCGTAGGCATGGCCATGGTGGGTGATTCGCAAGCCGCCATGGCAGAGTTGTTAGGCCGTGGCCACGAAAACTGAAGGCGAGCGGGAGTTCCGGATTCGACCTCGGCGTCCCCGAACGGCCCGCGAAAACGAAGCGTTTCCCTGGTCTCCCGGTATGAGGACGGTTGTTCGCTACGCCAGAAGCTCCCGGCGCCGACAAGAGCGCCGTTCCCACAGCGCTTCTGCTGGGCGGCGGCAGTTCAACCAACGCTGCGCGGTTCGCGTGATGTACTCGCCAAACAGGACCACCGGACAGTGGCGCGCACACGGTCGCTACATCACCCGAGACAGTGTGATGCAGGGCCACGAAGTCGCCGCCATTGGCAACCAGGGCGAAGTCTTTGCGCCGCCGGAGGTCCTCGATCGCTGGCAGAAGGCAGGCGACCCGAGGCTTTGGAAAATGATCATTTCGCCGGAATTCGGCGAACGCATCGACCTGAACCGACTGACCCACGATCTCATGGGCAAAATGGAGAAAGATCTGAACACGCGATTGGAGTGGCTTGCTGTACCGCATTTCAATACCGAACACCCGCACATCCATGTCGCCATGCGCGGGATCAAAGCTGACGGATCTCCGCTTGATCTGAACCGTGAGTACATCCGTAACGGGATACGGTCCATTGCCGAGGATCTCTGCACGGGCCAAATTGGGCATCGGAACCAGGTGGACGCGATGACGGCCGAACGGCGCGAGGTTCAGGAGTGCCGGTATACGTCCTTGGACCGTATGATCAACCGGGCGAACGCGTCCGGGCATGTCAACGGGTCCGATGACGCCGGACACTTCAGTGTTCGCCGGAACGTCAACGGCGCCGCCCGCGGCGAATTCGCGAAGATTCGGGAGCAACACATCGCCGCCAGGCTGATCGCGCTACAGAAAATGGGCCTCGCCGAGGAGGCCGCGTCCGGTGAATGGCGGGTCCGGCGCGATTTTGAAGGCGTTCTGCGGGCTATGCAGCGTGCCGGGGATCGCCAGAAGATGCTCGCCGCGCATGGTGCACTCCTATCGGACGCGCGTCTGCAACTTGTCGTTTTGGACCAGCGGACGATGACATCTCTGGAAGGCCGTGTGTTGGTGCATGGTGAAGGCGAGCTCGGCAGCAGCGCCGGCCGCCACTACCTCCTCATCGAAGGCACCGACGCCACAGTGCACCTGGTGTATTACTCGCCTGCATTGGAGGAAGCGCGTAGCCGAGGGCAACTCCGCCCAAATTCGTTCGTCCGGCTCCGGAAGCAGTTCGAGAACGGCCGCGGGGTTCTTGAGGTTGATGACCTCGGTGATGCAGAGAAGATATTACGGAACCGGCGGTATCTCGAAGCAACCGCTCGACCGCTGGTCAAACAGGGCATCATACCCGACGAAGCTGGCTGGAGCGGCTGGTTAGGCCGTTATCAAGCCGCGCTCGCCCGTGCTGCCGTTGCAATTCAAAGGGACGATTTGAAGGAGCGCCTCCGAGAACCTCAAGCGCGCTAACGGCCTTGCAGCCTTCGATGTCATGTCACGGCGGTGCCCCGCGAGGACCTACCGGGTAGGGCACTGATTCGCCTTTGACGCGTAAGGAGGCATATGAACAACCTCGACGAGAATTTAATACCGGCGCTCACCGAACTTGGAGGCGAGCCGCTACTTGGATCTGGCTTTGAAGCCGAGCAGCCTGATTCCGATTCCGCCCTGGAGCGGACGCAGCCTGCGAAGGAAGGCTCGCTATGAGTCCCGCCAAATCGGAAAACGCAAACAGGGCCGAGAAGCGCGATCACCGCCGCGAAGTAACCGATTCGATCATCAAGATGCTGGAGGACGGCGTTGCTCCGTGGCAAAAACCATGGGAAGGTTCAGTGATGCCATTCAATCCAACGACCGAGAGGCCGTACCGTGGCGGCAACGCCGTGCACCTCCTGGCAACCGGAATGGGACGAGAATACGCAGATCCGCGATGGATGACCTACAAGCAGGCCGCGGAACAGGGCTGGCAGGTGCGCGGAGGCGAAAAAGGGACTCATATCGAGTTCTGGGAGGTGAAGGAGCGTTCAAACGAGAAAGAAGCCGGACCTGGTCAGGATGGCGGTGAGTCTTCAGCCAAGGAAAACGGCCAGCGGCTGATACACCGCGTGTACACCGTCTTCAACGCCAAGCAAATTGACGGAATTCCCGAATACCAGCCAAAGCAACGGACTCCATTTGAGGCAGTACAAGCTGGTGAGAGAATTCTAGCGAATTCTGGTGCTCGAATAGAACACGATCAGCGCGACGACGCCTTTTATAACCGACGCAGCGACAGCATCCATCTTCCCCCAAAGGACGCTTTCAAAGACGCGCCGGGATATTATGGAACGGCTCTTCACGAGCTCGCGCACTGGACCGGCCATCCCTCACGTCTGAATCGGCCAACGCTGTCGGAATCGTATCGTTTTGGTGATCTCAACTATGCGAAGGAGGAACTCCGGGCCGAACTTGCCAGTGTCTTCATGGCAGCGGAATTGGGGGTTCCGCACGATCCAGCAAACCACGCGGCGTATGTCGCTTCCTGGATCAAAGCTTTGCGCGAAGACAAAAATGAGATCTTTAGGGCGGCGCACGAGGCGTCAGCGGCCACCGATTTTGTTCTATCGCTGGACCTGGAGGTTTCCCGAGCGGAAACGTCGGAACTGGCGGGTTCGGGTGCCGCCGGCTCGTTGCAGTCTACGGAGAGGTCACGCGGACAAAACGAAACTCGCGACAAAGTCGAAACCTTCCACGGTGATCGAGAGCTAGTGGCCGACGCCGCCCATCGGCAGGCATTCAATGAGAACGGCGTAGGGCAGAAAGCCCGTCAAACCGACGATAGTCCAAACCGGAGCGCGGTGAACACTGGCAACTTGGCGGCGTCATTCGCCGCTGCCGAACAAATAACGGCGGATGCCCTTGGCGAGTCCGCACGGACATTCGGCGCACAGACCAACAGCGGCAGGTACAACGGGCGTATTATTGGAGAGACGGCCCATCATGTTGTTCAGCGCCTGTCTCCCCGAACTGCTGTGGCTCACATGAAACATCTGCTCGAACACTTTCCGCACACTGGCGACAACGTCGCTATTGCTTATTCGAACGATCACGGCTTAGTACGGGACATTCGGGAACGTGTCAACACTCAGGAGCTTGGCCGCTAGCGCCTGCCGCATACTAAAGCCTGACGGGCGGACGCCTACCCTCAGTTCATTCTCCGAATTGGTCGTCCTGCGTTCTTGCCCGTCGTCCTCCCTTGGTCGACGGCTAGCACGCCGTTCACAAGGACGAAAGTGATGCCGGAAGGCGGATTCAACGGCGCGGCGTAAGTCGCGTTGTCCGCGATTTGGCTGGGATCGAAAACCACCAGATCCGCAGCATACCCCTGCTGGATGCGACCTCTGCGGCCCAGGTGAAAGGTCTCCGCCGCGAGGCTAGTCATTTTTCGGAGCGCCTCTTCCAGTGTGAGCACCTGCAGCTCGCGGACGTAATGGCCGAGTATGCGGGGAAAGTTGCCGACTCCGCGGGGGTGGACAAAGAACGCCCCTCCTCCGCGCACTGCGCTATCTGTGCCGATAGAAGTGTGCGAATCCTTCAAAATGGTCTCCACATCGTCCTCTTTCATGTCCGTGTAGACCATCTGTGCGCCGCCGTGTGAGAGCAGATACAGAATCGCGTCCACCTGCGACTTCAGACTGACATTGGATTGGCTTGCTTCGCCATAACCCAACGACACGGCCAACTCCGGAATATCCTTGCCTTCGACTTCCCGATTGGGGCTGAAAACCGCGACCTTCGCGTAGGAAAAATCGGGGAAACCCGCTTCCCGCAGCCGCGCCAGTATCTGGTTGCCGATGACCGCCCTCCGGCCGGTGTCTCCAAGAGCGCGCCACCCGACGTTATCGCCGCGCAGATCCGTCGGCAGCAGGATCTCCAGCGAACTTGAGGACGCGCGATAACCGTACACATCGAGGGTGATGGGCAGGCCCGCCTTCCGCTCGCGGTCGAGCCGCTGCAGCCGGCTGGCAGCGCTGCCCCATTGCCGCTCGGCGGCAATCTTGAAATGGGAGATGTGCAGAGGGACGTGCGCCAGCCGCGCAATTTGGATCGCCTCCTCTAAAGCCTGTGGGCCTTCAATGGCCTCGTCCCGCATGTGGGTGACATACAGGCCGGAATAGCGTCCGGCAACCTGCGCTAGTTTAACCACTTCGTCGCGCGTGGCAAAGCACCCCGGCGAATAGGCCAGGCCCGAAGAAAAACCGAGAGCGCCCGCGGCCATGTTGCGGTCGACCAGCTTACGCATCTTCTCGATGGCTTCGGCGGAAGCGGCTTCGGTGGAGCGTCCCATCACTGCTTCACGCACGGAGTTATGGCCCACCAAGGTTGCCACATTCACCTGGCTACCGTACTTGGCTAGTCCGTCGAGCAAGCCTTCAATGTCAACCGACGACGTACCGCAGTTCCCGGTAATCAGCGTGGTGACGCCTTGCCGGACAAAGTTTGGCGCGCGGAAAGGGCGATTCTTGGGAATATTCCGTTCCACGTGAGTGTGCACGTCGATGAAGCCGGGCGCGACCACCTGCCCGTGCGCGTTCAGCCACTGCTTGGCATGCGCGGGATACAGGAATCCGATCTTGGCGATCTTTCCGCCACGAATGCCCACGCAGAGTCCGCGGGTGAGCATGCGCACGCCGTCGAAGATCCTGCCGTTGTAAACGATGATGTCGAATGTTCCGAGCCTGCGGCGCCACTGCCAGACCAGCAGCGCGCCGATGACCAGCACCACCACAAGGGCCAATGCAACCCAGCGGGTGCGGCGGCCAAATGGAGTTGGTAGGAACCTGGCTCGTGGCATCAGTATTTGCTGCAGGGTCCCGACATGCGCCGCTGAATGGCATCGCGGTCGAATGGTGGCGGATTCATGGAAGCGGACAGGTTCATCAACGTTCTATACTCCGCGCAAGCTGTGGGAAGTTTCATGAGTGGCGGCGCAAGATACAACTCCATAAGATTGCGATGCGGCCAGATCCAGTCGGGTGAAACCTGTTTGGCGCGATTATAGTATTCTTCCGTGCAGTAAGCGCGCCTCAGACGGAAGCAGGATTTGCCTACCCCCATAAGCGCGGTATCCCAATTCGGCTGATATTGAAGCGCCCTCTGAAAACCGTCGAGCGCGTCGGAGAAGCGCGTTTGAATGAAGAGCAGCTGGGCGTTGGTGTATTCCTTGCGGGCTTCGCTGACGGCATCCGACGGGTCCATGGAGACCAGCCAGTTTTCTGCGTTCGCCAAGTCCTTCCAGTTGTCCTGGGAGAGGTCGGACGCGCGGTGCCAGCGTTCGAATTGTTCGTTACTCATCTGCTGCAACGGGGGCCGGGCTTTGGCGTTCATCGCGTGAACCTTGGGGCTATTCATGCCCTCGGATTGCGCGATCTTCCGGTAATAGTCATAGGCGCTCTGGCCGATGGGGCTGACCAACTGCCCTTTTTGGATCGCGGCATCGAAGTTCCGCATGGCCGATCCGGAGCCCCAAATCCAAAGTGCGATCGCCAGAACAGCCGCCAAAGAAATCCACAGAAGCGCTTTTTGTCTCGACTTCGGGGTTGCAGTCCCGACGGTTGGTTGAGGGGATGCAACCACCGCCTGAGGTTGAGATGGGGACTTGCCGTCCTTCGGCTTGCCGCAGCGCTGACAAAACTTGGCGTCGGCTGCATTGGTAGTATTACAACTGCAAACCCATTGCTGGCCGGCTGGAGCGGGCGGCGGAGGTGGAGGAGGTGCTGGTGGTTCGACAAGCGGCGGGGCCGGTTTCGCCGACTCGGGTTTTTCGAGTGTTTCGAGTGCCGTTTGGACGCGCTTCGAGCCGGACATCTGGTGCGCGTGATCCAGAAGTTCCACGGCCTTGCCCGCCTGGCCGCCGTCCATGGCGGATTTGGCGGACGATACCAGGCCCCGGAACTGCTCGAGTTTCTGCAGAGACCCGGGGCGCTTGCCGTTGGCGTGCAAGACCCAATCCAAGGTGCATCCAAATGCCAGATCCTTGACGTTCGCGACGGTATTCTCCACCCGCTGGCTATCCGGCGAAACCGAGCCGGCAAGCGCCGCGACTGTTGCCTGGACGGAACCATAGAGGTCCTTGCCGAAGACTTCGCCGGCGGGCGGAGGGTTCTGGTTCCTGACAGTGTCGGAAATGTAACAGGATTCGCGGAATAGGGCCGGCGACCTGTCGCCATTCACCAGAATCTTTTCCGCGTCGAGCGATCCGACATACACGGGGGGATCCAGCGAGTAAACCTCTTTGAGCCCGGCAAGCAATGTATCGAGCAATGCGTTGGCCCGTTCTTCCGGAAACGAACCCCGTTTCTCGATTGCCTCGCGCAGGCTGGCGCGCTCCGGCACGGCCTCCACCGTATAGAAACAGGATCTATGCGAGAAGTGTTCCAGTACCGGGACCAGACAATGGGGCCGGGCATCGATGAGATAACGCGCAGCGCGATCGAAGCGTGTCAAGCGGGCGCGATCGCCCTTGGCGGACGGGAAAATCTCGCTGACCACGCACGCGGCGCCGGTTCTGGCAAATTGCGTCAGGTAGCGAAACCCGGTTTCGGTCTGACCCAGACACGACAAAACGCGATACCGCTGCACGAAAACCTGGCCCTCTGCCAAGCGGCTTAGTTTCCCGCCGCATTTGCTGCAAGCGAGCGCCTGGGCCGGGTTTTCCGCTTTATCGCGAGGACAGATCAGACTCGCCATAATATTTCATCATTCATACAAGATCACTGAAGCCTTGCGCACTATTTGGCTCCCCTGGCGGAACCCGCGCGAGACTAGGCGTGCTACCAATGGGGTGCCGCCGGCCCCACCGGCGCGAGGCATGACTTGAACCACCGCGTGTTCGGAGGCGCGAAACTCGTCGTTCGGAGCGGGCGCGATTTGCTCTGTGGCTGCGGCATTCAGAACATCCAGTAGCAATTCCTGGATGCGGGCATCGGTGCGTTTCACATCCACGTTCGCATCCAGAAAGTCGGACGTGGTCTGGGCCGCCGCAGCCGCCAGGGCGCGGCAGCGGCGGTCGAAATACTCGATCGGCTTTTCCACTTTTTGAATCTGGTTCTTGAGCCCGGTGGCAATGCCGCTCATGAGACCTTCCCGGTTAGCTTTCGAGGCATAAAACTCAACCTCGAAGCGAAGCTGCAGACGGTTTGTGCCGGCGGCGCGCTCCAGGTCGTCGATTTCCGATTGGATCTGGCGGGCCTGGTCAATCAGCGGTTTGAGCCTCTGGGTCGAGTCTGGAAACTGAGGAGCGATCTGATCGTGCAGATTGCCGATCGCCCGGTCAAGAGCCTGCGTGCGCTCCTTGTTCGGTTTCAGCCCGTCCCTCGGAGGGACGGATTGGGCGAAAAAATCCGATACCGCTAGATCCAGGAGCTTGGCCGTATCCTGGCCGGCAGCGCTGCCTAAATAATCCTGCGGCAGAGCCTTGAGGAGCGTTACCAGGTTCTCGCTTGCACGGCCGGTGAGTTGGTCGAGGACTTGGCTGTGGCGTTGCAATTCGTTTTGGACAGCGGTTATATCCGCGCTCAAATGTTTGAAGGTTGCGTTCTGGGAGGATTGGAGACCGGTCAGTGCATCCTGAAGCCCCTTCATCCGCTGATCCAACATCTGCTTTAGGGCGGCCACGTCCTGCTGGGAAGCGCGAGTGGAAATGTCGGAGGAGCTAGCCTGTTGCTGGGCTTCGGCGCTCTGAAGCCGGGTTTGCAGCGTCGTGAGATCCTCCGAGAACTTTCGAAAGCGATCGTCGGCTACCGCGGCGCTGCGGTCATCCACCCTGGTTTTTTCCGGGGCAACTTTCGGTTTGCGGAAGAGGCTCATTCCGGCGATCAGGAGTGCGACTAATGCGATCGCGAGTGTGATGATGGGAAGGATCTCGTCTTTCGGCGTGGGTGGTGCCGAATTCGTTGACTGGTTATTAGACGTTTGGGTCATATCAGGCCTGTGATTCGTCGCCTGTGGCGCCTCGAAACCCAACAAGATGGGCGCAGCCCCTTTAGCCATCGCTTCCGAGACCTTGATTTGCACTACACCTGGCGTATCCTTGGGCGCCAGTTGCATTACGGTCGTGGCAGACTTCTCCAGTACGTTCAGATCAATCGAGGTGCTTGCCGCCGCTTTGACGGTACATGAGAGCGGCCCGTCTGTCCGGTACCATTTATCCGCCGCCATTTCCTTCCTATCGCACGTGATCCTCGCTGTCCCAGTCTCGGCGTGGAAGCTAATACCGCGAGCCTTGCCAGTGGCGATTGCAAATGTTCCTTTGCCATCCTTGAGCGCGATGGTGACCTCTGCAAACGCCGAGGGCGGTTTGTCACTTTCGCCGAGAGCAATAGTCTGCTCCTCTTGGCTCATCAGAGCCGCCACCAGCGCCACAGCGCCTAGCACCACACGAACAAAGAATCGCATCAGATACCTCCTTGTGCCGCCTGCGCATTTGACCTTACGAACGGAATCGAGTCACGGCCTTGGATATGCGCCACCAGGCTAGGCTTGAAATCCCGCGACAGGCGCAATTCGAGACGCGCCGGAACCACCTCGTTCTTGGCCAACGTATTGTGGTCCGGGTCGATCACAAACGTCCCAATGACCGTGATGTCGGGGTTGCCCGGTATGGCATCGTTCGCCACGCTGGCATTATCAAGCAGCCGGACCTTCACTACCGAGCGCAGTGGAAAATTATCGAGGTGCCCGGTAATGCCTTGCTCGGAGATCGCCAATCCCAAGCCTATCAATTCGACGAAGCACCGCCTGCCGGCATCCTCGATGCCGACTCGCGAAGTGGTCCGCACGAATCCGGATTCATCCAGGATCAGGACGACGCTGGCAGCCGCGCGGAACCGGTCCGGAATGCACGCGCCCTCCACCACGCACTCTTTCGGCTCGGGCGCCGGGCGGATCTGAGCTTTCGGAAAGCGCTCGGCCAGAACCTGCGCTACCAAGGGAATACTGCTGGGCTTGCCCGAGAGACGGATGTAATCAATCCCGCTGGCTTGCGAGGCCGACACGAGTTCGGCCAGGCTCGCTGCGAGAGTCTCAAGCTGCGGACGCAAGAAGGCATCCAGATCGGCGCGTTTGGGCACGATCTGTGAATGCGCAAACGGCCGGTCCTCGGGGCCCGAACGATGCCACAGAGAGAGCTTCAAATCGGGAAATAGATCCGGCTTCGCGGGCGGGAAATACAGTGCGTGATCGTCGCCGTGTTGGATCAGCAGGAGCTTGGTTTGTTCCGCCCATTGTAAGAGCCGCCCATGATTCTGCATAGCGATCTGGCGTTTGTTACCATCCGTCTCGTTGGCGGTATCGACTAACAAGGCTTCACCAGGATGGTCGGCGTCGGCGATTCGCTGGCAGCCAGCCAGACCCTGCTGGTAAACAAAGCGTGTGAGGTCCTCGCCGCCGAACCAGCGTCCCGTCGAATTGATCTGGCGCGGATAGACCGCCACAAAGCCCTCGGAGCGCCGATTGACGACTTCGAGGAGGGAAAGGTCGGTCGTGCCTCCTCCAAAGTCGAAGACCCCGACGGTGTACCGCTCTCTCTCCAACGCCTCGGGATCGATCACGAACCCGAGCGCCGCGGCCACCGGTTCCGGCAGCAGCGCGATTTCGCAGTCCTTACCGAAGGCACGGCGGACGGCTTCTTCCAGATCCATCATCTGGTCGAGTTTGAAACGCGATGGATGCGTGACCACGATGTTGCGGAAGCGAACGCCTGGCCGGAAACGTTCCGCGGCACGGCGGACTTCGCCGAGATAGTCCGAGACCACTTGCTTGGCCGCATAGTTCACCACCACGTCCGGCGAATTGTAGAAGCAGATCTCGAACAACTCATCGGTTCCCAGGCGGCGTTTGGGCGAGCGCGCGGTGCTGCGAATGACTTTGGCACTCAGGCTCAAGGCGTCGATTTCATTGCCGATCTTGACGCTGGCTATCCCGTTCGGATCCAGGTCGAGGTACTGAGTCAAGGTGGGCGTGGTAGTCGGATTCGGATTGTGGATAAGGCGATCGACAGGTACCGGGCTGTACTGCTGTTCGGGACCTCCGAAGATGGCGCAACACGTATTGCTGGTTCCGAAGTCGATCGCCAGGATGCCGTCAAAGTCACGGATAGCCTGCACGCGCACTTCAAAGCGCAGCTTGCGAGTAACTTCCGGCAAATTTGTAGTAAGAACCAGAACTACGGGATAGCGTCCTATGCCCAGCCGCTCGGCGTCGCCTTTCCCAGCCGCATCCGTGGCGAAGTGGAAATGAAGCTGGTGCGAGTCCCCGCCCGGAATAACGATCGTTTCAGCCAGGTCCTCGGGCGGTTGCAACCACTGGCACGGTTCGCCGCCGGGCAGCAGAATATCGATGCGGCTGACTTGCAACGTGGCGTTGCCTTTTCCGGTTTGGGGATTGCCCGGCAACGAGTTCTGCAATGTGAGCGTAAGCTCGCCTGCCTGGCCGGCCCAGGCGTCAATGGCATATGCAGCTTCCTCCCAAATCCAGAGCGCCGGTGGCAGCCAGCATTCGAAGGACAGCGGCTCTACATGCGTGAACTCCGCGCAATCCACGACCAGGTTCGCCTTGTATTCCGCCGGCAACCGGACGCTTTTTTGAGTCAAAACCGGCTCGTCGACATCGATGAACACATCGACATAGGCCGACTTCCTGCCGTCGAGATCCAGCGGCAGTTTGCAGTCGGCCGGCAGCCGGACTTTGACCCAATCGGGCTGATCCGCTGCAATTCTTTCTATAGTGACAATACCTTGCTGGGCGCCGATGCGCACCATGTTGCGTTCCAGATCGCGGTTGTCAAGCTGGATCTCGAAGCGGCACGAGTCTCGATGGGTTGTTCCCGAATAGGCCGAGATAGACACTTGGGGGGCGGGCAGCACTTCCACGGGAAGCCGCTCCTCCCCCAGGTTGGTTCGAACCACAACGGCGCCGCTGTGGTAATCCTCAGTCAGACTTAAGGTATCGATGCGAACGGTCAGGGCCGCGCTGTCGTTGGGCAAGAGCGGGAATGGCGGGCGCTTGCTACCGGCATCGATCCTGATCCAGGGAACGGAGGCCTCCACGGCATCCACTTTGATGGAGGTCGATGGCGAGCGGTTCGACAACACCAGATCCACCGGCGGCGGCAACTCCTCGACAGAAAACCGGCTTTGGGCCAGGACGGCCTGAATGTTGATGAGCCGGCGCCGGCACCAGGAGCAGAAGACGTCATCCGGTGCCAAGTCCCACAATTTGCAGTCGGGGCAAACGTTCATTAGAGATCCACAGACGCCGCTTTGGTCCAAGTGTGTTTTATGGCGAAGAAGTTACCCGTCAGGGGCTTTGCTATTTCTTCCAGAGTCCCCGCTAGCTCGGCCGCCCGGTCGCGGAACTTCTCCAGGTCTCCCGTGTAAGTCTTCTCGATACTCTTGAGCTTTTCGCGGAGCACCAGGTTTTCAGTAGTGGCCTGCTCCCGGCTTTCCCCTGAGAGGGTGGTTGTCCGCAGCGGCGGATAGAGATTCTCCTGATAATACGAAACCAAGGCATAGTATCTGGCGTAGTCGTCCAATGCCTTGGCGAGTTCCGCCTCGCGCTGCCGGATCAGCCGATCCACTTGCGCGCGCAAGTTCACGTCGCGCAACAGCACGCGAACCGTTCTGTGTTCTGTTCCGAGGAAACGCTGATCCTGAGTCAATCCCACTCGTTGCTCGACGTAGAACACGTTGTCTTCGTTGTCGTAGACAACGTGGACGACCTCGAGTAACAGGCCGAGCAGAAACGTGCGCGTAGCATCTTCTAGATCTTTGCGCTCGTCTTCCGTGAGCTCCAGGATGTCGCGAAAACGGAATTCGTTTCGATCGGCGTGGAGGTTGACGAACTTGTCCACCGACAGCTTTTCGTACGTGGGCCGCATGTCGTGGGCGGACTGCGAGTAACAGAGCGGGTAGCCGGCGGCTTCCGTGTAGAATACCACCTCGCTCTTGGACTTCAGTGGGGAGTATCCAATGGCTGGCTGTTCCGGCTTGCGGATCTGCTTGTCCAGCAGGTTCCTGAAAGCCTTGTGCCGGCCGGTCTCGTCGAAAGCGCCGTACATACCGACGAGGCAGATGAGCTTTTCCTGCCCCAGCTTGAAATTGCTATCGTTTGCGCCTTTCAACCAGAACTGGGCTTTGTTGTATAGCAGGCTAAGCTGGCCGATCTGTTCGCCGGCTGTTTTATACTTTTCGAAAAAGAGATCCAGGACTTCAAAATCATCTCCCACCGTAGCAAAAGGCTTGGCAGTCTCGGCGAGAAACAGTTTGACGACGCCCGAGACACCGTGACGCTGTACCAGAGCGGGAAGGTCCATGACTTTGATGCCCGTTTGGTTCCCTCCGGCCAAAGCTGGGAAGTGGCTGAGGATCTCAACCGCCTGTTCAGACACCTTGGTAATTCTGGCCGATTCATCGGCTCCGATATACTTGCGGTAGTAGCGTTCCTCGACGTCTTTGGGCTCGTACAGGAAAAGCGTGAATTCATCGTCCTGCCGCTTGGCAAACTCATCCTTGCGCCGGGTGAATTCGTCCATCAGGAGGCCCAAGGTCCTCTCCAGGTCGATAAGTTCACCCATCAAGCCCGTGTCGCCGACGCGCTCGTCGGTTTTATCGTCAAGGATATGGCCCTCTTCGCCGATCTTGACCAGAGTCACCGTGCATAGGTCTATAGCTTCCTGCCTGGCGCGAAGCTTAAGGGCGGCGATGAGGTACTCCTGCAATTCGGCAAACAGGGTTTCCGTCAGATGGTCCATAGTGCTCTGGCCGAACAGCAGCCTCGTCAGTCCCGATTCGGTCTCGCGTTCACGGATCCCGTTCAGAGCGCGTTGATACGCGTTCTGTCTGTCAGTGACTACCCGCCCAAGGTCTGCGACTTCGCGGCGGAACAGAGGCAGATAGGGATACGCGTCGTCGGTGATGATCCGACGCATCTCCTTCAGCAGCATTTTGGCGAACTGAATGCCCTTATTAGCATCGTTCACGATCTCGGCGACGGCGTCTTCCATCCCGGAGCGGATACGCTTCCCCTCCGGGGTGACCTGGCCCAGGATCTCGCGCTTGAGGAAATTCTCCTTGTTCTGCCGTATGCGCCGCGGATAGTCCCCCCACTTTTGCCAGTCCGGGTCATGGCGTTCGTCGCGGAAACTGATCAGTTGCTTGTTGATTTCAGCTTGCAGATACTCACTGAGCGGGACATTCTTGCTCTTGTGCGCACCTCTCTTGACTTCGGCCTGGAAATCCGCCGCCCAGTCTCGAACCAGCAGGTCTATCGATTTGCCAGTCGTCTCGGTCTGATAGAGCGCGTCCAAAATGTCGTTCCGTGTCGTTCGCCGGCCATCGACGTCGCTGACCCCAATGAACAGCTTCACCTTCTCCTTAGCCGGCGGACCAAAGAAGCTTTTCAAAACCCACTCCGTCATTCCCATTTCAGGCAACTTCCCAACGGAGAGGCGCGTCATAATGTCGGTGCCGAGTTCAGCTGCGCAGGCGTGCTTGATCCGGTCGGCCGGATATTGGATCGAGGCCATTCCGAAAGCGGAATGCCGCGTGGTGAACGCCTCGGTGAGAAGACTCTTGCTCGGGTCCTGTGGGTCCAGTATTTCGGACGCGTAAAAGTTATTCAGAAAGGCGTCCAGGTTCACCCGCACGCCTCGTTTGTGGGAGGCAAAATCGGACGATCCGAAATCCTGAAAAATATTGTTCGCCACCATCTCGAACAAACTGTAGCGGCTGGCGAAGTTGATGGTGTTGCCGGTCGAGTTCGTGCTGTCTACAAGGTAGCAGTAGTTATAGGGCGGGGGCTTTAGCGGCCGCTTGTTGCGCGGCGGATAACCCTGGGTCCATTCGTAATCGAAGGGATTCTCCGGGAAAGTAAAGTGCTCCAGTTCCTTCATGGCGGCGTAGCTGTTGGCGAAAATCCGCTCGTTGTGCAACTGGAAAATGCCGGGAAAGACCAGGAATCCTACGGTTGTGACGCCCACCGCCAAAGTCTTGCAGAGATAGCCAGCGTCGATGAACATCCCGCTGCCCGTGCCGCCGGCCAAGGAGGCGACCACGTAGATATACACTCCTTTGCTCGGGTCTACCTGGATGCGGTACTTGTCCCACATGGTCGAAGGGCTCGCCATCGCCATGTTCAGGGCATTAATGATCGCGTTCTTGATCGTATCGAAATTTACAAAGAAGGCCAGGCGGCTATAGCCGCGAATCTGGCCCGCGCCCTCTTTGACCTGGCCGAGATCGTGCAGCGTGGGGTACCACCACGCCTTGATTCGTGGATGCTGGTTCAGGTTGCTTGTATACTTAGCGGTGTCCAGTACTATGGCATCCACCCGCTCCTGCGGAGAGAACTTGAACTCTTCCACCAACTGCGAATCGATGTGCTTGTTGGACGTGTCCGTATCGATATATACGAATTGCAGCACCGGAAAGTCGGATGGGCTGCCATAGCGCTCGAAGATTTTCTTGCGGACTTTGAGCAGCACGTCTCCGCCCGTGCCACCCAGGCCGACGAGCACTGTGGGCCTCATGTCCTCTTGCTCAATCTGCTGCTGTCTCTGGACCTCGTCGTTCAAAAGCCGGTATGCCATGTTTTACACTCCCAGGAAATCAGTCGCCCTTCACTCAGGCAGTACGTCTTTGCATGCCCACCGAAACCAGCAGATGCGCCAGCCACACCGCGAACAACAATCCGACAAACAGCCACAAACCCAAGATGCGCGGCAACAGCCACCAGTAAATCAGGCCCATGGCGAACAAGCAGATGAAGAGCGTGCCTGACCAGCATAGGGCCCGGCTCAGCTCGATGGATTTGCCGTTCTGCAACCAACGGCGGTACATGCCTCGGAAAAAGAGGAGGAACCCCATCACGGTGATCCCGAGCCATGCGATCAACCCGATCACGAGATTCGAGACGGCGACTTCCTTGCGCACGTTGGCGTGTAAAGTAATCACCCGGCCATCGTCTCCGGTGGTCATGGCCTTGTGTGAATCGGACGCGAACAGCACATTCCGGTTCGGCTCTTTATATTGCACCAGCAACTCGTAATCGATGGGCTGGTCCGCGCGATTGCTGTATACAATGAACGGGACTTCGGCGAAGCCTTCAGGACCGACGTGCTGTTGAGTTGAGAACACCGTGAACCTGTCATCGCCCAGGTTGTAAGCGAATTCATCCGCGCCCGCTCTGGCCTTCAGTACTTTGTCGGGGGGCAAGCGGCTGCTCTCCGGGTCCAGACGGGCGGACACAGCAGCGCCTTCGAGCGGACGGCCATCCAGGTCGACTACCCGGAACTTGACGCGGATTGGCTGGTACGCGGCTGGTGCCGTTTGCTGTGTCTGAGCCATGGCAGCGCAGGCCAGAGCCAGTATTCCTAGTGTCAGACGTGTCATCTCATCTCCTTGTTCGCAGGCTTCAGTAATACCCTCCGCCAGGCGGGTTGGCGCTACGGGCAGGCGCGACTCGTGCCGTGGATAGAACCTCCAATCGATAGCTGTACACAATATCCTCGGAAGCCAGTTCAATTGAGCCGCCATTTGCAACGGACACTGGTCCGCGCTTCTTATTCACAGTAACGCCTGGCCTGGGGCGGCATTCCATTCCTCCGAACAAGCCCTTGCGCATCTCCGCAAGCGGTTTTCCCGAGGGCGCGATCTGGAAGGCCGCGTTGCTGGCCAGCGTGAAAGGCTCCTCCTGATATCCGATAAGCCGGCACTGCACGGCTCGGTGCCCTCCGGTAAGCAGCCATATCGAAGCTCCGGCTATCAGAATCAGAATGCCGGCCAGGGACAGCCATCTCGGAATATAGTCGTAACCCACCTCGAAGCGAACCGGGATGGCGAAATCTAGACGAATTTCCTTGCTGGCCACCGACTTGGGTACGAAATATTCGACGTTCTCCAGGTTGAAGATCGAGTGTACGGCTGCGGTGGTCGTCGGGTCGTCAAGGAATTTCAGCTTGATCTCCGGATCTCCAATCTTCATGACGAGCTTGCCATTCACCACGCCGTATCCATCCGGGTTCAGGGCGGCGAGCTTGAAAAACGACGCGCGCGGGATCTGGTCCTGTCCCTCGCCTAGGTCCAAGGTGTACACGACGTCGCTGGTGGCGCGCGGATCCACCGTGACGGTGCTGGGACTGAGGTGCGCCGACGTGTTGCCGGCGACATTGGGAAAATCGTTCGATGTCAGATCTTGCAGGCGCGTGGTCTCCACGTTGGCGTGTTCANNATTCGTCGAACCGCGATCGCACGCGCAGTTGAAACCGGCCGGTTAAAGGCTGCCCTTCTTTCAGGCCATGGATCACCAGACTACTCTTCCGCCCGACGCCGATCACCTCCGCCACCGGACCGGCTTCGTTAGTGGTGAAGCTGAATTCCAAGGGATTCTCGCCTCCCACCGGCTTGGCGCGCACTTTGGGCACGCCCAGCGACCGCGCAAAACCCGCCACGGCGTCTTCGAAATTGTCCATGTCGATCCCGCGGACGGTCGCATTGGGCGCAAAAACCAAGAGATAAAGAACCAGCTTGTAATCCTTGAGCGGGAAGAAGTACATGCGTTGCGCGGCGCTGTCCTCGCGGAACATCTCGCCATAGAATGCCCGCGTGTTGACTTCGTCGCCCCCGTTGCCAGCCGGATCGTTGACGTTATCGGTGAGGACCCAAGCCAGCGTGATACCACCATGCGTGTCATTCGCATACTCGGCTTGCGCCTTTCGCATCGTCGCAACCAAGTCGGTATCCTCATGCGTGATCGGCAAACCGTTTTCCAGCATGTTCCGGAGATTGGAATAATTCACTGCGCCAGAAAACTCTGGGCGGCACTTCACCGTGAAGGTGTAAACACTCAACGGCTGGCCTTCGCGAAACATCGCCGGGGACGCGAACATGTGGTCCGCCAGATAGTGCCGCGCGGGCGATCCGGCACCGCCCAGAGTCTTGGTCATACTGCCGGACACATCGAAGAAGAGTACCTGATTGAAGGGGGTGTCGTTGATGGTGGAGTGGGGCTGGGCGAGGAGGGTCCCTATCGTTGCTGTTGCCAGCAACGCCGACGTAATCCGGAAATTACGTTTCGCCAGGATCACGGATCACTCCAAACCAATTGCTATCACGTGGTATGCACCTTTAAAGCGCTTACATACCCATGCAGAGAACATGTGTAAATGATTCTTCCGGCAAACGCCGGGGGAGCCAGATTGACATCCTCCGTCAGCAGGAATTGGTGAAACCTCAAGAAAGTCCCTTTGAAGTCACACAGATACAGCACGCTGCGATTCTGGCCCACGCCGAAAGCGCAGTCTCCGGCCAGCACGGGGGAACTGCTCATCCCTCCCATGCTTGGATCCGCCCGCCAGATTAACTGGCCGCCCAGGGAGAGTTTAGTCATCCCGCGTCCATGTGATACGAGGACACCGCGCGGAGACGTCGCAAAGCCCTTGACGCCCAGAAGCGTCAGTTCCGAAACACGCGCCGGCGTGAAGCCATCCCCGGTATCGGTACGGCAGGCGCAGAGCGCGCCCTCTTCGTCGAAGAAATATAAGGTAGAGTCCAGCCAGGCGGGCGCCACATCGGTACGCACGGGATTGGCCACGGGTTCGGAAGCAGTCAATGCGCCGGAATCGCCCGAAATCCGATAGACTCGATGGTCCGCGGCAATCACGTAAGCGTTACCGTCTTCGTCCGCAGCTGGCGCGGACGCCGCCGCGGGAATCGCCGCTGGTGTCGGCCAACGTTCTTCGCCGGTTTCGATATCCAGGCAATGAATCACGCTGCCTTCCGCACCGCTTATGCATGCCAGGATTGAGCCCGTTTCCGCATCCTGCCCCGCTAGGCGGTTAAGCGGGTACTGAATCGGCCCCGCCTTCAAGGTCTTGCGCCAGCGTTCGGCGAGCCGGAAGCGGCCCGCGGTCCAGTTTTGGAAAGCGCCTAAGAGGTCGTATGCCACTACCCGGTTCCCGGCTCCGGCCAACAGCGTCCGGCCCGCCACGAGCGCAAAGCAGTCGCCCTCGCCCAGCCGCACGTCCGTCAACCGCTCGCCGGTAAAGCGGTTGAGCATATAGAAAGCTCCCTTGCGCGAGCACACGATGAACAGGCCATGGTCGAGGATCGGGGGCGCCACCACCTCTTCGCCCAAGCTCACCTCCGGCCACAGCCTTTCAAACTGGCTGGACGGCGGAACCGAGTCGAAATCCAGCGGTGCTGGTGCGAATGCACTGAATGCCGGGTCGTGGCGATAGATGGGCCATTCCGGATTGCCCTTCAGTGGTCTGCCGCAAACACGGCAAAACCGAGCCAGCGCGCGATTGCGCCCCCCGCAAACGTAGCATGGTGCTACCAAGCGACCGCAGACGGGGCAGCTATCGGAAGCCGTGCTGGAACCTGTCGCAGGCCCCCCATCACACCCAGGATAGGGACAACTCATCATTGTAAATCCGCGCCGATGCGTCTACTGAAGCTCCTGTCTTTGTATGACGCGAACACCGGCACCGTTACTGCCTGTACGTCAGGACTATTGTAGTGCGATATTTATCACAAAGATGCCTCAAATGGAAGAAAAGGCTCTGTTTCGCAGTTTTTCTTTGGATTCGGGCTTGGGTCGTCCTGCGAATCCCCCAAAATCGGCTACAGAAGTATCAAAATGGGGACACTGGGACTTGCTAATCTGGGCAACGCCACCATTGTCTAGTATTTCAATGGGCATGGTAGTCCTAGGCCATGGCGAAATTAAAGAGAATCGTCGATTTGGGGTTTGGCACACCTGGATGAGCATTCTACCGGCTAAAATGTCCATGGTACCGGCCGCAATACTCCGAGTGCGATGCTGCTGCGGCCAGATCAACCAATCTGATGGGTTATTGCTGTGAGGCTTCGAAGCCGGTGAGCAGAGGGCTGCGGGAATTTCGCTAATTCCATATCAGCGCCACCCATGCCGAACGATATTCAATTGCGGGCCTACGAACTGTTTCTAGAGGCCCTGAAGCAGTCCGATGGCGAAAGGGAAAGTTTCATTGCGGCCGCGGCGGAAACAGACGCCAGAATCGCCGTACAGGCCGCTAAGTTATTGAAGGATTATCAGTCTACGGGTGAGCTTGACCTGAGTCCTCCCTTCCAACTTCACTATTCGGACCGTGTGAGCACTCATTCCGGCGGCTGGCTCGTGGATCGGCAACTCGGTCTTGGTGGATTCGGAAGCGTTTACCATGCACTGCGGCTAGGTCCAGGAGGAGAAGAGGAGGCTGCAATCAAGTTCTTGGACATAGCCCCCTTCGCAGTACCGCGGTTCCACCGCGAACGCCAGACCCTGGCCGATCTGAATCATGAGGGCATCTGCAAATTTATTGACGGAGGCACTGCCGAAGACGGAACCCCTTACATGGTGATGGAATACGTTTCCGGCCTTCCCATCACGCGCTACTGCGATCACAGCCGGATGACGATTACCGAACGGCTGAAGTTGTTTTTGAAACTCTGCCACGCTGTGGAATACGCTCACGAGCGGCGCGTGTTGCATCGGGACCTGAAGCCGGCCAATATTCTGGTGACGGCCGCGGGTGCGGTACGCGTTTTGGACTTCGGAGTAGCCAAGCTGCTCGATCCGCAAAGCCCCGCCGGCCGGCTCACCAAGCCAGGCGAAGCCCCTTGGACAAAGGCCTACGCCAGTCCGGAACAAGTAGAGGGCGGCGACTTGAGTTTCGCCACGGACGTCTACGCCCTCGGCGTGCTGCTGTACGAGTTAGTAACCGGCGAGCTTCCCTTTTCCGAGTTTGCGCTCAGCGGACCCGATTGGGTGCTGACGATCACCCAGCGGGAGCCGCTGCCGCCGAGTCAGGCTCTTTTGATACACGAACCAAGTCCAGGAGCCGGCTCGTCTCAGCATTTCCCGGAGACCGCGGCGGCCTTGCGCGGGGAGGCCCCGAGCAAGCTCAGGCGGGTCTTGGCGGGCAACCTGGACGCCGTAGTCCTGAAGGCGCTCAGCAAGGACCCGCGCCGGCGGTATCCGCGCGTGGACCGGCTGCGGCTAGACATTGAGTTTTTCCTGGAAGGGCTACCGGTAATTGCGCGGCGCAGCAGCCTGTGGGAGCGCGCTAGGAACTGGATCTCCAGGCATCGTTTTGCCGCCGCCATCGGTGCCGCGTGGACGCTTTGGATGGCCGTGGTGCTCAACATCGGCTTGGTGCGGGACATTCAATATGGCGCCGAGCTGCGCAAGCAGGAGGACGCCATGCAGCGTTTGCGCTACCTGGCGGAAACCGGGCTGCCAAACATCGAGAATGCCATGCCGGCCGGGCCGAAAGCCCGGGAAGAGCGGGTACTGGCGGCGCAGATCCACACCCGTTTATTGGAGGGGATCGAAACGTTGCCGGCCTACACGCTGACCAAGCTGGATAGCAGCCTGGCCTCGTCCGCGATCCAATGCGGCCACCTGTGGAAGGAATTGGGAGACCTCCGGGCCGCGCTGGCGGTGACGGCTTCAGTGCTGCCGCGCGTCGAAAGGTGGTATGCGTTCGACCGGCAGGATCGCCACTGGCGGGAGCTGTATGCGAACGTCCTCCGCCAGCGAATGGAGATTCACACTCTGCTCCAACAAGACGACAAGGCCGCCGCCGAGGCCAGGCGCCTCGTGGAGATCGAAGCGGGATGGCATTGATATGGAAACCAGCAGAGTTGGCGAGATCTTGGGAGTGTGGCGGCTGGGCCAGCTTTTGGGTTCCGGTGGCATGGGCGACATCTACTTGGCGGAAAGAATCGACGGCGTGGTCAGGCAAAGGGCGGCGATCAAGATCTTGCGCGCGCAATATAAGGGCGACATCCAGGACGAAGCCGGGACGCTCCAACGGCTGAACCATCCGAATATCGTTAGGTACTTTGATAGCGGCCTGGCCGAGGACGGGCATCGCTACCTGGCGATGGAGTATGTCGAAGGCAAGCCGATCACTGAATATGCCGACCAAAAGGGATTGTCGGTCCACGGCCGCCTGGAGCTTTTCCTGGAAGCATGCGCCGCTATCGAGCATTCACATCATCACTTGGTGGTGCATTTGGATCTCAAGCCCGCGAACATTCTAGTCGACAAGGATGGGTTCGTGAAGGTGATCGACTTTGGCATCGCGCGACGGATTGAGGGCCGGGAAGCGCCTGAGGCATCGGGCGCATTCTCCGGTCCCTACGCCAGCCCGGAACAGGTTCGGGAGGGCGGTCAGGTGGGCTATCCCGCCGATATATACGCACTCGGCGCAGTGCTCTATGAGCTGCTATGCGAACACGAGCCCTTTGATCCGCTGCTGGCGGCCGGCGAGTTGGAAAGGCAAATCGTCGAGGAGATGCCCCGCCCGCCCTCGGTTGCATTGAGCCGCTCGAAACTGAAAGTGAGCGACGCTGGCAGACACTTTCGGTTGGAGGCCGATGCAATCGCCAAGATGCGTGGGGGTTGCCGGCTTTCGGAAGCGCGCAAGTTGATTTCGGGCGACCTGGATCGCATCTGTCTGTTCGCCTTGCGCAAAGAAGCCGCGCGCCGGTACAAATCGGTCGACGACCTCCGGTCCGATCTGGAGGCGGTACTGGAAGGGCGCAAACCGGCCATCGCCCGGTCGGGGGACCCGATGTATTCGGCTCTGCGGGCGGCGCGCAGAAAACCGTTGGAGGTGCTGGCGACGCTCGCGGCGATTACCGCAGTAGCGACGGCGTTTATATTCTTCGCGACGTTCTCCGCCGGTATCAATGCCAGTCTCGAAAGCACACGCGAATTGAAGCACTTGGCCGAATCAAGTCTAAACGAGTTGCGCCAACAACTCCGTCCACAACTGGCGGCCGATTCCCCTTCAAGCGCCGCCTTGCAGGTCTTGGATAGCGTCGTGCAGACCGCCACACCGAACCCCAAGACGCAGACATTCTGGGACCGGATGCGCGACGATTTTGTGTTGCAGATCCGCCACATTACCGGGACAATGCATAAAGATGATCTGCGCAACGTGCCATAGCGAGTTGCTCGACGGCGCCGCATTCTGCAATCGCTGCGGCGCTACGGTGCGGCGCGTGCGCGTCGGCGTGCGATACGCCGGATTCTGGCGCAGGGTGCTGGCCGTGGTTATCGACCTGATACTTCTGGCGCCGGCCATCGAGTTCGGGAAAGAGTTCTTCTATCAAACGGAATGGCGATGGGATGAGCGGGGGATGGGGGAAATCGCGGCTCCCAGCACCCCGGCCGAGAACTGGGAAACCGGCATGGCGATGTGGAAGCAGATGGCCGCCCTTGGGACGCTAGTCTTTTTCGTGGCTATGCCCTATTACGCGCTGACCGAGAGTTCAGAACTGCAAGGCACGTTAGGGAAACGCATTTTGCGTCTGAAGGTGACCGGCTTGAATGGCGAGAGAATCCGCTTTGGACGCGCGTTCGTGCGGTATTGGGCGCGCATGATCTCCGCCATGCCATGGCAATTCGGATTCGTGATGGCCGCCTTTACTTCCAAGAAACAGGCTTTGCACGATATCTTGACGAAGACACTGGTCGTAAGGGCAGCCGAGGAAACGGAGCCGCCCCCCGCGCCGTCTGGCGCCGTCTGTCCGAAGTGCTTATGCGAGCTGCTGAGCGGTGCCGCGTTCTGCAATTGGTGCGGGTCAGCGGTCCAGCTCCCGCGGCCGGCTGCGCGATATGCGGGATTCGGACGCAGGGCGATGGCGCTCGTTCTGGATCTCGCGATCCTCATGCCGATCGTGGCGATCCTGCTAAAGAGTTTTCCGCCGGTGTCTCCGGAAGAGTTCAAAACGATGCAGCAACGGAATGGCGATCGCCTAACTGGCTCCGAACGCATCGACGTCAATTCCATGATCACGGCACGATTTCTCTATCTCTGTGCGTTGGTCTTCAGCGTCTCCGGAGCGTACTCCGTGCTGTCTGAAAGTTCCGCGCTCCAGGGCACCTTGGGAAAGCGCGCGCTCGGCCTGAGGGTTACAGACTTGTACGGCCGGAGAATACGTTTCGGGCGGGCGGTGGTACGGTATCTCGCGCATATCCTTTCCACCTGGCTTTGGTTCGCCGGATTTATTATGGCCGCTTTCACTTCCAGGCGACAGGCACTACACGACATACTGGCCGGAACTCTGGTAGTGGAAGCCGGTTAGACGCTGTCCTGCATGGCGGCCTTGACGAAAACCGTGGCGCGCTTCAGATTCCGGCGAAAGCTGGCGACTGACAATCCCAGGGCGCTGGCCGCCTCCTCGTTGGTCAATCCTGCGAAGAATCGCAATTCCAGTGCATTGGTTGCGTCGGGATCGCGTGCCGCGAGCTTGGTCAAGATTTCGTCCATGCCGATCACCTTGTCAAGCTTCACGGTCGCTTCCGGCGCCCAATTCTCCACCTTTTCGAACTGCACGCGCGCTTTGGGGCTGGGTTTGCCGTGCGTTATGGCGGCGCGGGCGTAGTCCACCAGGATGTAGCGCATGCGGCGCGTGAGCATGTTAATGAGATCCTCCTCCGTTTGCGCCGCGCTGAAGACCTGGCCGCCGGCCTCCAGTATCTTCTCCATCACTCTCTGTACCAGTTCGGAACCGCTGGGGCCGAAGGTGTGGCCGGGCCGTTCGCCCATCATCAGCCAGCGCGCCCGCCGTTTCAGTTCCGGGTACACGAGGCCAATCAATTCGTCGATGGCAGCGGCGTCGCCGCGGCGGGCGCCTTCGATCAGCGCGGTAGCCCGTGTTTGACCGGCGGTTTCGTGGTTCATGGAATCCTCCGCCTACAATAGCGGATTTCTGGGCGGTGGCTGCTCAGGATTTTAGTGGCCGACAGCGGCGGCGCGGTCCTTACGACGCCAACTGGCTGAGGCCCTCCCGCACTCCCGCCAGTAGCTCCTCTTCATCCGCCGATGATTCCATCGTGCCGAGCTCTTCAGCTCGATCGATACACATCCGGTAAGTTGCAATCGCTTCCGCTCGCAGGCCGCATGTCGCCTGGAGTCCCGCTAGCATAGCGCAGAATGACAGGCTCGGCCACACCTCCGCGGCTTGTTTGTACGTGGCGACGGCGAGAGCCAATTTCTCATTCGTCAAGTGCACGAAGGCCGTCTTTTGAAGAAGATACCCCTTTGCGCTTTCATAACGATGCCAGTAGGACGTGTCATTCACGGGATCTCGTGTCCACGCGTATCGGTCCAGGCGCGCCACATTTTCGAGTTCCGATGTCGCGCGTTCGAGGGGCGCCGTAAATCGCCGCCCGGCCTGCCGTATCATGTCCACAAGTTCGTCCAACATGACACCTCTCGCTTCAAATTGTTCGGCCTCTAGGAGGTACGTGATTGCCAGTCCAAGGTGCTTCGACGCCTCGCGCGAAACCTCCGGAGCGGGGACCCGTTCGTTGCGCTCCGCGAGCCGCGATTTTGCTTTATCTATCCACGGCAAGGCCAGACGGCTCCAACTGTCTCCGTCCAAATCCGGTCCGATGCACTGTTCAATGGAGCGGGCGCGCTGCCAGCACACGACAGCCTTGGCATGTTCCTGCGTCTTCCAATAACAGTCTCCCAGCGCGACAAGCGGCCAAAGCGATTCGATGCGCACCGGAGAGACAGATTCGTATTTCCGCGCGATCAATACGACGCTTTCGAAGAACTTCGCCGCCTCTGCGTATTGGCCGGCGCTGGTGCATAAGAAGGCCAGTGCCCCCACAAAGCGCTGTCGATCGCCACGGAAAAACTCGCCCCATCCGTCCATCGCCGTCCTTCGCTTTTCCGTGTCCGTTTCGCCTGTCTGCGCATTGGGCAGGTGCGGCCCATAGGCGTGACCCATGATGAAATACAGCCAGGGGTTTTCTCGCACGTCGCGATCGCCGGCCTCCCTAAGATCGTCAATCAAGACCGCCTCGTTAATGAACCGGGCTTGTTGCCGCTCGTCAAGACCGAGGTGGGCGGCGTATAGGCCCCGCGCCTTGAGCAGACACGACTGCGCCTGTTCAAATTCCCCGAGTTGGGCGTGGGCGGACATCGCGATCACTGAAGCGACGACAGCCTGTTCCGTGGTCGGCGCTTTCGCGATGCAGTCCAGAGCGGCCTGGAGCGCTCGTCGAGGGTCCGCGCGATGGATCGCCAGATCGAGCGCGGCGATTGCGCTTTCGAGTGCAGTCTCGTTGGCTGCGTTGTTCGTCGACCGGGCTGGGGTGCCGCAGCCAGTGCAAAACCTTGCCCCCTCCTGAAGGAATTGACCGCATTTGGTGCAGGTGGGGTGCTGTAGCGAGGCGCCACATGCGGTACAGAAGCGGGCCTTGGGGTTCGATGGGGCCTTGCATTTCGGACATTGCGGGAGGTCAGCATCCGTATGCATAACGCGGCTTCCCTATGCAGGTTGCGTCTTAACGTCCAAGTAGTTTTGCTTGTACGCAAGGATCATGAACAACGGACTCAGAATCACGCCGATCGTTAGCATAAAAACCAAGCCCATTAGCCCGCCCCAGTTGCCGCCGACGTTCTCGAAGAACTCGTACACCTTCCCTTGCAAGCCGCCCATTTTAGCCGCCGCCCCGGCGTGTTTTCCTGTCTTGAGATGGATCATGTAATCGCCGTTGATCAAATAGCCGGGCCTGCGATTCACGTACCACCAAATCACGCCTGGAACGATGTAGAAAATCCCGAGCACGACTACCATCAGCCAGGTTCCCGTGTACTTCCGCGCCTCCATAGCATCCACGAGCTGAAGCCCGTCCTGGATATGCTTGCGCAACGCCGGATCGTCGAACTGCAGTTCATTGGCGCGCATCAACTGCCTCCTTGCGTGCGTCAACCCATCCAGGGAAACACATAGCAAGGTGTTATCCTCCGGGTCCTGCCACCAATCTTTCATGGCATCGTCGTGCAGAGCGATCGCGAGGAGCTTTCTGTAGCTCTGGTCGTTGGGGTTATCCGCAACACTCCGCTCCAGAGCGGCTATGTCGTCCGCCGAGGCGAGGCTGGCAGCGCTCGGAGTCGGGGCGGCGCTAACAGCGCGGCCTGCCATAGCCCCACATCCCGTACAGAACTTCGCGGCTGCATCGAGTTTGTTGCCGCAGTTTGGGCAGTACGAGGGAGAAAAACTGGCAGTCACCGCAGTGGCCTCTTGCATATTGGGCAATGGGCCTTCTCAGATATGAAAATCACTCCACTGTAGACGTCGTCCTTGCAGACGAAGTGGCCCTTCTCGCAGGTTTTGCCCCCGCTCACGTCCTTATCCTTACCGCATACGTCGCAGGTTCTTTTTGCCATAGGCGCCTTCTTCTTAGTGCTGAAACTGACTCCTCCTTCGCTATATGCCTCGACAAGCCCCGCTGTTACATGCGGGCTACGCGAAAAGAGTAGGTTTCGAGGACTTGCCCGTCCGCGCCGAGCACTTCCACCAAGTAGTCGCCGCGGCTCAGCAAAGACGCATCCAGGGTTATTGCGAGGTGTTGCCCGCCCGGGGAAGGCGTGGACAAAGTGGGCTGGGGGCTGGACCAGACTTTCCTCCATGCTCCCTCGGGCGACGCCAGCGAGACCTGGACGGAACCAAGAAGCGGACTCCTTTGACCAGGAAGGTCGAGCATCAGCCGCACGCTTCCTCTTCCTGTTGCCGGACTGAGCTCGGGTGTCTTGGCGCCCACGCCCTTCAGCATGCCGGGACTCAACGAAAGCGTGGCCAGGACGGGCGGGGCGCTCGTTGGGATCGGCAACGCCGCGACAGGCATGCGGCCGCGAGCCAGCCAGAGAGCCGCGCCGCCCACGCCAATCAACACGATAGCCGCCGTCAGAACCAGGCGGATAGGCCGGAGGGGCGCTACCGCCGTCCGCGCCGGGATGCATGTGCCCCGAACTTCTTCCACTCGCAGCTGGAGCTCCGGCACGGTAAGATAACGCTCTTCAAAGCGGCTCTTAACCAATGGCCGCAGGCGGCCTGCCAGATAGTCCTCGATCAGCCTGGTCTCCACCGACTGCACGAAATGGAAAAAGGCGCGGTCCGTGAAGTACCGCCGCTCGATCTCCTCGGCGCGGCTTTCTTCGAGCGTGCCCAGCAGATAGGATCTCACAGGCTCAGGAGATATATGTTGGTCAGACAAGGTCCGTTACACCTCAGCCCTGCCGCCAGCCGACGAGTTGGGCCAGCTTGCGCCGGGCCCTGTGAAGTTTGACACGTGTATTGTTGTTGCCCGCCGGATTGCGGCCGGCGCCACGATTGTCGTCCAACACCATGGATCGCTGAATCAGTTGCCAGTCTGCGTCCCGCAGTTGATCTTTTCCAAGCCGAAGGATCTCATTCAGATACACGTTCAATTCAGCGTCCTCCAGACCGTGCATTTCGGAGCAGCCGGCTTCTAGGACGGCATTGATATCGCTGCCAGCGGACTTGGCGACTTCGCGCCGGGCTGTTTGGAGCATGTGCCCGGCGAAACCGTAACAGACCCTCAGGAAGTCCTCCTCTTTTTCGAACTGATAGTCTTCCCGGCTCAAAACGGTAGCTAAGGTTTCTTGCGCAAGATCTTCGGCGCTGGATAGGCCGTGCCTTCGTGTGAAGTAAAAGACAAGCGCTTGCCGTGCGTGCTCCCAGGATTTTGGCGATACAGAACGGCAGTTAATCATGAGACATCGGATCAGACCCATTGTACGCTGCGGCGGGTAGCGCCTTCATCCCGTGCGAAATGGGCCCGCTGGGGCTTCCCATTACGAGGAACGACGCCCAGTAATAAGGATCCGCCCATCGAGTGGAGCGGGCCAGCACCCGGCGCGCCTGGGCGAGCGCGTCTTCCATGCCCTTCGAGGGGGTTCCCAGGAACTGACGGTAGGTTTCGGCGAAGAAAGCCGCCGAGGCCTCGGCATCCACTTTGGTCAGGGCCAGCACGACCTGCGAGGCGCCTGCTTGGAAAAGGCCTGCCGTGAAGCCGGCCAAACCCTCGCCCAAGACTTCCTTGCCCAGCGCGGTTTCGCACGAGGAGAGTACCACGATGGAGTGATTCAGCCGCAAACCGGCGAACTGGTACGGATGCAGATATCCATCGACAGGCCGCCCCTCGCGGTCAACCAGCGACAACGCCAGACGCGAGAGTTCTGGAATGCGGTCGTCAATAAAGGCATGCGTCGAGAAATGTATAACGGCAAAGTCTGCCGGATTCGACTTTTGAAGGGCTGCTGGCGTGGCGTCGAAGCCTCGCAGAATGCGGAGGCGCGCAGGCGGTATGAGCGATTTGAGGGCATTCACTTCACCGGTGAAGAAAAGCCGGGGCAGGCTGGCGGTGCTGGCGGCTGGGATGGGAGCGGCTGTTAGCCTCGGGTCGTCTGGACCAAAGACCGGGTCGGCGAGAGCCAAGACGGATCGCGGGTACACGGATACCGGGAGTGGAGGCTTGGCCGCCAAAAGATACGCGGCGGACGGCGCACAAATTAGATCGAAGCGCAGCCCCAAAGCCTCGCGGGTCCGTGGTAGGCGCAGCGCAGCCATCGGAACGCGATTCAGCACTCCATCCAGCACCAGAATAAGCCGCGGTGGAAGTTGAACCTGCGCCAAGGGATCGAGCAGCATGGCGGAGAGTTGGCGAAGATCCGCTTCGAATGCGGCTTGCGCTTGCGGGGAGCGGCGGCGGCCCACGATATCGCCAAAACGGCTCACGGTTCGCAATGCGACAGGCTCGATGACCAACCGTGAAGGTAAGCGGAACGCTTGCATGCCTCCCGGCTGGACCACCCAGAGATAGCTTTCGTGCTCCCCCAGATAGTATTCGAGAACGGCGCTGTCGCTGGGCATGCCAGCCTGCACTTCGGCGACGGCAGCGAGCGGGTGCCCCACTGCGGAGGCATGCACGGCCTGGCGGATTTCCGCTTCCACCTGGTCGTTTTCGCTCAGCAGAAGTTCGATGCGCCTCCGCAGATCCTCGCGGTCTCGATCCAGGTGTCTCCGCGCGGTTTCGCCTGGCTGCGGCGGATCGGCGGCGCTCAAGCGAAAGGAGAAGGCGTCGATCTGGCGGCGCAGCCCGTTCCGCCGATCGAGCAGTTCGGTTGGAATCCCGCCGCCAATCGTCCCCGCCGTGAGCAAGTCCAGAAGAGCACGGCCGCGGGCCTGTTCCGACGCCAACAATCCCGCGGCTCCGTTGCCGGGATCGGAGGGGGCCATGCCGATGTCGGTAAGCAGGTCAAAGAAGCGGCGTTTGCGTGCGTAATACGTGGCGCGGAGAGCGACGCTGGGAACCTGGCTGCGCAGCGATTCGATCAGAGAAGTGGCCAGCGCGGCAAAATCTCGCGCTGTAGTGAAATTGCCAGCATGGTATTCCAGTTCTGCCAGCGCAAAAATGGATTCGGATGCATCATCGCGCAGTCCGGCTTCGCGACGGATGCGCGCGGCGTCGGCGAGCGACTGGCGCGCGGTCTCGGTGTCGCCCCGCTCGCCGGCCTCGATACCAATGTAGTGGAGGGCGATGGCTTCGCCCCGTTTCGAATGAACCTGACGCTGAAGGGTGAGGGCTTCCGTGAGGCGGGTACGGGCCAGGTCCGTCTCGTGCAGCCGCAGCAGCACTTGGCCGAGATTATTGAGCGCGTCTGCCCGCAGGAAGATATCGGAGATCTTCGTGGCCTCGGTGATCGCCTGTTCGAGAGCCGCTTGCGCGCGCTCGAGCCTTCCGAGGAGCATGTAAGAGCGGCCCAGGTTGATTCGGGCTATCACAACGTGATGTGCCTCGTGGCGGGCGAGAAAAACCGCCAGCGCCGATTGGAAATATGCAAGCGCCTTGTCGTTTTCGGAGAGTGACTGATAATTCAGCCCCAGGTTATTCAAAACCAGGGCGTGCGCGGTCGCGTCCCGGCCGAGCAAAATCTGACGCGCCTTGTCCAAGACCTCAATCGCCTGCTCGAAGTCGCCGGATTGCCAAAACATCAGCCCCAAATTCGAAAGCGTCTGTCCTTCAAACATGGGCTGGGATATGCGCCGCCAATCTTCAGCCGCCTCTCGCAAGCGGTTGGCGGACATTTCGAGATCCCCCAGCAGAAATGCCGTATAGCCGCTGTTATTGGCGGCCTCCCCAACACAACGGAGATCGGCAAGCGATTCGCAGATCTGCAAGGCCCGCTCATAAACGCCTCGCGCCTCAACGGAATCGTCAACGGCCAAGGACGCGTCGCCTTGCTTCAGATAGGTCCTGGCGATGGCCGTGGACTCGTTCAGTTTCTCCCACAACGTGAGGGATTCCGCAATATCTTCCAGCTTCTTGGTTTGCTTGGAAACAGTGGCAGAAATCTCCGCTCGCCGCCACAGTTGCGCTAACTGTAACGGAACTGGCCGCCGCGACATAGAAAAGGTCCAGGCAGAATGCGAGGGAGCGCCTACTGGTCGGATTTCCACACGGTAATGGCCTGCCGAGAGAATTGTGACTGTCTCTGCACCAAATTCGAATCCGTCCGTGACGCTTTCAGTGGCGCCGTTACCGATGCGAAGCTGGAAATCCGTGGGCTGTTCTGCCGATAGTTGGGTTGCTTCTCCTTGCTCGATTACTATTGAAAAGCAAGCCACATGGCCGGATGAGACGCGCGCGCGCAGGGTCTGGGCGGACGACAGCGGCCGACATTCACTCGGAGCCCCAACTAACAGGCCAGTACCGGCGGCCATCAGCGCCAATGCAAATCTCATAAGCGAAAGTACGGGTTCCGAACGCCGCGCGCCGGACGGTCCGTTGACGGCTCCGGGCAGGACTGAACGGCAGCACACCCGCCGCGGGGGCAAATGGACAGATCTGCAAAAGCGCGGTCCGTGACACGCGCGGAAGGAACAATCGCAGCGGCGCGCCATGCACCAGTAGAACACCTTGCGCCCAGGTCTGCATGAGTGTGCGGCCCCCGATCTTATGGATACGCCGGAGAGGGTCACCCTCTCCGGCGCAAGCGGCGGATTTAGCCGCCGGTACCGCCACCCAGTTGGATTATGCACGAACTGTCCGTACAGGGGTCGTCCGCGGGCTGTTGACCGAAGCCTGACAGCAGCGCCAACAGCAGAAGAACGATCGCCATTTTCTCACCCCTTTCCGCCCGAATTCGGGTCGTCCTAAAAGCGGAAAGAAAGGGGAAAGCTGCTCAAGTTCCTCGCGGGCACCGCGCAGCGGTTTTTGCGCTGCCGAGCGTAACGTTACCCGTGTTTCTTACATAAGAGTCGTGTAAGTAAATCGCTCAGCCGCGCCGAATGGCGGTATGCTATGGCTCGGGATCGATCCATCAGGTATCACGAAGGAGATTGCAATGAATTCGCGTTATACGACGAAAAAGGTCCTGGGAACTGCACGTGTGTTCTTATGGGCAGCGCTCGTGGTTCCGGCGATTGCCGGCGCCGACAAGACCACGAAACCGGCGCCCGCTCCGCCGCCGGCGCCAGCTAAAGCCGCACCGCAACCGGCGGCTCGTCCTGTGCAACAACCGGCAGCCCGGACACCGGTACAGCCTCACGTCAATCCTCCCGCGCCAGGCGGCAGCGGTGGCGGCGTAAAGCCCAACACCGGTGGGATCACCGGGAACGGAGGAGTAAAGCCAAACACGGGCGGTATCACCGGGAATGGAGGCGTAAAGCCAAATACCGGCGGGATCACCGGGAACGGGGGTGTAAAGCCCAGCACCGCGACGACCGTACCGTCGCATCCAGGCCTAGGCGGGCCAACGCGTCAGCCTAGCCCCGTTTATCACCCAACCGCCGGCGTCAAACAAACGGCGGTCCCAGGCGGCGGCTCGTCGTACTTCAACCCCAAGACGAATAAGACGGTAACCACGGACGCCAGTGGCCGTGTTAGCGGCGTCAGCGCACCGGGGCTCAAGGCATCCAACATACGTGCGGATGGACGCCCGGCAACCTTCACACGCACTCTGCCCGGCGGCGGAACCATGACCATGAACCGGCCGTTGCGCGGCGAACGTCGCGTCGAGGTGGTGCGTCCCGGCGGCGTCCGGGTTGTAACGATGGGAAGGCGCGGTTTCGTCGAGCGTCCTTTCCGGCCGGGTTACGTTTCGCGGACTTATGTCTCCGGCGGCCGCACCGATGTGCGCGTCTACCGTACCTACACTTACGGCTCGATTACTTATTACACCTACGTTCCGCGGTACTATTATCAGCCCGCGTTCTATGGATGGGCCGCCAGTCCATGGGCTATGCCGGTGTCCTACGCATGGGGCTGGGGTCCCGTGGGTTGGTACGGGTTCTACGGCGGGTATTTTGCCCCGGAGGCAATGTATCCCAGCGCCTCGCTGTGGCTGACCGATTATCTGTTGGCCGAGAATCTGCGACAGTCCTACGAGGATCGCCAAGCCGCTGGGGAACAACTCACCTCTCAAGATGGGCAAGGCACGGCGCTGACGCCGGAGGTCAAGCAAGCCATCGCGGAGCAGGTGAGCCGAGACCTGGCGGATGAGCGGGCAGCCGCGGCGCAGCCTCCGGGGGCGACACCGCCGCCAACCACTGCAAACGCGCCACCCCCGGCGCTGAAACAGCGTATATTCGTAGTGTCCAACAGCTTGGATTTGACTCCGTCCGACGGTGGTCCGGTCTGCGCGCTGACGGCAGGAGATATCATCGAGCGCACTGCCCGTGGGATGACGCCGGATGGCAAGATCGCCATCAATGTGCTCAACGGCAAGGACGGAGATTGCCAAGCCGATACGGCTTCGACGATCGATCTCGCCACGCTGCAGGATATGCAGAATCAGTATCGCGAGCAACTCGCTGCCGGAGCCGGCAAACTGGCCCAGAGCGAGGGACAGAGTCTGCCGTCCGGTCCGCCGGCGGGCAACCCGCGACAAGTGGCGGAGGGGCAGGCGCCTGCGGCTGCCGACGCCCAGAGCCTGGTGTCGCAGCAGAACCAGGACGCCGATCGCACCGACAGTGAGATCAAGCAAAGCGTCGGCGGCGCACAATAACCGCACATCGAAGAGGAGGTTCTCGAAAATGCAACGGAGTTTCGTGTTGACGTTCCTGCTTTGCACGATAGTTCTTCCGGTAGCGCATGGCTTTCCAACCGCCGGGTCGCTGGACCAGCAGCTCAGCGCGCAGTATCCGCCCGGTACGGTGCTCGTCGTACGGCTAAAGGGAGTCGAGGGAGTCAATCCGGCGTGTCCCGCCCTGCTGTTGGCTACTTACAAGGAGGATGGTAAGCTGCACGCGCCCAGTGTGTTGCAGAAAACGGCCGCCGCCGGGTTCGGGTGTCTGTTTCGCTCTTTTCCAGTCGGATGGAAAGTGAACTCCCAGTCCATTCTGGTGGTGCCTAGGAGCGGCAGGATCTGGTTCGTCGTCCAGGAATGCGACGCTTGCAACGGCGGCATGGCCGCGTCATACAGAGCCCGGGTGGACTTCCAGTTTTCCAAGGGATCGTTCCCGGATGCCGGGGCTGTAAAGGATGCCATCAGCCAGGTATTTTCCATCGACAATACACAAAGTCCGCCGCCCCCCCCGCCGCTCACGACGCCACCGGTTCTGGGGTCCGTCTATGTCAGTTCCCAGAATAACGCCGACCGGCTGCAGTTGAATGCCGGCAACGCGTTCGCGCTGCAAGAAGGCGGCCAGTCGTTTAGTGGCACTTATGCCGTCAACGGCAATACATTGACGTTGCATATTGTGCAATTGTCAAAAGACGTCGAGATTGTAATAGACGGATCGAGGCTCCTGGTCAACGGCGACGAAGTCTGGACGCAGCCCGGCCAATAAGGCCCGCGCCTTTCTTTCCGCCCGCGGAGAGACCTGCTACCATTGGTCCGCCGGCTCTCCGTGGGCGGCGCGCGGCGCTCGGTTCAGTTCGTCCAATGCCTCTGATTTGCCCGATCGATCAAACTGAGAATCCCGATGGCAGCTTGTTCTGCTCGCGCTGCAACGCTAAGCTGACGCGCCTACAGTCCGGCGAAAGGGCTCCCGACCCAAGATTTGTGGTCGGCAGCCGCTTGCGTGAAGACGCGTTCTCCTTGTCTTTCCTGGCCCAGTGTCCCGGTGCAGAGAAGCCCTACGTCCTGCGCGAATACTACCGGGCGAATGCAGGCGATCGCAGCCTCATGAGGAAGTTCGCGGAGATCGCCCAGTCGCTGGAGTCCTCAAGTATTACCTCCATGCGAACCGTGTCAGCCTGCACGAACGCCGGTAGGTGGTATACGGTGGTTGAGTCGACCGAAGGAACCACGCTCCGGTCCGTGCTGGACAAGTCGCCCATGAAGGCGGAGACCGCAACGAAATGGTTTCGCGCCATTCTGGCGGCCTTGCAGGAACTTCATAACGCGTCGCTCTATCACGGCAATCTCTCGTCCGGCTTGGTGATGCTGCGCGGCGATGGCCGGGTGGATCTGGCCGATTCCGTTTTCATTGGTGAAAGCCTGCGCGAGGGTGGACCGCCGGCGCTGTCGTCCATGGTCCACAAAGATGTTCGGGATGCGGGCCTGCTGGCCTTGGAGATGCTGGACGGCCAGACTGAGACTGACGGTATCGGCAAGATTGGCGACCGTCTGCCGCACGTTCCGGATGTGGCTATCGGCGCG
This sequence comes from Bryobacterales bacterium, assembly GCA_003132865.1. The sequence goes on from PKYZ01000383.1 coordinate 52,175, forward strand.
GCGTTGGAATATGTGTTTCCGCTGAACAATAAGACGCCGGATTCCGCCGCGCAGGTCGAGGGGTT
>PKYZ01000357.1 GCA_003132865.1 Bryobacterales bacterium
AGACACCAGCCGGCATAAATTAGTGTCGTTCTTCTTCTGTTGCCGCCGGCGTTGACGCCGGCGGGTTGATCCAGACCGCGGTGGGCAGCGGCTGAGGTTTGGGACTAGCCCGCACAAAGCGTTCCGGGTTGCGTGCATAGGCCTGGTTCAAGACCTGCTGCCGTCGCTCGATGACCTCCTGGCCCCGGCCAAAGTGCAGCGCTTCTGGCGTCAGCAAAGCGATGCCACTGTGATGATGCTCGCCGTTATACCAGCGAAAAAACTGCTGACAGAATCCGCGCGCATCCTGCAGGGAGCCGAAACGATCCGGAAACTCAGGTCGGTACTTGAGGGTCTTGAACTGACTCTCGGAGTAGGGATTGTCATCGGAGACGTGCGGCCGACTATGGGTCTTGATGATTCCCAGGTCCGCCATGAGCAGGGCCACCGGCTTGGAGGTCATCGAGCTTCCACGATCGGCGTGAATCGTCAGTTGACCGGGAACGATGAGCTGCTTGGCGCAGGTATCCGCGATCAGCCGCTTGGCCAAGGCGGCGTTTTCCCCCTGAGCCACCATCCAGCCGACCACATAGCGACTGAAGATATCCAGGATCACATACAGGCAGAAGTAGGTCCACTTGGCGGGGCCCAGCAGCTTGGAGATGTCCCAACTCCAGACCTGGTTGGGAGCCGTAGCCAGCAACTCCGGCTTGTGGTACCGCGGATGACGGAGTTGGTCGCGCCGCTCTTTCACTTCGCCGTTCTCGTCCAAGATGCGATACATGCTGCGCACCGAACAAACATAGGTGCCTTCATCTAGCAGCGTGGCATAGATCTGGGCCGGGGCTTGGTCGCGGAAGCGTTCGGCGTGGAGATGATCCCGTACCAGCTCGCGCTCCGCCGGCGGCAGAGCACGAGCTGGCGTAGGTCGCGGTCCCCGCGTTTCCTGCAATGCCACCACCGTTTGCAGGCTGCGATACCAGGAGGCTCGGGGCACACCCAGAACCCGACAAGCCGCCGCCTGACCGACGTGAGGAGCCAACTGCTGTACCGAGTTCATTCGCTCTCCTCGTTCATCTCGGTCTCCGCAATGGGGTTGCCCAGCAAGGCCGCAAGTTTTTTTTGGACTTCGATGATGAGTTCCGCGTTTTCTAGACGCTTGGTCAGGCGAGCATTGGCGGCCAGCAGTTTACGATTCTCCACCAGCAAAGGACTCACGATCGACTTACGACCGCGCTTCTTGGGGGCTAAGGCCGCCAGCTCCCCTTGTCGACACTGGCATCGCCAGGTGGACAGATGCGACGAGTACAGCCCTTCCCGGCGCAACAGCTCTCCGATGGCCCCACTATCCCGACAGGCATCGGCTTGCTTAACGATGGAGCGTTTGTAGTCCGTCGAGAATCGCCGTCGCTGGGCCTTCGCCGGCACTTCCGAATCCGGAAAAGAACCAGTCGAGCTCCCCAACCGGGCGCTCTCGGAGTTGAAGGCTCCTGCGCTGCGCTCGGGCTCGCTACGCTCGCCCTCCCTCCGCTCCGGAGCCTCCAACTCCGCAGCATTCAGCTTCATCCGTCTGACATTGGTCTTGCTCATGAAGGTGAGAATTCTCTCTCCGCCCTACATTAATTAAAGATGGCGAAGATGTCTCACTCATTATTGGCACGGTGGGACCTGCTAGACTAGGCCCAACAAACTAAAGACGTGAATCTCAAACGGGTCTTGTACCCGATCAGGGCAGCAAGCAGATGCCAACCACGTGAGCGCCCCCATGCGATTAACACTGCTTTTGTTCCACTCTAAGCGAAGCCGCGTCATCGGCTCTCGCATTTCTCGGTTTCCGTATACTTCTGGGCGGCAGCATTCTGCTTTCTTGCTTTTTCTATGCGTTCGCGCCCTTCTTTCACAAAGCCGGTAAAGCGGAGCGCCAATTCCTGAATGCGACCAGATTGCCGCTGTTTGATCGCCTCGGTTGGGATCAGTTCCGTGCCGATACCAAGCGCGGTCGCTCCTGACAGAATGAAATTGACGGCTGTCCTGTCGACCGCATGCAGCATCTGCTGGAAGAGATCGAACTCGCCGACCAAGTCGGCCTCGACGTTTTCGGCATAGGCGAACATCACCGCGCGGAGTTTCTCGACTCCGCCCCGGCAGTGATCCTAGCCGCGGCCGCCGCGCGCACCAAAGACATCCGACTCACCAGCGCCGTCACCGTTCTTAGCGCCGCCGATCCGGTACGCGTCTTCCAGTTTAATTGTGATTTCTAACTCTTGCTTTACACTCACACAACGTTCGTCGCCAGGCGATCATTTCGCCGCAATCTTTTGCAAGAATTGCTCCCATAGTCTCTCAATGTAAAGTGATCCCGCGTCACCTGCTAAACGGCGCTAAAACTCCACGTGCGCGCGGAAGGTGGGCACGACTACCGGGCCGCGGTCGCGGTTGTAGCCGGGATTGACGACGTACTGGATTCCGGGAGCGAGATAGATTCCCCGCCAAACGTGTGCCGTGTAATACGATTCGACGATCTTCTCCCGACCGTAGTTCAGCCCTCCATCGCCCAGGAGGAAACCGAGGCCGCCGTCTGCCAGATAATTCTGGTGATCTTTCGCGATCCCGTTTGACACGAAGGCGATGCCGGCACGGTCTTGCCTGCGATGCCATTTCGCACCATTCACCCCTACGCCCTCGACGAAAGTCGAATCAATCTCGGTGTAGGCAAATGACTCGGTTTTTCCATTGTCCCAGCCCCAGCGGGCAAATGCCGTGATGTCCCGTGTGAGATTCTGTTCCAGGTTGACGCCAAAGCCATACTTGCGCGTGATGTGCCAGGGGTGGTTAGTGATTTCTGGGATCGGGACCAAGCCTTCTTGAAACTGAGCAACTGCATCGCGATAGATGCCCATATTGGCATAGTTGGTGTAGGCCANNCTTCTTAGGCACCACGCCACGGCGCAGTTCGTATTCCCAATTTTCCGCATGAACCTGCCACGGCCGCCACACCAGGTCGATTCCGTTCGCCACCTTCGGCATGAGCGCCTCGGCGAATCGGAAGCCCCAGTTGCGATCCTCGTAGTCCGCTTCGATGCCGACAGTATAGCCGCGCGTATCGGCGGCGTAGTCCCAGGCGC
>PKYZ01000286.1 GCA_003132865.1 Bryobacterales bacterium
GTGACCTTCGATATCGACGCCAACGGTATCTTGAATGTCGCCGCCAAAGACAAGGCCACCAACAACGAGCAGAAGATCACCATCACTTCCTCTTCCGGTCTGTCGAAAGACGAAGTGGACAAGATGGCCAAGGACGCCGAATCGCATGGGGCGGAGGATCGCCAGCAACGCGACACCATCGAGACGCGCAACCGCGGCGACGCCATGATCTACAACGTGGAAAAGACGTTGAAGGAGCATCGCTCCAAGATCGGCGATGAGGAAGCCCGCCACATCGAAGAGGCCATCGAAGCAACCCGCAAGGCCATGCAGGGGAATGAACTCGGTGTCCTCAACGCGGCCATCGACAAATTGACCGCCGCCAGCCACAAGTTGGCGGAGGCCATGTACAAATCGGCTTCGCAACCCGGCGCCGGCCCGGGGCCGGGGGCCGATGGCGGTCCGGGCACGGGCGGCGAGAAGAAGAAAGACGACGTGGTGGACGCCGAATTTGTGGACGTCGACGACAAGAAATAAAAGGGTGCTAGGTTCTGGGTGCTGGGTGCTGGCAAACTGTTGGACCGTTTGCGCGGAGTAGGCCAGAACCCAGAACCCAACACCCAGAACCCTTTCTTATGTCTCCCAAGCACGATTACTACGAAACGCTAAAGGTGGCCAAGGGCGCCAGCCAGGATGAGATCAAAAAGTCTTATCGCCGGCTGGCGCGCAAGTTTCATCCCGATGTGAACCCGGGCGACAAGGCCGCCGAGGAACGTTTCAAGCAGGTGCAGGCGGCTTACGACATTCTGAGCGACACCAAGAAACGCCAGGTCTACGATCAGTACGGCTTCTATTCCGACAACATACCCGCGGGCGGCGGCCCGGGACCGGGTCCGCAGCCCAACGTGAATTTCGACAGCTTCGACTGGTCGGACTTCCAGGGCGGCGCGCCGGGCGGCGGACGGCGCGCATCAACCGGAAGCGGGGGAAGCGCGGGCGGCTTCCGGGATATCTTTTCGAACCTCTTCAACCGCGGCGAAGGGCCGCAACAGGCGCCGGAGAAGGGTGAGGATCTCGAGTACTCGCTGAATATCGATTTCTGGCAAGCCATCAAGGGCACCCAGACGCGGCTCAATATCACCCGTTACGATACCTGTCCCACCTGCCACGGAAGCGGTTCGGCCGGCGGCCAGACCGTGACCTGCCCGGAATGCAATGGGACGGGCTCGGTTTCCCAGATGGCCGGCGCCATGCGCTTCAATCTGACCTGTCCGAAGTGCGGCGGCAGCGGCAAGCTGAAGAACGCCTGCCCCACCTGCCACGGCGACGGACGCGTGGCGCATACCGAGACCGTGGACGTGCGCATCCCGCCCGGAGCGCGCAACGGCTCCCGGCTGCGAGTGCCGGGCAAGGGCAATGCCGGCTCCATGGGCGCTCCCTCCGGCGATCTCTACATCACCACGCGCGTGGAGGAGCATCCCTACTTTCACCGCGAGGGCGACGACATTCACATCCGCGTGCCGGTAACCGTGTGGGAAGCCGGGCTGGGCGCCAAGATCGAAGTGCCGACCATCGACGGCCGCACGCTGTTGAAGATCCCGCAGGGCACTCACAACGGGCAGAAGTTCCGCCTGCGGGAGAAGGGCGTCTTCAACGCCCGCACCAACCAGCGCGGCGATCAGATTGTGGAGGCCGCCATCCAGACGCCCAAGGTTCAGGACGAACGCACCAAAGAGATTCTGCGCGAGTTGGCCGGGCTGCATCCGGAAGATCCGCGCGCGGATCTCTGGACGACGCTGTAGGGGGACGATATGGGCAAGGGAAAATCCAAAGGCTCGTACATGATCTCTTCGGTGGCCGAGCAGTATGCCATCCACCCGCAGACCTTGCGTCTCTACGAAAGAGAAGGGCTGCTGAAGCCCTCCCGCAGCGATGGCAACACGCGCTTATACACGGATGGCGATCTGGAACGCTTGGAAGTGATTCTGCACCTCACCCGCGAACTGGGCGTCAACCTGGCCGGCGTGGAGATTATCCTGAATATGCGGGAGAAGATGGCTGAGATGCAGGCGCAGATCGAGGAATTCGTGACCACTCTGAACCGTGAGCTGGTGGCTCGCCGCCGGGCCCCATCGCTCGAAGAGAAGCACTCCCTGATTTGCGTTGTCAACTACTCGGACGCTGCGCCGGCAGCTCCCCCCCGTAAGAGCCGAAGCCAAGGCCAAACCGGTTAGGCGCTTTGCGTTGTGGTCCACGAACCCGGATGAAATTGAGCGTCCGGTTGTCCTGACTGCAAGCCTGCCTGTTCCAGTTGTTGCAAAGTATAATAGAGCCCCGGCTGTATGCCCGTCACCGTGCCAGTATAACCTGGCACCGAAAAAGTATTTGTCCCTTGAATCTGGTTGGCTTGCGAAATATAGATCGGTTGCGGACCGGAAGACTGCCCCGGTCCGGCATAGCCAAGCTGCTGCGACGTGTACGTCACTCCGCCGGTCGTGATCGGCCCGGGATCCGACCAATAGGCCGTTGTATCGATGGGTTGTCCCGACTGCAGCCTATCCACGTTTTCCAGGGCCAGCCTTCGATCGAACTCCTGTTGCGCTTGCGGGGTCGGAATGCCGGGTAGCTGAGACGTAAATCCCGCCGGATTGTCTCCCGTCATGGTGGCAAAAGCATTGCCGGCTTGATTGGCCAGCGCCTGTGCAAAGATGGCATCCGGACCAAATATGCTACCGGCCGGGAAATTGCTGCCTGCTCCTTGGGCGGGTTGATACGACGTGTTAGCGGAGGCGCTGGGTGCCCCTTCCTCCGTGTAGTAACTGTTGAGCCAACCCTGTACATCCGGATCGCCCAGGCTGGTCTGCGCGGGTGGAACCGTGCTCACGGGGTCGGAGACGGCGGACGCGGCGGGCAGGGCCGCTACCTGGGCGCCTGTTTTTGTGGCGTCTCCGAACAACTCCGCAAAATTGGCGCTTTCCACCGCCGGATGGCTCGGCGGCCTTTCCATCACCTCGAGGCGCTGGTTGTACATGGCTTGAATCATTCCGTTTCTCCCTGGCGCGCCGGCCACGGGGGCTTTCACGCGCCGACCAACGTGATTGCAAGCCGGGAGCCACAACAGATCCTATCGCTAATCGACAGAAAAATCAGGCGGAAAGCGCGCATGCCGGGCGCTAGAAAGAGCCCAGCCGGCGACGCGATTTCGACACCGCGGCGATTCGCGCTATAAAATTGTCGCTCCATCTTCCAGCTACGCTCCAGCTACAATAAAGAAATGCTGAGAGTCATACTACGTGTCCTTCTCCTTGTGATGGCGACCGCCGCACTCTTCGGCCAAACCCCGCCAGCCTCCCAGAAGGCTCCGCCGGAGGTGGACGCGGCTTTGCGGACGCGCATCACCCAGTTCTACCAGTTAGAAGTGGAGGGAAGGTTCAATCAGGCGTTGCAACTGGTGGCGGAAGACACTAAGGATTTGTTCGTGGGTTCGAGCAAGCCTACGTACCAGAGCTCTGAGATCCAAAGCATCCGGTATTCCGACGATTTCACCAAGGCGGAGGTGATGGTGCTGGTGACCCGCCTGCTGCCGATTCAGGGATTCATGGGCCATCCCGTACCCACCAAGACGACCAGCCGCTGGAAGCTGGAGAACGGCCAGTGGTGTTATTACGTGGATCCACAAAAGGACTTGCCCGCCACCCCATTCGGACGGCTAGCTCCTCCGGGCATGGCCATTCCCAGCGGAGGCGCTCCCGGAGCGGCACGCCTGCAGCCGCCACCCATGCCGAGTAACCTTGCGAATCCGCGTTCGCTGGTAGCGGATAAGGCCAGCGTCCAACTCAGATCCTCCGGCCCATCCTCGGCGCAGGTCGCGATTTCCAACCCGTCGCCCTGGGCCGCGAAACTCACTCTCTCCGATCCAAAGGTTGCGGGGCTTACGGTTAAACTGGACACTTTGACCGTTAAGCCGGGCGAGAAGGCCATCCTGAGTATCCTGTCGAGCGGCGGCGTTCAGATTCCCAACACGCCCATTATGATCGTCGTAACAGTTCCGCAGGCGAATCAGACTATCCCAATTAAAGTCTCTTTTGCCAATTATTGAGTTTCGCCTAATACGGTGACAGTTTTGGTTACAAGAATGTAGGGCCGGTCCCCTGACCCGCCCCACGGTCTGATTGTCACTGTATTGTGCGATTCTCAGTAGTACCGCCGCCCATCGTTGTGGACGGGCAACCCTGGCTGCCCCACTTTAAAGTGAGGCAGGTCCCCGACAAGCGGGGACCTGCCTGCAATTACTGAATCGGGATGAGGGATGGATTCCCGAACTGCAGATCGGTGCCCTGATACACCGCAAAGATCGCGAACGGCACATTGTTGCCCGTAGCGGCATTCTGCGGCACCACGAAATCCAATTCGTACACGCCCACCATTCCGTAGGCGTATTTGGTCGAGAGGACCAGGACCCCGGAGTTGTTGACGCCCACCACCACGGGCACGATCACCGGCAGATCCTGCGGCACCAGGTTACCGCTGGCGTCTGACACTAGAGGATCGAACTCATTGGTAAACAACGCTGGCGTTGTCTGTCCAAGTCCCGTAGCAAACATCCGGAGGGTATCTCCGGGCCGCGCCGGATTCGCCGCATTGATCCAGGTCCCATCCTGCCTTACCAGGACCGCGCGCAGTTTCCCATCGGAGTCCGTGAATTGGAAAATCCCGGGGCTGATCGGCAACACAGTGACACCGAAGGGTGCGGAAGCCGCGCCGTCGACGCTGACCACCATCGGGACTGTGGCCGGCGGCACAGTGGTCGACGCCGGCACCTCGCAGGGTACCTGCACCGAAACGGATTCCTGGCCGTTTACGTTCGCCACATCCAGAATCGGCGCGGACACACCGCCGAACTGGACGGTGACGCCCGCTACCTGCGTCTGCGGTGCGATAACGGCGGAGGCCACGCCTTGCAGTCCGGGCGCCAGCCCCATTCCATAGATGGTCACGAGACTGCACGGCGAGGCCACCACTGGGGCCTGATCGAAACCCGCCGCATTGACGACCGCGGTGATGACCGGGCCGGGCGGAATGACGGTTAGATCGAAGGTCTGAGTATACGTCGTGCCCCCGGACGCAATGCTGGCGGTAATCACGACCGGGCCGGAAGTGGCGCCCGCCGTAGCGGTGACCTGCGCCTGGCCCTGTGCGTTGGTCGTGGCGGTGGATGCGCTGAGGGTAGCGGGTCCGCTGGTGACCGCAAAGTTCACCGTGGCGCCCGGCACCGGCGCGGCGTTGTCGTTCACCTGCACGATCAGCGGATTGGCGAAAGCCGTTCCTTCCTTGGCCGTCTGGCCACTGCCGGAAACGGTCTGCAGAGCCGTAATGACCGAGTTCACGTTGATCGTGAAAACGACGTTCACCGAGCTGTTGTTGGCCAAGGCGACCGTTACCTGCACCGGTCCGGCGGTCGGCTTTATATAAGCCAAAACCTGGCCGTTGGAGCTGGAGGATGCGCTGGGGTTGATGAGGGTGGCGGCGCCCGCCGTAACAGACCACGTAACCGGGGCTTGGTTAGACGGATCTCCGCCAAGATCGGTCACTTCAGCAACCAACGCCGATGTCGCTTCGACGCCCGGATTGACGTTTTGGTTGTTACCCGCGATGATCTTCATGATAGCCGGCGGTCCGGAGTTGACCGTAAACGCTGTCCCCCCGAAGTTCACGAAGTTGCCGCCGACGACGATCGCATATGCCCCCGAACCGAGCTGGCTGCCAAATACAGGGGTGCAAGTCGCAATACCGGTGGAATCCGTAAGGACGGTGCCCGGTTGCTGGCCTGGTTGGGTAGCACAGTTTACACTCGGCTGGCCGGCTGCCCAGGGTAGTCCAGCCGGGTGGCCGGGGTTGCCGGTTACCCAGGGTTGAAGACTTATCTGAATTCCCGGAAGGGCTGCCAGGAATCCGTACACGCTCACCTTGATGGGCGTGGCGGCCGTTTGCCCCGATGTGCCGGTCAGCACTGGACCCGACCCAGGCGGAACCAGGGTAGCAAAGGCCGGAGCGGCCCCGGAACTGGTAGGTGTGGCTGTCGTTTCGACGAATTGGACGCTGGTAGTAAGGGCCGACGCCACCACCGTAGCCGGAAGAAAGTTGGAACCGAAGAAGAATGCCAGGGGCACGAACGTATAACTGGCCTGGCCGGACGAGTTTGTGGTGGATGTACTCGTCACCGGCGGGTAACCGGATTGCGTCGCTATCCAGGTAACGGTGGTATTCACTACGGGCTTGCCGGTCGCATCGTTCACCTGTGCCACGAGCTGCGTGTACTTCTGGAGGCTGCCCGTACAGTCCGGGCATACCAACTGCCCGTTACCGGAAACAATCGAAACGGTTTGAGCCGGACAAAAAGCCGGAAAAAGGAACAACGCGGTTAGAAAACTGCCGGCGAGAAGCTTGCGTTTCTGCATACACGTCCTCCTGACGTTACGGAAAGAAAAGGATAGTGGACGCGGAAGACCAGTCTAGCACCATCCGGATCAAAAAAAAAGGGGGAGCTGGAAGCTCCCCCTTTTCACGACGACTGCCGTGAAGGTTAGTGAACGAGTTGCTCGCCCGTTTCGCCGCTGCAAGTTCCGCCGTTCGCCGAACAGACGAACGGTTGCGGAGAACGAGGAGCATCGGGGATAATCAGCGCCAGATAAGCGGCCGCGAAATTGCGGATCCCAGTGTCGCTCACGAAAGAGTAACCGTGAGCATACTGGAAGTTGCAAATCGCGATCGCGTACCCGGTCGTCCCGTAGGTCCCTGTGCTGTTATAATTCGGATCGATCGAGGACATCGAGAAAGCCCAAGTCTGGCCGGGCTGAATCAATCCGCTGGTTAACGTCGTATCCGCGGTCGAGCTGTAAGTGCCGCTCGTTCCGAGAGTCGAGGCGACAGCACCGCCGCCGTAGAAGGTGACAGAACAAGCTCCCGGCTGGTGAGTAGCGCCAATCGGCAGATCGTCCAGCGAGGTGTTGGAGATAGCGATACCCGTGTCAAATCCGTAGAAATCGGTAACGTACGGGAACAACAGGATCGTCTGACACAGCGAAACCGAGAACAGAGTGGTCGGCGATGTCGCTACGTTTACCGTGGATGAGAACTCCGGAATCGGACCGCTGCTTGAGTAGGCGGCAAGCTGCGGACTGAAGCCGCTCAAAGCGCCGACGGATTGGTTAGGCGTGGGGGAACCAGGGCTGCCCGGGACGCCCGTAAAAGACGCGTAGACGTTGAACGCGAGTGAATCGATCGCCGAGGAATTCGTGTTGGTTATCAGCCAGACGAGCGTCACACTGCTTGCGTAAGTGGTAACGCCGCCGCTGGTAGTCGTGTTAACCGCCACTGCACCCCCGCCAGTAGTGCCGTGCACCGGCGAGATCATGGTGGCATCGGAGAACCCGGTAGTAGAAGCCCCGGTAGAGGCAGAAGACACCGCATAGCTGTCCGCGTAGATAGTGACGCCTGACGGTATATTGCTAATTACCGTCTGCAGCTCTGTCCCAGTGTCGGCTTCTCCCGATTCACCGCCGGTAACGGCCACCTCCAGTCCACTCTCCGTGAAGTAGACATGCCCCGGCGTTGTCTGCGGGTATGTGAGTGAACCAGTCGTACCGTTTACTCCCCTGACCTTAAACGCAGTTGCGAAGTCTTCCGTGAATGTCACGGTCCCTACTGCGGTCTGAGGATAGGTCAGGCACTGCAGGAACGACGAGGTTGCAACCGAGGTTTTGACTGTCAAGCCATCGGAAACGAACCCAACATAGTTTTGCGGGTTGTTGATCTGAATCGATGTGCTGCTGCTGGACGAGACGAACGCGAACACCGGGCTCAAACCCGCTGCCCCGGCCGGGACCGCCGTGGCATCGATACGCACGTTCGTGATACGATACGTGCGGGTCGTCGCAGGAGGGTCGACCGGCACGCCCAGGAACGTAATGGAGTACGATCCGGGCCCGCCTGTGTTGATTCCTTGAAAAACGTTAAACCGGCCCGGCGTGTTGAATGTCTGGCCGGGGGGCGTTCCCCCCAAAACCTGGCACGCTACCGTCGGGTTAGTGGGCGAGAGGCAGGGGTCCTGATTTGCCGGGCTGGGATCGTCAACCAGCAATAACGCCTCCGTCGCCGTCCCGGAAAGAATGCGGCTGGTGACGGGCGCACTGAGGGACACCGAGATATCCGCCTGTGGTATAACGGTGCCGGTTGGCGTCGGCGTAGCCCCTGGAGCACCAATACAGTTCAGAAAAATATCACCGGTCAGCTCGGTGAACCCTTCGTGACGAAGCGTGGGTGTCACCGCGGCGGATGCGGTACAAGTGAGTCCATTTTGCGCGCTCGCCGGAACTGCCGATCCTAATACCAGGACGAGCGCGGCGAACGCCAGAATCCATCTGCGAAAATCTGCCATTTCCTTCTCCTTGTGAATTGCGAAATTGAATCGGTCGAAGTTCTCTCTCAACCTGAGCCTCTCTCCAACTGNNAAAAATTGCATGTGTCGCGGACTCAGTAAAGATATTCATACCGTATCGCTGCGCCCGTGTCAAGAGAAATTCTTTGCCTTCAACGGCGAACCCGCCATTTTCCGGCCCTTAAAGCACACATCGAACGGTACGCTCGAATTAGATCACGATGCCTGCCTGCCAGTCAACAGTTTCACACCGAATCGTCCCATTTTAACGATTTTTAATGAAAGCCGCCGCAGCGGGACGCCGCACAGTCCTTAATGTACCATATTATCAAGCACTTGTGTGGGGCGGACCTCCAGGTCTGCACGGGTCCTCCAGGACCCGCCCTCACAGGCTGAAGCCTGTGCCACCTCAAATCCGCAGCAAATGCCCCGCCGCTTCGCGCCCGGTGAGCTTCGATAGTGCGTAGAGATACCATTGCAATTGGCGTTCGTAACGGGCGGCGTTCAGGGAATCGCTCTTGAAATCGACTACCACCCAACGATCCTGCTCCACGAACGCCAGGTCGATCACGCCTTCCAGCAGCCGCCCGTCTTCCAGCCGCAAGTGGATCGGGAGTTCGCGATGGCAGCGCTGAGCGACGCGCGCGCGTGCCAGCAGCGGGTGCGCCCAGGCGGCGTCCACCGCCGCGGCGGCCGCATCGGCTTCTTCGCCGGGCGCATCCAAAAGGCGTGCATGCACCCGCGCCAGCGCCGCGATTTGAGCGGACGTGCCCCGCAAGTCCAGATCGCGCAGGATGGCATGCACGAGTATGCCGAAGCGCCGGCCGCCGGGGCGCTCGGCCCCAGTCGAAACCGATTCAATATGGATGGAACGAAGCTCAGGCGGCTCTTCGATGCCTTCCGTGGGAGATACAATGCGGAAGGCCGGCAACTGGCCGCTCTCGATCGTCTGCTGGCGCTCCTGCTGCCATTGCCGGTAGCGTACGACACCTTCAGCGGCGCGCACGGCGGGCTCGGCCGCCAGAATGTCCTCCTGCCGCAGGCCGAAGCCGGGCGCCACATCCAGCCGCAGCCCTATGGGGTCCCACCAGACCACCTGGTGATCGCCGGCTTGCGGGACATGGAGGCCGGGACGCACGGAATCCTCGGATTGCCCGAAGAACTCGGTGGGGCGCTCGATCACGGTGCGGTCGCCCGCGAATGCCGGACAGCCCGTGGCGGCGGCCCGGGCACGGCGCTTGTCGCGCGCCGGATAGATGGCTTTGTTGAGTGGACCCAGCCAGCCTTCGCGCTCCTCATCGCCCACCGCGGGAATCACCAGCAGGTCGCGCGCGCGTGTGGCTGCCACGTATGCCACGCGCACGCCTTCGGCGAGTTCGCGGGTGCGCTCGTGCTGTTCGTGCTCCAGCAATTCCCAAGGCGCCGCACCCAACAAGCGCGTCGCGCACAGATCGCCCTCGACGAAGCGCTCGGCCTCGCGCGCCGCCAGGTTGGCGGTCATATCGGCCAGGATCACCACCGGGAATTCCAGGCCCTTGGCCCCATGGACCGTCATCAGCCGCACGCCGTCGGACGCTTCCTCGAGCACCGGCGCTTCGGTCGATTCGGCCTTCTCCGCCTGCGCCGCCAGCTCTTCCACGAATCCGCGGAACGAAAGGCCGCCCGTCAGCTCGAACGTGCGCGCCAGATCGCAGATGCGGTACACGTTCGCCAGGGCCTGGGAACCGGCGCGCCGCAGCGTGAATCCGGCGTGCGCCCGCGTGGCTTCGAGAAGCGCGCTGATGGTATCCGCCACGGGGCGCGCGTTGCGGTGGCGATGCAGCTCTGCCAGGATCGCCAAAGCCCCGGCGATGGGCGCGAACGCGAGCGCGAGATTCTCCGGCATGCCGCGGAATGGATGCAGCCGGCCCACCTCGAAGCGGAAACGCAACAACAGATCGTCCGGAATGGCGAACAGCGATCCGCGCAGCGTGCCGAACACCGAAAGCTCGTCGTCCGGCCACTCGATGGCGGCCAGCGCCACGCGCACGGTTTCCACCTCTTCCCTATGGTAAAAAGACTTCGACCCGACCAGCAGGTGCGGGATCGCGCGCGATTCGAGGGCCCGCGTGTAGTCGCGCGAAAGGTCCGTGCCGTAATTCGTCATGCGGCGGAACAGCACGCAAATATGCTTGGCCCGCAACGGCACGCGCTCGCCGTTCCGTAGATCGCGCACCTGCCAACCGCTCTGTTTGACCAGCCATTCGATGTATGCCGTGATGGCGTCCGGCAGGCAGGCGTTGATTTTTTCCTTGCTGATTCGCTGCATGCCGTAGGGCGAGGGCGCCGGCAGCACCACAATAGCCGGCTGCGCATCGTAGGCCGGCGTGTATTCTTCGAGCGGCGCATAGCGGGCCTGGCCGCCGCCGCGGCCGCCGGTCATCTCCGGCGCGAAAGCGGCGTTCACCAATTGCTGGATCGGGCGCACCGCGCGGAAACTCTTGGTGAGATAGATGCGCGCCACCCCGCGCGATGCCAGGGACTCGCAGACGTTCTCATATAGCACCACATCGGCGCGCCGGAATTTGTAGATCGATTGTTTGGGATCTCCCACCACGAAAAGCTTGCCGGGGATGGGGGTGACCTTCAGCCAATCGTTTTCAGCGGGATCGCCGGCGGAAAGCAGGATCAGGATTTCGGCTTGCAGCGGATCGGTATCCTGAAACTCGTCCACGAAGATGCGGGCAAAGCGGTCTTGAAGATAATTGCGGACATCCCGGTTGTCGCGTACCAGGTTGCGGACCAGCAGCAGCAGGTCGAGGAAATCGAGCTTTCCCGCGCGCTTCTTGCGCTCACTGTAGGCCGCCACCAGGTCCCGCATTTCTTCGTTCAGGGCTGCCGCGAAATCCGCTCCGGCATCCCGGCGGAAAGCATCGAGATCGCGCAGCAGCCCGTCACGGGCATCCAGCACCTGCTGCCGCGAGATCCCCGGCGCGAAGTTTCCGGAGCCTTTCTTGAAATCGCGTTTCAGATCGCGCTCCAGTTTCAGCAGGCGCGCTTCGAGCGTGTCGTAATCGGCCGGACCGCTGTTCAGGTCCCTCAGCGGGCGCATGGAACGCACCAGGTTGTCGCTGGTGCGCGTGCACTGGCTCACGACCGAAGCCAGCGCGCGGCATTGCGCAACCAGCGCATCGATGCGGCCGGTGCGATCGAACGGCTCCTTGCGCCAGGGCGTCGTATGGTCTCGCCAATCCACCAACTGCTTGCCCGCGTACTTGAGCGACTCAACCGGCGCGCTATCGGATTGCTCGCTGCGCCACGCCTCGCGCCAGGCCAATCGCGCCAGCGCGCGCCGCAGCGCTTCCGAGCCCGCATCCAGCTTCCGTTGGAACCACAAATCGAAGGCGCGGGCGCGCAGGCGATCGGCTTCCGGCTCGGTGAGCTCTTCGAAGCCCGGATCGATGCGCGCTTCCACCGGACGCTCGCGCAGGATCTGCGCGCAGAAGCCGTGGATGGTGCCGATAGCCGCCTCTTCCAAGCGTTCCAGCGCGTCTTCGAGATGCGCGCGCTCCCGCACATCGGCGTACCCGGCGCGAGCTTTGTCGAGTTCTTCCCGCAGCCGGATCTTCAGCTCGCCGGCCGCCTTGTGGGTGAAGGTGACGGCGACGATCTTCTGCACCGGCGTTCCCGTCGCCAACACGCGCACGATGCGCCGGATCAGCTCCGACGTCTTGCCCGTGCCGGCCGAAGCTTCCACGATCAGGCTCTCGCCCAGCGAATTGCGGATGCGCTCGCGGGCGGCTTGGTCGCTGCTTTGAACAGCGCTCTGAACGGCGGGAATCACGGAATGTTCCTCAGATCCTGCAAGGCTTCGAGCGGCTCCCGGCGTTTTCGCGCGGTGCGCCGCTCTTCGTTGGGGCCGCAGACCGGCAGATAGTCGCACATCCCGCAAGCGCCGGACTGCGGCGCGGCGGGCAGAAACCCGCGATCGATTGCGCCGTTGATCAGCGACATGGCGTGCGTGAAGAACGCGCGATGCCGTGGCGTGATATCGAACGGGATCTCCTGATAACCGCCGCGCTGCGTACAATACGAAAGCCGGCTCACCTCGGCCGGCGCGCCCAACAGGGCCTCGGCCGCCATGGCGTAGGCCAGCGGTTGCAGCAAGGCGCCGCCTCCCACGTACTTGGGCAATTCTTGCGGCGGCTTGCCGGTCTTGTGGTCGGTAATGCGGAGCGTGCCGCGCACGGTATGCTTCTCGATCAGGTCGATGGCTCCGCGCAGCCGTACGCCGCCATCCAGCACGGCCTCGGCGTTTGTGCTTTGGGGATCGCGAAGCTCATGGGCATCGATGCCGAAGCTGAATTCGAAATGCGCCGGCAGCCAGCCATCGTCGGCGGCGGCCTGCTGGATCCAACCGCGCAGATCGATGCGCAGATCCTCGATCTCGCTACGCCACACGCGCGGAATGGCGGGCGCCAGCTTTTCCTCGTTCTCCGCCGCCACGCGATCCAGCACGCGGTCGGCGATTTCGATAATGCGCGCGGCATTCTGCGGACGCATCGGCAGCAGTTGCGCGGACTGCAATTCGCGGAACAGCCGGAACTGCGCCTCGTGAAACAGAGCGCCCCGCGTGAGCGGGTCCATCCGCTCCAGCGCTACCTTCTCCTCGCGCGGCCGCAATCGATGGATGGCATGCAGCAGGAACCGGTACGGGCACGCGGCGAAGTGCTGCAACGCCGATGGCGAATAGCTGCGCGCCGCCAGCCGCTGCGTGGCCAGCACGGCGCGCGTGGCGGCGTCCGGCTCGACGATGCCATCCGCGGCGTACCACCCCGCGCGGTTACGCCGCGCATAACGGCGCAGGGACTCGGCCAGGTAGGCGTTGGCTGCGATCAGGTAGTGGCCCACCCCCTTGGCATCCTCGGGCGTCGATTCAAACGTGCGGCCCAGCGCGGCCAGATCGAATTCCGCATCGTCGATGGCTTCGAGCGCGTCCGCCGGCGCCGGCCAATCCAGGCGCGAGGGCGCGCCCCGGCGGGCGTGCTCTTCGAACGTGCGCAGGTCGGGCAGCCTTCCATGGGCCGCGCGCACGATTTCCAGCGCATAGAACGACGGCACGCGCGGCCGCGATTCCACGGCGTCCATGCGCGGGTACGAAAACACCAGGCGCGCGCGGGCCGCCGCGCAAACGATGTGCAGACGGCGGCGTTCGGCGGCCACGCGGTCGTCCTGCACGCGCAAACCGGCGTCCAGCTTGGCGCGGTACACGTCCAATAGGATGGGATCTTCGTGCGCGCGGCTGGGAAACAAGCCTTCGCACAGTCCCGGCAGGAACACGATGTCGAACACGCGCCCGCGCACTTCATCGATGCCGCCCACAAACACTTGAGCGTACCGGCGCAACGGCGGCTCGCGCCGCAGGAAGCGCAGGCGGTCGCTCAACACGCCGGAAACTTCATCGAGGCCCACCGGCCCCACCTCGGCCATGGCCTGCAATTCGCCCAACACCGACAGCACCGATTCCGGCCGGCGCAGCGCGGCCGTGGCCAGCGCGCTGAGATGCTCGATCCAATCGCCCCAGTCGGCCTGCCGGGGCAATCCGGCCAGCCGGTCGATCAGCGGCAGCGCGAAGCGCCCCAGGTTCTTGAGCCGGGCGATTTCACGCAATAAATGCTGGCGGCGGCCTTCCTCCTTTTGACCGAGATCCGCGAGCCTCACGCGGAACTCCGCTTCCAGGCCGCGCAGGCGGCGCGCCCAGCGCTCGGGCCCGCCGATGACGGCCGCATCCACCAGCAGTTTCTCCCAAGCCGCGGGCGATTGCAGCGTGCCGGCGATCACCGCGGCGTCTTCGCTTTCCACCGGCTCTGGCTGGGACTCGGCCTCCGGCGCGGCTTCGGCGCGCTCGTACAATCGCGCGAGCACTTCGTCATCCGGCGGCAGGATCGCGGCGGCCTCGTTGCCCGGTGCATGATCGAGCCGATCGAGCGGCGGCGCCTGCCCCAGCGAGAGATATTCCGCGAAGCGCGTGGCGGAGCAGCCCTCGCCGGCGCACACCAGCAATGCCAGGAAGGCGCGCCCCGCCGGATCCGGCCGCGCCACACCGCGGCTGAAATACGCCGGGATGCCCGCCCGCCGCAGCGCTTCTTCCACCAACGGTTGGTAACGTTCGGGCGATCGCAGCAGGATGGCCATGCGGTCGAAGGCCACGCCGCCGGCCGCCGATTTGTGGATGCGGCGCGCCATCTCCACACATTCGAGCGACTCGCCCGCGGCCGAGAAGTAGTCCAGGCTCGCATCCGGCTCCCCGTCGGGCGAGACCGTTTCGGCGAAAAGGGATTGGCGTATACGGTCGAGCGTGGTTGTGGGGCAGGACTCCAGTCNNGTCCACGCCGGCCTGTTCGTGCTCGGGGATGGCTGATCCCGTCGCGCGAAGAGCGGGTCCAGGAGGACCCGCGCAGACCTGGAGGGCTGCCCCACCACTGCCTGCGCCTCTAGGCGTGCGTCGAACACCGCCGGCGCGCGCTCGATCACCGCCTCCGCCAACTCTCGCAGCAGTTTCGCTTCCAGATCCAAATCCAGCAGCACCACCGGCAGCCCCAGCAACCGGTGCTTCCCTTCCCGCGCCGCCGCGATCGCATGCCGCAGCAGCAGCGCGAAATCGGCCGCGGACCGGTCTGCCACTTCCTCTTCGAACAGCGCCATCATCTGCGCCAGATCGCGCCCCGGCAGACCCGCCGCCGCCACTCGCTCCGGCCGCACGCCTTCCAGGCGCAACTCGGCAATCGTTCGAGCCACCGCACGCGCCAATCCAGGCGTATCCGCCACCGGCTGAAAGTACGGGATGGACCCCGCTTTCAGCTTATGGATCACGCGCGCCACCATGGCCTCCGCGCTCAAGCCGCCCACGGGCGTTAGCCCCGCGCGGGCCAGCGGCCCTTCGGCCAGATCCACCGCCAGTCCGGTGAGCGTCATGCGATGCACGCCCAGCAGGCCGGTCCGGCAAGCGGAGCGCACGAAATCGTCCGCCGCGCCGCGGGTTT
Organism: Bryobacterales bacterium; assembly: GCA_003132865.1. The sequence continues at coordinate 15,439 of PKYZ01000286.1, forward strand.
GAGCCAAAACCACAATCTCCGGATAATCCTTAAGCGAACCCAAAAACTCCGCCGCTCGATCGAGCAACACGGCGTAGGAGGCGGACTGGACCAGACGGCGCACTTAGACGCAGTGTAACAAGGCGGGCCCCAAACCCCATCACCCAAAAACCATCACACCTCCCGTAACCTTTCCCGACGCCGCGGGTCCTCCAGGACCCACCGTGAGGCCGCGTACAATCTAAGATCGGAAGTCAGATTGCAACACAACGAGCCAATTCATGTCCCAAATCCGCGTCTCCATCGTATTCGCGCTACTGGTGCTGTGCGGAGCCCAGTCAGCATCGGGTTATGCCGTCATCACGCACGAGGCGATCGTCGACTCCGCCTGGAAAGACATTACCCCGATACTTTTGCAACGCTTCCCGGCAACCACGCCTGAAGATCTGAAGAAGGCCCATGCTTACGCCTATGGCGGATGCATCATCCAGGATATGGGCTATTATCCGTTCGGCAGCAAATATTTCAGCGATCTGGTGCATTACGTGCGCAGCGGCGATTTCGTCGAAGCGTTGCTGCGCGGCGCTCAAGACCTGGATGAGCTGGCCTTCGCACTGGGCGCTCTGGCGCACTACGCCGCGGATAATAACGGCCATCCGATCGCCGTGAATCGCGCGGTAGCCATGGAATATCCGAAGCTGCGCGCCCAGTATGGCGATGAGGTCACTTACGCGGACGACCCGCCGGCACATCTGAAGACCGAATTCGGTTTCGATGTGGCGCAGGTGGCGCAGGGCAACTATGCTGCGGCGGGTTATCACGATTTCATCGGGTTCCAAGTCTCCAAGGATCTGTTGGAGCGCGCCTTCCGCGATACCTACGGCCTGGAACTGAAGGACCAGTTCGTCAGCCTCGATCTAGCGCTGGGCACCTACCGCAGGACCGTCGGCACGATTATCCCGGAAGCCACCAAAATCGCCTGGTCGCTGAAGAAGAAGGAAATCGTGCAAGCGCAGCCAGGTATGACCAAGCGGAGGTTTCTCTACAACCTCAAAGGCTCCAGCTACGAAAAGGAGTGGGGAACAGAGTACAATCGCCCTGGGGTGTTCGCCCGTGTCATGGCGTTCCTGTTCCGCATCATACCTAAAGTCGGGCCGTTCAAATCCGTGGATTTCAAAGCGCCTACTCCGCAAACGGAGACGCTGTTCATGCAGAGTTTCAACAGGACCCTGGATCTCTATCGCACGCTACTCCTACAGCAGCAAACCCAGCAAACCAAAGGGCGATTGCCGTTAGCCAATACCGATTTCGATACGGGACGGCCGACGCGGGACGGCGAGTACTCGCTGGCCGATAAGACTTACGCGAAGCTCTTGCGAGACCTTGCAAAGCAGGGTTTCAAGGGCGTTACACCGGAGCTGCGCGCTAGTCTGCTGTCGTTTTATCGAAATCCGAAGCCGCCCGCGACGGGTGCGAAGAAAGCCAGGAAACCGGACGAGAAAGACTGGCCGGACACGCTAGCCGCGCTGGAGCAGTTGCGGGCGCTGGAGATGCCGGGCCACAGCGTTGCACCGGCAAGCCTAAAATGACTTGTCGGCAATCTTCCGCGCCGGCGCGACCGCCAAGCAACGACCCCTTGCCGCGGGTGCGCGGTTTTCGCTAAAACCATGCTAAAACCAGAGAGCGATGCTGGTTCGAGAACTACGGCCACGGCCGCACTCCTGGTCCCAATACAAAGAGAATTGCATGCCCATCGCGCTGCCCTTTCGCGCGCTGGAATGGAGCCTACAGTGGTCCGCCTATTATCTGAGCCGGTGGGCGCTGCTGGAAGTCCTGGAGTACCTGAGCGTTCTCTCCGTACTGTTCGCAGTGATCTTCTACTTCGCTGAGTCCGGCGACCGCCAAAAGCAGAAACACTACCAGGCTTGGCAGGTCGTCAACACCGCGCAGGGCAACGGCGGCAGCGGCGGCCGGATCGAAGCTCTCCAGGAGCTGAATCTGGACCACGTGCCGCTGGTGGGTGTAGATGCCGCCGGCGCCTTCTTGCAAGGCATCCAGCTCCAGGGCGCGAATCTGTTCCGCGCCGACCTGGCAGCGTCCGACCTGCGCGACGCCAACTTGCAAGCGGTCGATCTGGAGTACGCCAACCTGAGATCGGCCAATTTCCGGCAAGCCAATCTAGGCCGCGTGAAACTAGCGGGCGCTGACCTTTCCGATGCTGACCTGGTAAATGCCGACCTGCACGGCGCGGATCTGCGCGGCGCGAATCTCGAAAATGCGGACCTGCAGAATGTGAATCTGCAGGGCGTCCGGTGGAAGGATATCAAGAGTATCGAGAAGGCTAACATTCACGGAGTCCGCAACGCCCCGGAAGGTTTCGTAGCTTGGGCCATTCAACACAAGGCCGTATCGGTCGCCGAGTAGCACAGGCTTCAGCCTGTNNAGGGCGGCGGTAAGCAGGAGAAGTTGGCATGCGAACCAAAGCCATTGTCGCTGGTAGAATCTGGCTGGTCGTTGGACTGTGCCTGGGGGTAGGCGGAAGCGCCATCGGCGTTCTGACGTACGAGCTGAAAGCCACCAGCGCGAGCTACGAGGACACGCTGCGGAACGTGCAACAGCAGGACGCCGCACGGGCGATGCAGGTCACGTTCAAGAAGCAGGTTCAAGAGTGGAAGGATACGCTCCTTCGCGGGTACAATCCGGAGGATCTGGCAAAGTACCAATGAGACTCCGGAATCGCTATTTTTGTTCCCTTGGCTGAGATCAATACCAACCAATGGGTTGCTCGTTTAGATTGATATACACCTGCTTCGTTTCCAGATACTCTTCGATGCCCCAGGGTCCTAACTCGCGGCCGAAGCCGGACTGCTTATATCCGCCCCAGGGGGCTTCCACATAAGTTGGCTGCATATGATTGACCCACACGATGCCGGCGCGCAGGGCTTTCACTATGCGGAAGGCGCGGAAGATATCGCGGGACCAGACGGCGGCGGCCAGGCCATAGGGCGTGTCGTTGGCGATGCGGATGGCGGCGGCTTCCCCGTCGAACGGAATGACGACGGCCACCGGCCCGAAGATTTCTTCGCGGGAGATACGGGCGGAGTTATCCACGTCGGCGAATATGGTCGGCTCGACATAGTAGCCCTTAGCTTGCGACGCCGGCCGTCCGCCGCCCGCGGCCAACCTGGCTTCCGACTTGCCGAGTTCCTGATATTGCCTGACGCGGTCGTACTGCTCTTTGCTTACCAGCGGGCCCATCTTGGTTTCGCGGTCGAGCGGCGCGCCCAGCCGGATGCGCTTGGACTTCTCCACCATGGCTTCCACGAACTTGCTGTAAATGGACTTCTCGACCAGAATGCGGCTGCCCGCGGAACACACCTCGCCCTGGTTGATGAAGACGCCGAACAGCGCGCCGTCGATGGCGGCTTCGAAATCGGCGTCGGCGAAGAAGATGTTGGGCGACTTGCCGCCCAGCTCGAGGGTGACGCGCTTGACGGTGTCGGCCGCGCTCTTGACGATCAGCTTGCCGACGGCGGCGCTGCCCGTGAAGGCGATCTTGTTCACGCCGGGATGGGCCACCAGCGGCGCGCCAGCCGACTCGCCGAAGCCGGTGACCACGTTGACCACGCCCGGCGGGAATCCGATTTCATCGAACCAGCCGGCGATTTCGAGCGCCGTCAGGGGCGTTTGTTCGGCGGGCTTGAGCACGCAAGTGCAGCCGGCGGCGAGCGCGGGCGCGAGCTTCCAGGCCGCCATGAGCAGCGGATAATTCCAGGGGATGATCTGGCCGGCCACCCCCACAGGCTCGCGCAGCGAGAGACTGAGGGCGTTATCGGGCACCGGATTCACGTGCCCCAAGACCTTGGTGGCCATGCCGCCGTAGTATTCGAAACAGGTGGCCGTATCGTTGACGTCGTATTCGGCTTCGACGATGGGCTTGCCGCAATTGCGGGATTCCAATTCAGCCAGGGCCGGCGCGTGCGCGCGGATGCGCTCGGCCAGCTTGAAGAGCAGGCGGCCGCGGTCCTGCGCGGTGGTCTGCGGCCAGGGCCCGGATTCGAAGGCGGCCACGGCGGCCTGGACGGCGCGGTCGATGTCGGCGGCGTCGGCGTCGGGGACTTCGGCGATAATCTCCTCGGTGGAGGGGTCGTAGACGGGGAACCAGGCGCCGCGATGGCTTTCCACGCGCTGGCCGTTAATGTACATTCGATGGCGAGTCATGGGATTCAGTTACGCACGGGGTGCGTCAAGCTTCAATGCCACTTCGTTTTCCCGTAGCCGCACACCTGCACTAATCGTGGGGCGGTCCCCCTGGATCGCGGCCCACGCCCTCGTCGGCCTGTCTTGGTTGTCAAAGGGCTTGATTCTTCGAGCGAAGAGCGGGTCCCGGGGGACGCAGACCAGGGGGTCTGC
>PKYZ01000190.1 GCA_003132865.1 Bryobacterales bacterium
TTGTCGAACTGGCGGCGATTGAAAGCCTGTGTCAGCGGATCCCGGGTGGACAGTTCCATCAAGCGCTCATTTGCCAGACGCAGTTGCCGTGTTTGCATGGCTACCTGGTGGCGCAGGAAGGAAATCCAGGCGGAGGCAGCGAGGCAGACTAGAGCCAGCAGGCACAACGTCCAGATCGAATGCTTCAGGGTCCACCAGGAAGGCCGCGCTAGAATGACGACGTCGTCCGGACTGCGCAGGAGGATGCGGAAGAATTGGGCCCGGTGATAGGGATCGTAGGTGACCAGGCAAATTCCCGTCAATTNNTCAATTGCAGACGGCTGCCGGGCTCCAATTGCGGAAGTTTCCGCTTGCCGATAGCGGGGAGCGTCGCGGTGAAGTCTTGTCCGGCCGATTTGAGCAACAACGTTTCAGCTTCCGGATTGGAAGAAGTTTCGAGCAGAGCGCCTTCCAGCCGAACCAATCTGCCGTCGTAACGGGTACCGGCGGCAAAACCATAGCCGGAGGGGTCGGTACGCGCCTGCGCCGGAATCACCTCCTTCGCTTGTATCGCTACGACGGGAATTGGCGAGCCACGCCCAACCTTTCGGCAAAGCGAATCCTGGAGACCCAGCCGTCCCTCGATCACCCCTGGGAATCCCACCACGTCCACCAAGTCTCCGGGAAGCGCCCCGCAACCGGGATTTGACTGTATTTCGAGGTTTGCGGTGGCATCGGCTACGTACATAGCCATGCCGGGGTCCAGCCCGACTACCGTCGCACGCACGCGAATGCGCCTCGGCAGTTGCTCCAACGGGTGGAACCGGCCCACGGAAACGGCTGGGGCCTCCGGCAAACGGAAGACATCCGGCGGCGCAGCCTCTTTGATGTGAACGAAATCGGAACCAGGCACGAACATGCGGACACCCGCCGACTGGCGGCGCTCGTTGAAGATGGGGGCCAGGTTGCCCCGCATCACCACCCTGGCATCCACCCATTTCTGGCTCCAATCCTCGGGAAATCCGGGTGTTACCGCCACAAAGTTGCCGCCCACGGCAGCGACGTTGAGCAACAGGCGGCCGCCCTTCGTCTGCCCGGACCGCACTACACCTTCCAGTTCGAACCACTGGCCATCTTCTTTGCCGCCCACCAGCTCCTCGAACGGCAGCCGCTTCGGCTCCGGCAGGGGGGCAACCCCCAAAACTTTGATATGCGCTTTGGTAATACACGGCGAGAAGTCGGCGGGCGTTGTGATCCCCGTGAGGTCCACGAATTGCCCGGTAGCGAGCGGTGCGTCGCTCACCGATTCATGCACGAATACAAAGATGCCCGCGGTTTCGTCCTGCACGAACAGCTCGCCGGGACCAGTGTCCACGAAGGTGACGATCGCGCGCAGATGCACTGGATAGGAGCGTTTCGCCTCCTCGGGCGAGAGGTTCCGGATGTCTCGCGCATGCGTCAAGACTGTTAGACCACCGCCCGACTCAGGGCCGGTAGAGGCCGCAAGGCCGGCAAACAGCAAGCCGAGCGGTAAGAACACCGAGAAGAATCGCACGATGTGAATCGCAACGAGCCAGGGAGCCCAGACTCATTGTATCGCTCCACCTGTTTTATCGGCGGATTGTCCTGAGATAAATAGCCGATAGGATTAGAGCGTCAGTTTGCCGAGTATCACCGGCCGGCGTGCGCCGGTGGCCGAGGGCAGGTTGGATGGTTTGCGGCGCCACGTCTGGTACGCCAGGATGGCAAAGGCTATCGCTTCCTTGGCATCCACGTCGATGCCGTAGTCCGCCGAGGTGGCCAGCGCCACTCCAGGCAGGAAAGCCGCCAGGTGCGACAGGATTTGCGGATTATGCGCGCCGCCTCCCGAGACGATCAGCTCGGCGGGCGCGAAGGGGGCGGCAGCCATCGCGATGGAAGCGGCGGTGAGCACGGTGGCGGTGGCGATCAGGTCGGGGAGCGGCAGGCCGGTCTGCTTCAAGCGCGCCATGAATTCCGCGCCGTATTGTTCGCGGCCGGCACTCTTGGGCGGCTTCTTGCGGTAATACAGATCGGTTAGCAAATCGTCGAGCAGCGGCCGATTCAGATTGCCTTGCGCGGCGATGCGACCGTTGCGGTCGAAGTTCTGGCGGCTGCGGGTGTGCTCGCGCGCGAGCGCATCGATCACCATGTTGCCGGGGCCCGTATCGAACGCGATGCCCGCCGGGATTACCGTGATATTGGCGATCCCTCCGATGTTCAGCGCGATCTTGAGGGCGGCGCGGGTACGGCGCGGATGCCGGAACAGCAGGCAGTCGACGAAGGGAACGAGCGGCGCGCCCTGGCCTCCGGCGGCGATATCGCGCGTGCGGAAATCGGAGACTACCGGCACTCCGGTGCGCTCCGCGATTACCGCCGCCTCGCCGATTTGCAATGTGCTGGCGCCGCCTTCGTGATAGATGGTCTGGCCGTGACAGCCGATGAGCGCTACGGGACCATAGCGGCGGCAGGCGCGCAGGACGGCGCGCGCATAGAGCTCGCCCAACTGAAAGTTCAGCCGCGAGATTTCGCGCGTGGTGGTCGTCGTATTCGAGACGGCCAGGATGGCGCGGCGCACTTCTTCGGAATATGGCGTGGATTGGAAGCCGATGGTGGAAACGCGGCGGCCGTTAATCTCAATGATGGCCACGTCGATGCCGTCGAGCGAGGTGCCGCTCATGACGCCGGCTACACGCACGCGCGCCTCAATTCGTCCTGCAATTCCAGCAGCAGCCGCAGCGCTTCGACGGGCCGCAGCTCATCGATGTTCAGATTGCGGATGCGCTCGGCGATGCCGTAGTTGAGCGGTTCGAAAAGCTGGATCTGCACAGGCTGCGCGGGCGCCGTGGACAGCTCTTCGGTGACCACATGCTCGGTGCGCTCATGCAGCCGCAGCACCTCGGAGGCGCGCTCGATGACGCGCAGCGGCAGTCCCGCCAGGCGCGCGACTTCGATGCCGTAACTGCGGTCGGCCTTGCCGGGCTCGACCTTGCGCAGGAAGATGATGCGGTCGCCGGCTTCCTTCACGGAGACGCTGAGGTTGCGGATGCCATCCAACTGCTCGGCTAGCTCGGTGAGCTCGTGATAGTGCGTGGCGAAGAGCGTTTTGGCGCGCGTGCGGGCGTGGATGTGCTCGACCACGGCCCAGGCCAGCGCCAGGCCATCGTAGGTGGCGGTGCCGCGTCCGATCTCGTCGAGGACGATGAAGCTGCGTGGCGTGGCGGTGTTCAGGATGACGGCGGTCTCGGTCATTTCGACCATGAAGGTGGAGCGGCCGCGCGCCAGATTGTCGGAAGCGCCGATGCGCGTGAAGATGCGATCGGTGAGCGGCAAGATGGCGGAATCGGCTGGAACAAACGAACCCATTTGCGCCAGGATGGCGATCAGCGCGGCTTGCCGCAAGTAAGTGGACTTGCCGCCCATGTTGGGACCGGTGATGATGGCGATCAGGTCGGTATCGGAATTGAGGTAGAGGTCGTTGGGGATGAAGCGCCCGGCCTCCTGTTGTTCCAGGCGCTCGATCACGGGATGGCGGCCGGCCAGAATGCGCATCTCGCCGTTATCGGAAAATGTGGGGCGCACGTAGCGGTTCTCGGCGGCTACCTGCGCGAGGGCGGCGGTCACGTCGATTTCGGCCACGGCCGCGGCGGTGGCGCGAATGCGCTGCGCGTGCACGGCGGCGAATTTGCGCACCTCGGCGAACAGCTCCTTTTCAAGCGTGAGGATCTTGTCCTCGGCGTCGAGGACTTTGCGCTCGTAGTCCTTCAGCTCGGGCGTGGTGAAGCGCTCGGCGTTGACCAGGGTTTGTTTGCGCTCGTAGTCGGCGGGGGCCAAGTGCTGGTTGGCTTTGGAGATTTCGATGTAGTAGCCGAAGACGTTGTTGAAGCGGACCTTCAGCGACTGAATGCCAGTGCGGGCGCGCTCGCGGGCTTCGATCTGCGCGATGACCTGGCGGCCATTGCGGCTGAGGTTGCGCAGCTCGTCGAGATCGGCGTTGAAGCCCGCGCGGATGGTGCCGCCATCCGCCAGGTTGATGGGCGGCTCGTCGGCGATGGCCTGCAAGATTCGGTCGCGCGCTTCGGCCACTTCGTCGAGACGGTCGTGCAGGTCGCGCAGGCGGGCGGCGCGCTGGGTTTCGAAAGTGGCTTTCAGGGTGGGGATCTTTTCGAGCGAACGGCCCAGGGCCAGCACGTCGCGGGGGTTTGCGACCCCCATGGTGATCTTGGCCAGCAGCCGCTCGATATCCAGAATGCCGCCGAGTTGCTTGCGCAATTCCGCGCGCAGGATGGTTTGCTGGAGCAGCTCGGCGGCGGCATCCAGGCGGCCTTCGATTTCCGCGCGGTCGAGCGAGGGACGCAACAGGCGCTGGCGCAGCAGGCGGCCGCCCATGCCAGTCTGCGTCTGATCGAGGACGTTCAACAACGTGGCGTCCGTGCGTTCGCCGGCGAACAGCGGCTCGACCAATTCGAGATTGCGCACGGTTACCGAATCGAGCAGCATGCTTTCGGCACGGTCGTAAAACGTGGGGCGGTCGAGGTGCTCCAGGGCGGCGCGCTGCGTTTCGCGCAGATAATGCAGGATGGCGCCGGCCGCGCATACGGCCGCTTGCCGGTTGGCTAGGCCGCATCCATCGAGCGAGAGGAGGCGGAAATGATCGCGCAGGGTGCGGTCGGCGTAGTCGAAGGTGAAGATCCAGTCTTCGAGATCGGTGCGAAGATAGCGGGGCCCCTGATCTTCGCCTGTGAGCAGCGGCAGATCGGCGGGGAAGAGCACCTCGCGCGCGCCAAGCTGCTCGATGGCGGGGTCGACTTCGGACGCATCCATTTCGGTGACGCGGAACTCGCCGGTGGAGACATCCACATGGGCCACGCCGGCGCGATGGCCGAGGCGGGAGACGGCGGCGAGGTAGTTGTTTTCGTGCGAGCGCAGGGCCAGCGAATCGGTGGCGGTGCCCGGCGTGACGACGCGCGTGATTTCCCGCTTGACCAGCTTCTTGGCGACGGCGGGATCTTCCATCTGGTCGCAGATGGCTACGCGGTGGCCCTTCTGGATGAGTCGCGCGATGTAACCTTCCGCGGCGTGATAGGGGACGCCGCACATGGGGATGGCCGCGCCTTTTTCCTTGTTGCGGGAGGTGAGGGTGATCTCCAGCTCGCGCGCGGCGAGGATGGCGTCTTCAAAGAAGAGCTCGTAGAAATCGCCGAGGCGGAAGAAGAGGAGGGCGTGGGGCACCTGCTGTTTGATGGCGTTGTACTGCCGCATCAGCGGGGTGGATGGGTCGGTGCTCATTGTGATGGTGAAGAGCGGGGCTGGGAGCCCCGCGCAGGCCACGGGCCTGCCCCACTAGGCATAGATGCCTCGCAGGCGGATGGCTTCGGCCACGCGGTCGAGCGCCAGCATGTAAGCCGCAGTGCGGTTGTTCACACCGTGTTTGAGGGCGTATTCCACGACCGCGCCGAAGCTATCCACCATGATTTCTTCGAGGCGCGTGTTCACCAGTTTCTCGTTCCAGAAAAACCCCTGGCGGTCCTGCACCCACTCGAAGTAAGAGACGGTGACGCCGCCGGCATTGGCCAGAATGTCGGGAATGACGAAGATCTTCTTGTCGGCCAGGATCTGGTCGGCCACCGAAGTGGTGGGGCCGTTGGCGCCTTCGCAGAGGATCCTGCAGCGCAGCTTATCGGCGTTTTGCGAAGTGATCACGTTCTCGGTAGCAGCGGGCAGCAGGATGTCGCACTCCAGGAACAGGGCTTCGGCGGGATCGATATTCTCGCCGCCTGGGAAGTCGCGAATGGAGCCGGTATCCTGGCGATGGTCGAAGAGGGCGCGGGTATCCAGGCCATTGGGGTTGTACACGGCGCCATCATATTCAATGATGCAAATGATTTTGAAACCTTCGCGGGACATCAGTTTGGCGGCCATGCCGCCGACGTTGCCGAATCCCTGGATCACGACGGTGGTGGCGGTGCGCGGCTTCTGGAAGCGCTTCAGGGCCTCGAGTGAAACGATGAGGCAGCCGCGGCCGGTGGCTTCCGGGCGCCCGCGCGAGCCGCCCAGCGCCATGGGCTTGCCTGTGACCACGGCCGTGACCGTGTGGCGGGCGTGCATGGAATAAGTATCCATGATCCACGCCATGACGCGGTCGTTGGTGTTGACGTCCGGCGCGGGAACGTCGCGCTCGGGGCCGAGGAATTCCATGATCTCGGAAGTGTAGCGGCGCGTGAGCCTTTCCAGTTCGCTGAGGGAGAGCAGATTGGGATCGCAGATGACGCCGCCTTTGGCGCCGCCGAAAGGGATGTTGACGACAGCGCACTTCCACGTCATCCAGGAGGCCA
>PKYZ01000729.1 GCA_003132865.1 Bryobacterales bacterium
CCTGGCCCAGCCGGGAATGCGGACCATGATGGCGAAGGTGGCGGCCATGCCGGGGTCCACCGAGATCTTCACGCGTCCGTCCCACGGGTATCGCGTCTCCTGCACCATCTTCACCGTGCGATTTCCCATCGGGACATCGGCGGTTCCGCCGGCGTAGAGGTTCACGTAAAGAGTGTTGCCGCCCAGCGCGTACATGTAGCCCGGCACCGAGGCCATGAAGCGCGTAATGTTGCCGGGACAGCAGGCCACGCCGAACCACGGGCTGCGTCCGTGCCGGCCGTTCGATTCGAGCGGATTCTGATAGAAGAACGACTTCCCATCCAGCGACACGCCGCTAATGAGACCGTTGTAGAGCGTGCGCTCCATCACGTCGACGTATTTGGCGTCACCGTGCAACAGGAAGAGCCGTTGGTTCCAGAAGTCATTGCCGACCGAGGCGCAGGTTTCGTTGTAAGCGGTCAGATTTGGCAACTCGTAGTTCCCGCCGAAGGCTTCGCCCTGGCCGGTTGCGCCGATGCCTCCCGTGATGTACAGCTTCTTTCCCACCACGTTTTCCCAGATGGCGTCAATGGCGTGGACGTAAGCGGCATCGCCGGTCATGGCCGCGACATCGGCCATGCCGGAGTACATGTAGGTGGCGCGAACGGCATGGCCCACGGCCTCCGTCTGATCCACCACGCGCAGGTTGGCCTGGTTGTAGGAAGAGCCGCCCGGACCGCGGGAGTCGAGCATGAACTTGGCCAGATTCAGATACCGTTCGTCTCCGGTCACGCGATACAGCTTCACCAGACCCATCTCGACGATCTGGTGTCCGGGCCAGATGGTCTTCTTTCCGGGGCCGAAAGTGGTACACAGCAGATCGGCGGTGCGCAACGCAATGTCCAGGAGGTTGCGCTTACCCGTCGCCTGGTAGTGCGCAACGGCAGCCTCATAGAGGTGGCCCAAGTTGTACAGCTCATGGCTCAGAACCTCTTCGTCTTCCCAGCGGTGCGCGCCGGCCCAGCGATGAGGGTGCTGAGGATCGATGGTCCGCGCAGTGTAGAGGTAGCCGTCCGGTTCCTGGGCGGCGCCAATCTTCGCGATCAGGCCGTCGATATACGATTCCAACGCGGGGTCGGGCTTAACACTCAAGGTATAGGAGGCGCCCTCGATGACTTTGTAGATGTCCGTGTCGTCGAAGGGATAGGGAGGGATCTTGCGGTCGTTGTCGGAGATTTGGCCCCGCAGCGCTTCGGCAGCGTGCACGAAGTTGGCCACCCGGCCCGTTTCCTCGCACTTCTGAAAGGCGAAGGGGATGGTCACCTTGCGATTCGTCTCGATTCGCGGAGCCCAGAAAACGTCGTCCAGATGAACGGCCGTGAAGGGTACCGGCTTGATCGGGTAGTCCCGTGGCGGGACGACGGTATTGGAGGCGCCCGATTGTGGGCCCGCCAACAGGGGACAAAGCACGGCCGCCAGAACCACTGCCAGCCGGATGCCTGAAGATTTCATGTTTTTCCCTCCATTTCCTCAACCTCGCCGCGGAGTACCTATCGAACACCACATGCAGGAAGCGCTTCCATTATGGCAGAGACCTAAATCCGCGGCGCTCCGGCGGGAGACAGTCGGCCTTGCTGAGATGCCCGGGCCGGAGCGTAGCGGATACAAGACAATGGACCGGGCCGGAGTACGCCTTGGGTGTGGAACGTCCCGCGCGCGCTGAGCCGCCCTCGATCCCAGACTCCGCAGCCGGTGGAAACAAAGGTAACGGGCGGCCCAAACACGAAAGTCCGGCCCGAGAGCGCCGAGCATAAACGAAGCCGTGGAGCCCGCTCTCCTAAAACATGACTTTGGCTCCCACCTGCCACCAACGCGGAAGCTGCTGTGACAGCGCCTTCCCGAAGGTGGCGTCCACCGGATTGGCGTCGACGTTGGTGAGATTGGGGTGGTTAAAGATGTTGTAGAACTCAAAGCGTAATTGTAGATTGACTTTCTCGGTGAGATGGTTGTCCTTGTAGAAGGCCACGTCCGTCTCCGCAAAGTTAGGCTCGCGGAACGGATTTGACTTCTCGTTGCCTTCCGCGCCGAAGGTGGAAGGAGCCGTGAACTGTCCAGGGGAGAAAATCCCGTTGAGAAACGCGCTGCGGGAAGTCCCCTGCTTGTAACTGGAAACGTCCGGGTAATCGAAGTTGTCCCCGTCCGCGTTGTAGTCGCCGCTGCCCGGAGCATAGCCGATAAACTGGCCGCTGCCGTTTTTCAGTGGAAGGAACGACGCCGTGTTGACGACAGTGAACGGATATCCAGTCTGATAGATGCTGTTTCCGCTGATGCCCCACCCGCCGGTTACATGGCCGACCAGCCCGCGGCCGCCATTCAGACCCCGCAGAGAGTAGTTAAACGTGAGCGAGAAGCGGTTCGGCACGTCCCAGGGTGACGGCCCGTAATACTGAGAGGGGTTGAGCGCCGTGGGGTACTGGCCCGCGTCGTCCTTCGAACTGGAACGCGTGTAGGAAGCGTTGAAGAACCCGCGCGCGAATCTGCCTCTGAAATTGAAAATCAGGGCTTCGTAATTGCCGTAGCGATTGTTGTCGGAGTAGACGATTTGACCGAAGCTGGGGTTGAGCCGGGTCGGAACCAGGCTGTTGTGATCGATCAGGTCGCCGGCGTAGGCGTTAATATCGACTCCGTAGCTGACAATACCCGACATGCTATTATTGCCGACGAGATTGTACGTGTGGGATCCCGAGTACCCCACGCTGGCTACATACCTGGCGCTGATCTTTCTCTCCAGAGTGAACGCCCAAATATCGGCTCTGGGAGATTGCAGATTCGGGTTGATGCCGCCAATCGGAAAAGCCGCGCCGGGAATGCCTCCTTGGGCATTCAGCCCCGCCGTTAGAGTGGGATAAGCGAACCCGAAGGGCGGCTTGTTAGTGGTACCGAGGGAAAAAACCGGAGGTCCGGCCGTGGATGTCCCACCCGCGTAAAAGGTAGGAGTAATCGGTCCTGGCGGATCGCCGCGGAACTCCTCCTGCACGTTCGCCTGCGTCAACCAATTGTTATACAGGCCGTATCCGCCGCGCAGCGCCCAGGCGCCCTTCCCCGTGGGATCCCAGGCGAAGCCTATGCGAGGACTGAGAAGGTCGGTTACCGCATGATTGAGAGCGTGCTGCATGGCTTTGGCGAAGCCGTTGGTGACCTGGTCCTGAAAAGTCGCCCCTGGACCAAAATAGAAGTTTCCGAACACGGTAGTGGCGCTGCGCGAGTACGGATTACCACTATCATCCCAGCGCAGGCCGAGCGTCAACGTAAGATTCTTCGCCGCTTTCCAGGTGTCCTCGGCGAACAACCCCCATGTGCTCGATGCGGCATTCCACGACCACAGCACCGGTTGCCCGGTAGTCGGGTCGTACATCACACCGCCCTCGGTGGTGGGTTGGTCCTGGACCAAGGTGAGGAGGTTAGCGAACGCGAAGGTGGGCTGCGAATGCGGCCCCTCAAACGGCTCGACGTCGTCTCCAAACCAGCCTTCATAGCCGAACTTCAGGGTATGCGCTCCCCGAATGTGCGACAAGATATCGCGCCAGTGGCAGTTGTGCTGGATGAAATCGCCTTGGGCGAAGCCGACGCCGAAGGCTTGGCCGCTATCGACGTTAATGCCGGTGACGTTGACCGAAGGAACCGTGTAATCGCTGGCCCCACTGCCCAGGGTACCTTCCACGCGGTTTCCGCCGAAGATGGCCTCATTCAAGGTAGTGGGAGAGAATGTGTGCGTGTAGTTCACCTGAAAGGCGCGCTGCCAGTTATTGTTTGCCGCGGAGAATTGCGCCATCGGCGCCGCCGCACCGTAATTGAGAGTGGTCCGGTAGAAGCTGCCGTAGATACGGTCTTTCTGCCAGTACTTGTCGAAGCGCAGGAACCACTGCGTCCCGTTGCGGAAATTCGTGGAGTTAAAGCCGCCCTGATCGATCATGGGCAGAGAGCAGGGCAGGTTGTTGGTAGCCGGTGTGCCGCAGGTGCCCGGGAAAATATTAGCCGCGGTGGACACGGCACTGATACTGGTGAGGTGGATTGGGAGGTAAGTGTCAAGGAGCTTGGTGCCCAGCGTGTTCGGGTAGTTCTGTTGAGCCCACGCGGTGAACTGCGGGTCCGCAAAGGTGTCAAGAGTGTTGCCCGTGGACGAGGAAGATCGCAGCGGCTCGATCGAGAGAATTGTCCAATGCGGGATGAGCCTGGACAGGGAGGTCGTTTCCAATGCGGGATGAGCCTGA
>PKYZ01000659.1 GCA_003132865.1 Bryobacterales bacterium
CGTAATCGCGTTCTCCGCGCTTTGCCAAACGGTCGATTTGAGCCAGCAGATGACCAAGTTCCTGCTCGCTGAGATAGCCCAGTAAGTAAAGGACGAAACGCCTTCTTCGCGGGAATAGCCAAAACAGGGCTGCAGATAGCAGCCAGAGCTGGTTCTCGCCCCGCGACGTAGCGAAAGAAGGTTTGCACGGCCGCCAGGCGCGAATTGCGCGTGCGGATCGTGTTGCCGCGGCTGGTCTCCAGGTCCGCGAGAAATTCCAATACCACGGGGGCCGTGAGATCCTCGATACCGAGCTGATCAACGGAGCGCCGACACCGCGCGGCTGCAAACTGAAGCAGGAGCTTCATTGCATCCCTATACGATGTGGTCGTATGGGGGCTGACGCCCCGCTCTACGGCGAGATAACGAAGAAAGAATGCCGAGAGCAACGTGGGTAGCCGAAGCGGGCTTGATGTCGCCGGGTGATTGATTTCGCCCATGAGATCCTGGGTCAGTTGCAGGTAGCGCTGAGAGTTGGCTAAGCCGACGTGCCCAAGGTACGTAGCCAGAAGCGGCAACTTTGCGCCGAGATCGACGTTCTGTTCACACCACAGCAGAAGCCGGAGAACGGCAAACGAATGTCGCAGGTCATGGAGACGAATGTGCCGGTTGCCGCTCGTGCGCTCAATGCCGGCGGTTTTCAGTGTCTGGTGGAAGGCCTCGCGCAGGGCGTTAATCGAATACCGGCCCCCGCGTGGGCTGGGAAAGAACGGCTTCTCGGGAGGGCCGGCGCCGAAGTGCTTGGTTGCCAGCGTCCGGCAGCGCGTCAGTTGCTGAACCAGGTCCGGCGCAATCGGAACCATTCTTGACTTGTCGAACTTGGTATGCCGGATATGCAGCAGGCCTGCGTCGAGGTCGACATCGGCCTGTGTGAGTCGCAGAAGCTCTCCGGCCCGCAGGCCGGCAAGATACAGAAGGCGCAAGGCAGCGCCTAGAACTGCGTCCCGAACCGGCGATGTCCGTCCTTGCGGCAACTCGGCGCAAGCTTGCAGGAAACGTTTACCCTCGTCTCGGCTGAGCACCCGTGGCACAAATTTCCGGTGCACAATCCGCAAGGACCGGCGATCCGGTACGGCCGTCCGGGCGTCTTCGAGCCGTAGGAATCGACAGACTTCCCGCATGAGTGTCAAACGGATGCGCGCGATTCGACTCCGATTCAGTGCCCCTTCGAGCAATGTAATCGTGCACAATTCCCACCGTGATAACAGGATCTTCTGGCGATAGGCGAGCGTTGAGAAAACGATCCAACTCCATCGCTGGAAGGCGCTTTCCGATCGTAGCCAGACCGGAATGCCGGAGCCCTTAATCGACTCCTTCAGAATGGTCCATAACTCTTTCAAGATCCCGGAGTTGACGTGGCGTACCGGCTACACCGGGCCCGCTCCCAGTTTTGCACCGTTCGCAGACTGACACCCAGGGCGTGAGCCAGTTCGGTTTGGGTTAGGGACTGGTGGCGGACGCCGGCTTCGTAAATCTCAAAATCCCGCTCGCGCAAATTGGAAGCAAACCGGCCTTTTCGGTCGCGGCTCTGTTACGGAGCCGCGCGCGTAAGTTACCTTCACCGCGACGCTCTGTTCGCTTCGCCTAGGGCAGGCAGAAGCGCAGGGGTCGCGACCCAGGCAACCCGCCGCCTGGCGATGCGCATCGTGGTCCAGTCGTATGCAAAGTGGCGTCCGCACTCCAAGCACGCCATGTAAGTTTCCGATTGCGCGCTTTGCCGTCCGCCCACACTTACACTGGCCCGGAGCGTCATCGGGAAGGTCGTTCTGCGATGCGCACAATACAACCGCTCTGCAAGGCCCGCTAAGCGCACACGCACAGTATTCGCCACCACGTTGAAACGATCCATTCTCGACCTCCTCAGGATGCCCGGATCGGGCGATACTCCGGCTGCCACATCGCGTCTTGCACCTGTTGAACGATGTCGCCGAGTTTGACTCTGGCCAAACCCTCCGCATCCGCGGCCTCCGCGACGGCCACCGCCACCGTCACCGACACGCTGCGCAGGTCGTCAATATGCGGGAGCAGCGACGCGCCGGGCTGGCGCACAGTCACCAGGCTGGACACGGCACTCGCCGCCGCCGCGAACATGCCCGCACTGATCCTGCTAGCTCGCGAGACAATAGCGCCGAGCGCCAGGCCGGGGTACAGCATGGCGTTGTTCGCCTGGCCGATGACGTACGTCACTCCCTTGCGGGTCACTGGGGCGAACGCGCTGCCGGTGACGATCAGCGCCCGCCCGTCAGTCCAGGCAAGCAGATCGGCCGGGTTCGCCGCGGCCCGAGCTGCCGGATGGCACAGCGCGAAGACGATCGGCCTCTCCGTGTGTGCAGCCATTTCCCTGACGATCGCTTCCGTGAAACTGCCGCCGACTGTCGACGCGCCGATCAGCATGGTCGGTTTCACCCGGCCGACTACCTCGGCCAGTCCCACGCCGTTTCCGTTCCCATCATGCTTCCAGGCGTGGCTTTCGGCGGCAGGACGGGCGTACGCCGCCTGATAGTCGTGCAGTTGACCGTCCATGTCGGCCGTCAGCAAGCCATGGCGGTCTACACACCAGAAGCGCCTGGCCGCATCCTCTTGGGAGAGGCCCTCGCGCACCATGGCGTCGCGAAGCTGGTCGGCAACTCCAATACCTGCCGTACCGGCGCCGAAGATGACCACTCGCTGGTTGCGCAGCGGCGTCCCGCAGACGCGCACGGCGGAGATCGCCGCCGCCAGCGTGATCGCACCGGTGCCCTGCATATCGTCGTTGAAAATGCAGATCCGGTCGCGGTACTTCTCGAGGATCCGCCGTCCATTGCCCGGCGCAAAGTCCTCCCACTGCAACAACGCGTTGGGAAACAGCTTTGTCGCGACTCTGACGTAAGCGTCGATGAAGGCGTCGTAACGCTCTCCGCGTATTCGGGCGTGCCGGTTCCCGATGTACATGGGATCGCTGAGCAGACTCTCCCGGTTGGTGCCGACATCGAGCATCACCGGGATTGCGCGCGTTGGGTCAATGCCGCCCGCCGCCGTGTAAATCGCCAGCTTGCCGATCGACACCTCAATGCCGCCTACCCCCCAATCGCCGATTCCCAGAACCTGCTCGGCGTCGGTAGCCAGGATCAGGTCGATATCGCCGGGGCCGGCGCCGAGGTTGGTAAACGCCTCCTCGATCGCTTCGGCATGATCGATCGAGAGATACACGCCCCGCGGGCGCCGGCACTCATGGTGGTACTGCTCCATCGCCATGCCGACCGTAAGATCGTTGACGATGGGGATCATTTCACGAAGGTGCTCCGAAAACAGCCGGTAGAAAAGGACCTCGTTGCGGTCGTGCAGGGCGGTCAGGTAGACGTTTTTGCTGAGCGCATCCGCCAGCCTTTCGTACTGAATGTAGGCGCGCTCGACCTGCGTCCCCAGGGTACTAATGTCCGGCGGAAGCAGACCCGTGAGGCCTAGCGCTTTTCGTTCTTCCACCGTGAAGGCGGTCCCCTTGTTCAACAGCGGCGAATTGAGCACGGCCATGCCGCGAGCCTGGGTCTCGCGGCAATTGTGCCCGTTCTGCCGGTGCTTTGTCATCGGCGCCAATAGCGGGATAACTCTCTGTCGCATGCTGTTACCTCGTTTGTTATGTCCTGCCTGGCACGGCGCGCTTTGGGGGCGGCACGCCGCGCGATTGATCAAGCCCCTTACTGAAGGCGTTTCGCCACGCCACGGATGGCGAAGGCCGCACCCAGGGCCATCAGTCCGAACAGAGAGATCAGCGGCAGCGTGCTGGCCGTGGCCGGGAGCGCCGGCGCCATCGCCACTTCAGTCTCCGCGGGCGGTGGGGTAACCACCTCGGCGAGTTGCACCTCTTCTCCGGTCGGCTTGACGGCCATGATGGGCGCCCGCTTCAGTTCCACTACCACAGGCGCATCCGCCGATTTGATCGGCTCGGCGACCTCTAGAGGGATTTCGATCGCTGTGAAGAGGACGGCCGTGTTGGTGTCTTTGGCCAGTTCCATCGCCCTCGCCTTCGGATAGACGAATTCCTCGCCCCAATTTCTGCCGGGATAGAACCACGCCCGCAGCGCTTCCGGTTGGCCGGCCGGTCTTTCTCTGAATGTCATCACGGTCTTGTCGGTGGCTTTGAGGCGATAGTTCGGGATAGCCAGGATCGTGGCGTAGATGGCCGTTTCGTCCTTATTAAAGATCTGGACAATGTGGCGGTCGGACTGCGAATCCAGGATCTTGAATACATAGGTTCCGGCGGGCAATACACCCCACCCGGCGAGGTGCACGCCTGGAATCTCCACGGGACCGCTAAAGGTGATCACGGTTTTCCGGTTCCAATCGCCTGCCTTGGCACTTGGCACCAGGACCGCGCCGACCAGCGCCGCACAACACATCGTCGTTGCCGCTTTGAATAGGTTCATTTCCTTTTTTCCTTTGCTCAGATTTTGCAGTCTGCTGTTTCGCTTCGGTTCGGCGTGAGGCAGATCTCGGCGGGTTCGGCCCGCGCCCCTGACCTAGGCATGTTTCGCACCGAATCGTTTTTGAGCCGTATATACCGGCGTTCGGCAGCCTCACGGACGTTGAGCCATCGGACGAGGAACTGACCGTGAGGGGTCATGTGACCGAGTGTGGTCATTGCGGCCACCGGCGTAACGTTGAATTTCTGCGCCATCCGGACCGGCGCAAATCAGGGGGACAACTCTGAGGATTTGGGGCGGCTTCGAAACGCGACTGGCGCGCAAATAGCGAAACACCGCTACCAGCCGTCAAAAGGCGCATTGACCACATGTGGTCAGATGACTCCGCGCGGTCAGTTCCCCGGCCCGATCACCTCAGTCTCCGCGGGTCTGGAGCGCAGGCACATATGGCTTATGCGGATTCGGTACGGGTGGACCCCGGAATGCTTCAGGTAGAGTGCGACGGAAAGAAACCTAGCAGGCGAGGCAAGCTCCGCTGCGCGGCGTTTGGGTGTTGTGGCGAAGGAGAAACGATGTTCCGAATGGTTACGAAAATCATCAAGTGGGTTTCCATTCCGGTCCTGCTGATTGCCTCACTGTTTGCGTGTTGCGCCGCGAGTTACGAACCCCTGGTGGATTTCGCGATTTGTCTGGGCGCTATCATCTTTGTACAGCGGGCGATTCGGTTAAAGGAATACTTTTGGGCCGCCGGATTTCTTGCGATTGTGGTAGTTTTCACACCACTCTCGCTCGTGGTTAAGATCTTTCTCTTGATGGGCTTCACTTGCATTGCGACCTTCGCAAACTTGTTAGCGGCATTCCGGACGCAACCAGCTCCGGCCGGCTAACGCAAGTCAAGATGCTTACAGGTGGCGCAGAAGCGGAGATTCTAATATGAAAATACTACTAACGCTACCTCGATCGAGCCGCGAAATCCGGGCAGTACTGATATTCGCGCTGTCAATGGCAATTCCCGTTGCCGGAATTGCTCAGATTTCAGTTACAGGGATTGCTCCGACCGCAGTTACAGAGATTGCGCCGACCCCAATTACGGAGATTGTTCCGACCCCAGTTACGGAGATTGTTCCGGCCCCAGTTACAGGGATTGCGCAGACCTCGGTTACAGGGATTGCTCCGCTCGATTGGCAAGGCAAACTGCAGTTTCATGCCGTGGCCACCTACGGGCCGTGGGCCATGGCGAGCTTCGCCGCATACGCCGGACTTCTCCAGGAAATCAACTCTCCGAAAGAGTGGGGCCAGGGCGGCGATGCCTACGGCAAGCGTTTCGCCTCCACGGTCGGCTGGTCGGCGATACACGGCGCTCTCGCTTTCGGTCTGGATTCCACGCTGCACCAAGACCCGCGTTACTATCGATCGCGGAGCACGGGGTTCTGGCGCCGGTCGGGACATGCGATCCGGGGAACGATCCTCACGCGGACCGACGCAGGCGGCGAGACACTGTCCACTTGGCGTATAGGCAGTTCCTACGGCGCGGCCTTTCTTTCCGACCTGTGGTATCCGGCCCGTCTCAATACCTTCCGCCACGGATTTGCCGATGGCTCCCTCGGACTCGGGTTGGCTATGGCCGCCAATCTCGGAGCGGAGTTCTGGCCGGATATCAAAAGCAAACTATTCCACCGGAAGTGAGATGGGGACCATGATTGGGCATAAAGATTCGCGCCGGCTTTGGAAACTGCCACCCTTTGCCGCGTTTGGACTGCTAACTTTATTCTCAGCTCAAACCGTCTCCGCGTATTCCGTTCTCACCCACGAAGCCATTATCGATTCCACTTGGGATAGTGCGATTAAGCCCCTGCTCCTGAAGCGGTTTCCCGCTTCCACCCAGGATGAGTTGACGCAGGCGCACGCCTACGCCTACGGAGGAAGCATCATTCAGGATTTAGGCTATTATCCATTCGGCAGCAAGTTCTACAGCGATTTAACGCATTATGTCCGGAGCGGCGACTTTATTCTGAACCTGATTCGCGAGTCGCAAGACCTCGACGAGTATGCATTCGCGCTGGGCAGCCTGGCGCATTACGCGTCCGACAACAATGGCCATCGCATGGCCGTGAACGTCTCGGTGCCGCTGATCTACCCGAAGCTTCGCTTGAAATTCGGAAATTCGATAACGTATGCGGACGACCCCTTCTCGCACACCAAGACAGAGTTTGGATTCGATGTATTTCAGGCCGCGAAAAGCCGCTATGCTTCGGATGCTTACAAAGGTTTTATCGGCTTTCAAGTCGCAAAACCCGTGCTCCAGCGGGCCTTTCTGGACACCTATGGAATCAGAATCGAGCAGGTATTCTTCAACATCGATCTTTCGATCGGATCGTACCGGCGGGCGGTCGGGACATTCCTTCCGGCCCTGACCAAAGTCGCGTGGCAAATCAAGAGCCAGGAGATCAGGAAGGATGCCCCCGGAATCACCCGCAAGAAATTCCTCTACAATCTGTCTCGCTCCAGCTATGAAAAGAACTGGGGCGCCACTTATCAACGGCCGAGTATCAAGTCGAGAATGCTGGCGGCCTTCTTCCGCATCGTGCCGAGAGTAGGCCCATTCAAGGCGCTGGCGTTTAAGAGGCTGACACCGGAGACCGAAAAGTTGTACATGGCCAGCTTCAACGCGTCGATCGACCGGTATCGCGAGTCGCTGGCCGCCGTGGGTAGCGGCCGGCTTAGCCTGCCCAATGACAATATCGATGTGGGAGAAGTCACCAAAGCAGGCAAATACAAGCTGACTGACGCGGCGTACGCGAAACTGGTGCACAAGTTGGACGGTCACTACACAGATATGCCGCAAGACCTGCGGCGCGATATTCTCGCTTTCTACCAGGACCTCAGCCTTCCTATCGCGACCAAGACCAACGAAAGCGAGTGGGCACGGCTGCAGGAGGAACTCAATCACCTGGAAGCCATAAACCACGACCTTGCAGCGGCGAGCTCCAAAGTGTCTGCCGCGTCTAGCGCGCCTATTGCCAAATGAGCGATGAATCGAGCCTCGCCTCGCAAGTCCGCTGGTGGGCGGTCGCGTGGGTGCTGGCGGCGGTCCCGGCGGCGACCGCTCAAGGCGGCAAGCAAATCGCTGGGCTGATCCCGACGCTCACGGTCGTCTCCGTGGCGCCGTCCAGCGGTGAAATCCTTGCCAGGCTCGAGAGCGAGAATAATAGACGTCATGTCCTGCTGAAGGAGTATTCGGGTTCGCGGCAATACACGCTGCAAAACGAGCGGTTCGGCAAACAGGCGGCGGTGGCTGTGCTCATGAGTTACCGCCAGGTGGAAGGCGAGCGCTATACCGTGTTGACGCGATCCGGGTCGGACAGGCTCGGCGGCATAATCGATAAGGTGCTCGCGTCCGAGGCAGGCGCAAGCTTACCGCCGGAGAATGCCCGCCACGAGATTACTTCCGCGAACTATCGGGTTCGTCTGCTCGGAACCGAACTTGCAGCGGGGCGAAGCTGCTATGTCCTGGAGCTGGCGCCCAGGATCAAGAACCGGCTCCTGATCGTCGGGAAAGCCTGGGTGGATGCCGGCAGCTACGCCGTGGTGCGGATTGAAGGCCAATTCGCGGCCACCCTTTCCATATTGATCGGCGCGCCCCGCATTAGCGAAGAATTCGTCGAAGTGCGCGGTTTCTGGCTACCCGGGCACGTGCGATCGGTTACGTCCAGTTTCCTGCTTGGCCCGACCGAACTGGACATTCTTTTCTCGAACTACCAGCTCGATCAGGATTCAGCTTCGCTACGGTGAATGGCGTCCCGCGGCGCCTCGTGCGCTGTCAAAGGCCGGTCATCGCGGGATCCGGAAACTGGTTACATTCCCCCACAATCCGGTCGCTTGCAACAGCCAGACGCAGACGACAACAACTACCAAGACATTCAGAATCGTTTTGATACTTGAGGCCATGGGAATGTACCGGTTGATCAGGTACAACGCCACCCCGACTATAATCAACACAACGACAAGATTCAGCAAAGGCATTTTCTTGCTCCTTCAATCCAGGATGGTGCAATCCGTTGCCCAATGCTCGGGCGGCGAGTAAGCTCGCCGTGGAAGGCTATGGGAGCGCGGGCTTGGCTCGTGGAGGAGCCGGGCTTGGCGCTTATGTGCGGTTCCCAGCAAACGACCGGCGCTCGTCAAATGATCGAATGTGGTCAAATTGGTTCGCCGCCCGGCTTCCACGGGCTTCCGGCATCGCAATCGATGGAAACCGCTCCCTGACGGTCGCGGCTCAGTAAGCCTTGCGAAATCAACGCGACTGTTACCGAGCNNGACCGTCAGGGAGCGGTTTCCCCAAAACAGTTAAGCACCCAGCACCAAGCTGTAGCGGCAGCACTCTGCACGGGTGGTAAGATGGTATCTGGCTGCCGTTCCCGGCTTCCAACTGTTTGCGGGATATTTTCGGCGTGAACCGATATCGTCTCTCAGGCGGCCTTGGGCTGCCCGGATCGGCGGCGGGAAGGTATAAACGCGATGAGCTCCGTTGGGTTAGAATCACCAGCCGCCCGCTGGCTGGTGGAGAACGGCCCAAGAGAACTTGAGATCCTGTTCCGGGCGATTATCTATCACCCTACCGCGCCCATCCTCATCACCGACGACGACGGCAATTCCAGGGACGCCAGCGTCGGCGTGGGCAAGCTCTTAGGGCTGCCGCGGGAAAAGATCATCGGCCGCCCGGTTGACGACTTTGCAGAGCCCGGCTTCAAGCCCCAGATTTCGCAGCTCTGGAGAGCCTTGCAGGAGCAGGGGGAACAGCAAGGTACGCTCCGGCTGTTGGGGCCGGATCGAAGCCCGCTCGACGTGGAGTACACCGCCAAAGGAAACGTGTTGCCCGTGCGCCACATCCTTGTCCTGCGCGACAGGACCGCACCCGCGGAAACAGAGCAAGCCACCGACCGCATTCCGTCATGGGTGCAGGATTACGCGCTTTTCTTGTTGGATGTGGGCGGACGGATTGTCACCTGGTATTCGGGCGCGCAACGCATTTACGGCTACAAAACCGATGAGGCCACCGGCCAACATGTGTCCTTCCTCTATCCCAGCGAAGAGGTCGTCCGCGTAAATTTTGAAGAAAAACTGAAGAGGGCCGCCGCCGAAGGCCATTTGGGAAACGAAGGCTGGCACCTGAGAAAAGACGGGTCGCGATTCTGGGCCAATGTCATTACGATGGCCTTGAGAGATGAAAACGGAGAACTGCAAGGTTTTGCGAGAGTGGTGCGCGACTTCAGCGAGCGTCACGAAAAGGACGAGAAGTTGCGGCGCAGTCGCGCGCGCAGGCGGCCAGTCCCGTCGGAATCGACCGTTGCCGGCATTGTTTCCGGTGAGTTTGACCAGGTTCCCGAGGCGAATGACGCGTTTCTCGAAATGGTCGGATACAGCCGCGAGGATTTGCTGGCAGGCCGGCTACACTGGCGCGATCTCACACCGCCGGAATACGCCCCACTGGACGATCTGGCGCATGAAGAAGGTCTGCGGTTCGGAGCCTGCACGCCTTTTGAGAAGGAGTTGATCCGGAAGGATGGGACCCGCGTCCCGGTCCTGGTTGCCACGGCGGTGTTGAAGCTCTCTCCCTTCCGATGGATCACGTTTGTACAGGACCTCCGGGAACGCGACCGGATTGAGAGTGTTGAGGACCAAGATGTCGAACCCAAACGAGACTTCGAGGAGATCGTAGGCGGCAGCGCGGCTCTGCGGCGGGTTCAGCGGCAGGTTGAAGTGGTTGCTCCTACCGATGCGAACGTGTTGATCCTGGGGGAAACCGGTACCGGGAAGGAGTTGGTAGCGCGCGCCATCCACCGGATGAGTCCTCGCAAGAACCTTCCTTTCGTCACGCTGAACTGTGCCGCCATTCCGACCGGGCTCCTCGAAAGCGAGTTATTTGGCTACGAGAGAGGGGCCTTTACCGGCGCCTTGTCGCAAAAGATCGGGCGTTTTGAGATGGCTCACCGGGGGACTCTGTTTCTGGATGAAGTGGGCGATATCCCGTTGGATCTGCAACCGAAACTGCTCCGGGCTTTGCAGGAGAAGGCGTTCGAGAGGTTGGGCGGCACCAAAACGATCCCCATCGATGTCCGCCTGGTGGCGGCAACCAACCGGAATCTCACCCAGATGATGGGGGATAAACTTTTCCGAAGCGACCTCTATTACCGGCTGAAGGTCTTCCCGATCACTACGCCTCCGTTGCGCGATCACCCGGAGGACATACCGATACTCGCCCGGCATTTCACCAAGAAATACGCCGCGAAAATGGGCAGGCAAATTGACAAGATCCCATCGGAGACGATGCGCGCTCTGGTGAGCTGGCACTGGCCGGGCAACGTACGGGAGCTCGAGAACTTCATTGAACGGTCGGTCATCCTTTCCACGGGACTCAACCTTCGTGCTCCTTTAGCGGAGATACGGCCGGATGCCATGCGAATCGCCAGCAGTACCACGCTCGAGCAAGTGGAGCGGGAGCATATCGTCCGGGTGCTTCGGGAGAGCGGCGGGGTGGTCACCACGGCCGCCACCCGTCTCGGACTGCACCGCACGACCTTAAACGCCATGATGCGAAAGCTCGGCATCTCCCGCAAGGATCTCTGACCGCGACTCGCCGGTTTTACACTCTGGCGGGCGCATGCGGTGCGCGTGTGACTCCAGGGTGCACCCCATTCATTTACAGACACATGAATGTTAAATGCAACCCGGAGTGCGCGCCAACTGGCCTACTTCACAGTGACAATCACGGAGTCCGGATGCGTGTGCCGCCACGCGAAGTATGCCCGCTGGTCGGGGCCTTTCACGGTCCGCCATTCGCGATACTCCTTGTGCTGGTCGTTCAGATAGAAGCGGTAAGCACTATTTTCCTGGGCGTTCCACACGTGATAGTCGCGGCCGTCGCGGTCGTAGTATCGCTTATGTTCATAGTACCGTTTGTTGTAAGGGTGGTCGTCACCGTCAGCCCTCACCATTATCGGGGCGATCAATGCGGTGCCCAGCAAGAGCCCACCTAGCAGAATTCGTAAACGACGCATGTTGTTAGTCCTCATCGTCCGTGCGTGCATGCCACTGGCCGTTCCGTTAAGTTAGCGACTGCGGTTGCCGGGCAGGTGCTCGGCGACGGTAAGGAGCACGGTTTTGGCCTCGACAAATCGTCACCCACCTCCATTTTCAGCGGCTCCAGTCTTCGAACGGGGGTTTTGAACGGCAAGCAAATTACGCATTCCCGTGCAGGTTCTGCATCTCGGCGCGGGCATAACTGTTGGAACATCACCCGTGCCGCAATCGCGTTGTCCACCCCCAGCCGCTGCCAGCCGCTGAAGCGCCCCCGCGCCCGCGCGCCTAATCGCGGACACCAGCTTGGAGCCGACAAATACAAGCGGCATAGGCGTCTTCGGGCGTTCCAAGGGTTCTGACCGCGCCTCGTCGATTGACCATAGGTGGTCATTCGTCAGACAATTCGGCCACTCTTGGCCGCGGTTCGCAACCCATCCCCGGCGAATCGGCTCAACAAAAGATGCGGTTGGTGCTACTCGTGCATTGGGGGAAGGTGTCGCCCAAGGCCTTTGCCGGGTTCACCGGGTCGACCGAAGAGGCTAAGAATTGCGAATGATACTAGCGGCTACTCTGGCGATTGCGCCCCTGCTGGCCAAAGACAACCAAAATGTAAAGCGGCTAAATGAAGCCGCCGTGGTGTTTTCCGAGATTATGGCGACACCGGATAAGGGCATCCCGGAAGACCTGCTGGCGGACGCCCACTGCATCGTAATCGTCCCAAGCCTGAAGACCGCGGCTTTCCTGGTTGGCGGCAAGTACGGAAAAGGCTATGTGTCGTGCCGGCATAAAGGCGGTTGGTCGGCGCCGGCCGCGGTCCGCATCGAGGGCGGCAGCTTTGGCTTCCAGATTGGCGGCTCTAGNNCTCTACAACGGACCTAATCATGCTGGTGATGAACGAGGGAGGAGAGAACAAACTGCTTTCCAGTAAGTTCACTCTGGGCGGCGAGGCATCGGTTGCCGCCGGGCCCGTGGGACGTACGGCGACAGCTCAAACCGACCTTCAAATGCACGCCGAGATTCTCTCATGGTCGCGATCCCAGGGGCTGTTTGCGGGCCTTGCTTTGGAAGGCGCCACCCTGCGGGAGGATCTGGACGATAATGCCGCTCTCTACGGCAAAAAGCTGGAGAACCGGGAGATTTTAACTAAGCCTATGCATACGCCCAGGGCGGCCGCGAAACTGATTGCCGAACTGAACCGGCACCCGGCACGGAAGCACGCGAGTGCATCAACTGGCGCCAGCCAATCGTCTGGCGAGAAAGGAACATAAGATGACCCAAATTAAGCTCATCGGCGCATCGCTCATAGCATGCGGACTTCTATCGGCCCAGGAGCCACGGAATCAGAACGAGAACGCGACACGGCTGTCAGCCGGACAAACGCCCATTTACCGCCTCTCCGTAACGCCGCGGACCATAAAGGCCATTAACTACCAGCACCGTAGCGGTGCGACGAAGATCGATTTCCGAGGAACCGAGATCCTGCCAAATGCTCGTGGCGAGGCCACAGTCCAGGGCAAGCAGGGCTACATCCGGATCGAGGTGGAATTCGACGGCCTGCAGCCAGCCACAAACAACGGAGCCGAATACCTCACTTATGTGTTGTGGGCTATCACCCCCGAAGGCCGCACGGCCAACCTGGGTGAGGTTCTTCTGAATGGGGCGAAGAGTAAGCTGAATGTAACCACAGAACTGCAGGTCTTCGGGTTGGTGGTCACCGCCGAACCCTACTACGCGGTCACCCAGCCCAGCGACCTGATTGTGATGGAAAACGTGGTGCGCGCGGACACGAAGGGGAAGATCGAGGAGATCGACGCCAAGTACGAACTGTTGCAGCGCGGCCAGTATCAGCGTCTGGCGAACCCGCTGGCTCTGAAGTTCGATCGGAAACAGCCGCTGGAACTCTACGAAGCGCGCAACGCAGTGCAGATCGCGCGCGCCGTGGGCGCCAACAGTTTTGCGGCCGAGACCTTCCAGAAGGCCGAGGGAAGCTTGTCTCAGGCTGAAGCTTATCAGGGACGCAACGCAGGCAAGAAGGCTGTGATCATGAGTGCCCGGGAAGCGGTGCAGACGGCGGAAGACTCGCGGGCAATCGCCGTCAAACGTCAGGAGGCAGAAGCCCTGACCGCGGAGCGGCAGCAGTCGGTGGAGCGCGAAGCACGCGCGGAGAGCGGACGCGCAGCCGCGCAGTCCGAAACGGATCGCGTCACGCGGGAAGCCGAAGCGGCACGGATCAAGGCACTGGCGGAGACTGATCGCTTAACGCGGGAAAAGGATGCGCAGGCAGTGTCCTCTCTGGCGGAAGCCGATCGCGTGAAACGCGATAATGACGCGCGCATGACTGCTGCCACGGCCGACGCGGATCGCTTGAAACACGATAACGATGCGCGCATGACTGCTGCCGCGGCCGACGCGGATCGGGTAAAACGGGAAAATGACACTCGCATGAATGCCGCCGCCGCCGACGCGGATCGCTTAACGCGGGAAAAGGATGCGCAGGCAGTGTCCTCTCAGGCGGAAGCCGATCGTGTAAAACGCGAAAATGACACTCGCATGAATGCCGCCGCAGCCGACGCCGATCGCTTAAAACTGGAGAACGTGGCGAGCGCGTCCGCCGCCGCGTCCGAAGTAGATCGTCTGAGGCGGGAAAATGAGGCGCAAAAGGCGGCTAGCCAGGCCGATCTCGACAGCGCGGCCAAGCAGACGGCCCAGTTGCAAGCGGAGAAGGCCGAACTGCGAATCCAGCTACTTAGCCAGTTCAACGCCATTCTTCAGACCCGGGATACAGCGCGTGGTTTGATCGTGAACATGTCGGATGTACTCTTCGACACCGCCAAGTCTTCGTTACGGCCTCTGGCGCGCGAGAAGCTGGCCAAGGTTGCCGGCATCGTCTCCGGGCATCCGGGTCTAAGGCTGGATGTAGAAGGTCACACCGACAGCGTCGGCGGGGACGACTATAATCAGCGGCTTTCCGAACAGCGCGGCGAGGCTGTGCGCGCATACCTGACCAACCAGGGAATGGCGGCGGGTTCGGTTACGGCGAAGGGCTTCGGCAAGAGTCACCCGGTGGCTTCCAATGACACCGCGGAGGGCCGGCAGCAGAACCGGCGTGTGGAACTAGTGATCTCCGGCGAGGTAATTGGCACGGAGATCGGCACGTCGGCCGCAGCCAGGTAAGCAGTGGGTGGGGCAGGCGATTTCGCCTGCCTCTCAGCGCGGCGGGCAGCGAGCCGTGGTACTGGCAAGTGCCCTTCCCTTCGTCGCGTCACCCGCTTGACGCGATGCGCAAACCAAGAGTAAGAAGGCCAGACCCGTGAACAAGCCGAACCAAGGAGGTACACGAACATGATGAGCACTGGATCTGCAGCTCCAGTATTTCGCGAAGGTGACGAAGTCGTGCTAGCCAATGGCACATACCAGGGTACCCTTGGTGTTTTTCTCCGGCCGAGAGAGGACGTTAAGTGGGCGGATATCACGGAGCGCGACGGCAGCATCCGCAGCCACCCGGTGGAATGGCTCGCCCATACCGCGGGCGCCACCCCAGGTTCCGTGCACTGACACCGGGGATCGATGAGGCACACTATGACAGGCGCAATCACAGCGGGGAGCATCTTGATTGAAGAAGGCACGCACCTGCCAAACTCCCTGTTGCTCCAGAGCGAGTCTTGTTCGAATGGATGGGCATCGGTCAAAAACACTCGTTCCACGTTGGAGAAGGAAATTCAGGAAGCAGGATGGACCTTTTTCTTCATGGCTGGGGAGATCCGGAGCACCGTCTTCGGATTTGATAAGCAAAAGACACTCCGCGCCGCGCTGAAGCGACTCATCGCGAACGTGAAATCTCACAACTGCAACAGTATCGAGATTACGCAGGTGACGGGCGATTCGTTCCTCAAAGTGCCCTATGTGAGTGTCTCGGCTCACCCGCGGCATCTTCAGAAAGGCCTGGTCTTCTCCGGCCAAGCGTAGTTTTGGAGCGACCCGGCACACTTTTCACACACTCAATCTAACTGGAGGCTAACAGCATTATGAACATACGACCCCTATACGACCGCATCGTGGTGAAGCGGATCGAGGAACAGGAAACCACGCACAGAGGCATCATCATCCCCGACTCGGCTAAGGAAAAACCCCAGGAGGGTGAAGTGATGGCCATCGGAAAGGGCAAGCGGCTCGACGACGGCAAAATGGTCACCCTCGACGTCAAAGCCGGCGACCGCATCCTTTTTGGAAAATATTCCGGCACCGAGACGAAAGTGGTGGGTACGGAGTACATCATCATGCGCGAGGACGACGTTCTCGGCGTTCTGGATTCCGCCGCGAAAGCGGCCAAGAACAATTAGTTCATATCGACTCACAAGGAAACCATCATGGCAAAACAGATTACTTATAGTGACCAATCCCGCCAAGCGATCCTGCGCGGCGTCAACCAACTCGCCGAAGCGGTGAAAGTGACCCTCGGCCCCAAAGGACGCACGGTGGTTCTCGAAAAGAAGTTCGGCGGCCCCACCATCACCAAAGACGGCGTAACGGTGGCGAAAGAGATCGAGCTGAAAGATCCGCTCGAGAACATGGGCGCCCAGATGGTGCGCGAAGTAGCGTCCAAGACCTCTGACGTCGCCGGCGACGGCACCACTACCGCCACCATTCTGGCGCAGGCGATTTTCCGCGAGGGTGTTAAAGCGGTCACGGCGGGTGCAAACCCGATGGCGATCAAACGCGGTATCGACAGGGCGGTCGAAGTCGCGGTGGAAGAAATCAAGAAGCTCTCGAAACCTGTATCCGGCGACATGATCGCTCAAGTGGGCCGCATTTCCGCCAATAGCGATTCCACTGTCGGCGACGTCATCGCCCAAGCTATGCAAAAGGTCGGCAAAGACGGTGTGATCACGGTTGAGGAATCCA
>PKYZ01000520.1:0-2905 GCA_003132865.1 Bryobacterales bacterium
TGTATTCGCAATTGCAGACGTCCGTCATAATCAGCAGGCCGGGGACACCGCGCCGGATGGCGCGTATGGCGCGCTGCACGATCCCATCCTCGGCGTAAGCCCCGGAGGCCGTTTCGTCCTTCGTTTCCGGCAGGCCGAACAGGATCACGCCTCCGATGCCGAGCGCTCGCACCTCCGCGCACTCATGCACGATTTCGTCCACGGACAGTTGGAAATTGCCGGGCATGGCCCCGATTTCGCGGNNGCGGACGCCCTCGCCGGGGCAGGCGAACAGCGGCAGGATGAACTCCGCCGGATCCAGGCGAGTCTCCCGTACCAGGCTGCGGATCGGCTCGCTGGCGCGCAACCGGCGCATGCGGTGTATGGGGAACGGCATCCCCTAAATTGTAGCTCAGGGCGCCCGAAAGTCCCCCGGACGCACTAGCCAGCGTTAAGATTCGAAAAAATAATGCAAAACCCCCTTGACAAGGGTCTCCAGTTCATTAGAATAAATCCTAAGTCTTGCTTTATGCAGCACCCTTGCGAGCACAACCATACCGAGATCATCGCCAGGCGCGATGGCGTGGAATACCTGGAATGCCTGGATTGCCGCCAGATCTTCGAAGCCGAGGACCTCGAACCCGTAACAGTTGAAGAAGAGGACGAGTAGCGCGGGGGGCACGTCCCAAACGCGCTCAGTGTACCTCGATGCCCGACTGGAACGCCTTTGTCTTCTGCATTTTGCGCCTTCAGTTCACTCGGCGGTACACCTCTTTTTGGTCTCCTACCTTCACCACCAGGACCAGCAGAATATCGTCCCGAATCTGATAGAGGGCGCGGTAGTTCTTCCCCGGCCCAACGGGGACGCGATAGAGCTTCTCCTTCGTCTCCAGCTTCTCCACTCCATGAGGACGTGGGTTCTCTTCCAGGCCGAGAAGGTCCAGGTTGACTTGCTTGCGGATGTGAGCATCGAGCTTGCGAAGGTCCCGCTCAGCGGCGGGCGTGACTTCAACGCGGTAGGCCAGGCCTTAGTTCCCCAGTTTTCGCATGAGTTCACGGAGAGGAATAGTCCCCTTTTCTTCCGCTTCCGCCAGAGCGGCGCGGGCGTCTTCGAGGTCCAGGCGGTCCATTTCCTCCTGGGCCAGGCGCTCCAGAAGGTGGAGATCGTC
Source organism: Bryobacterales bacterium (assembly GCA_003132865.1). Next base: position 1,149 of record PKYZ01000520.1, read on the forward strand.
GATGGGAATGACAGCGGCCAGGTCTTTCCCACGGCGGGAGACGATGGTCCGCTCCTTCCCATGGGCGGCGCGGTTTATGACTTCGGGAAACTGTTCCTGCGCTTGCGAGACATTGAGGCGTGTCATTTGTACGACTCCACAACCAGTATCGAACAGGAGCGCGCGTGCTGCAAGCGAAGCGGTCTACACCGCATCCGAGATGCTGGTGAACGAGAACTCCTTCACCACAATCGCCGGCGCGATCATGCCCTGCCCTTCCCCGCCGCGCACGCGCAACGGCGTGCCCATCGCTACGGTGTTCTTCAGCATCTCCACCGGACTCTGGTTGAAGCGGAAGTTCATGACCGGCGAAGTGACCTTGCCTTGTTCGATCAGGAAGACGCCATCGCGCGTCAGTCCGGTCACCTGCATGGTCTGCGGATTGACCACCCTTATATACCAGAACCGCGTAACCAACAGCCCGCGATCCACCGCAGCGATCAGATCGGAAAGACTCTTGCCGCCGCCTTCCAGCACCAGCCGATTGGGGAAAGGCGTCGGCTGCTTGCCGGCTTTGGCGGCCCAATAGCGATCGTAGACCAGATTCTTCACCACGCCGTTTTCGATCCAGGTCATGCGCTCGGCAGGCAGACCGCCCCCTGCGCCGCCACCACCGCCGCCGCCAAAGCCGAAGCCGCCTCCACCGCCCCAAGGAAGCACAGAGTACAACTTATTGAATGGGTCCGACCGCAGCGTGATGAATTCCGGGAACAGTTTCTCGCCGGCCAGTGTGCCGCCGCCCTTCTTGCTCAGGAAGCCGCGGCCCTCTTCCGCGGCGCGGGCCTGCATGCCGAAACCCATCATCTGCACCAGGTCGCCGGTGGCCGTCGGTTCCAGAACCACGGTGTACTTTCCAGGATCGAGCCGCTTGGGTTCCTTCCAGCGCAGGCACTTGTCGATGGCCGTCTGCGCCACTGCCGCGCCGTCGATGCTCTCGATGAGCACGGCCGGCTGGGAGGCCCAACCGGAACTCGTTCCGGCCGCCGTGCGGACGGTCGCCGAGAGGTGCGCGTCCGTGACGCGCCCATATCCGAAATTGCCTTGTTTATTGGCGATCGCCGCCGTCTCGGCCGAGCGCTCGAAGAACCCCGCGGCCATCAGGTTGTTCGCCTTGGCGCCGTCCATGATCGCGCGAATGTGCGGAATCATCGCCTGATTGCGCGCGCCGGCGGTCGAGGCGGCATAGTTCTCCAGCTCGGGATACTTCTGCTTTTCAAGCGGCGGCACGCGCTCCGGATTGGGCGGCGCGATCATGGCCAGACGCTCGGTGCGTTTCACCGCCTCGCGCAGCGAATCGTCGTCGAATTCGTCCACACGCGTGCTGCCGCTCTGGCCGTCGCGCACCGACGAAATCGACATGGACTGCTCCACCGTGAAGCCCGAGGTAGTCACATCGTTCAGCGCGAAACGGATAAACGCGCGTTCCGAGCTGTTCACGCCGATGTCGCATTCCGGAAAGGTGGAAAACGAGAGCGTCTTCTCGGTGATCTTCTGCGCCTGTTCTTTGGTAAGCATGAATTCGTCTCCAGTGGGGCAGGACTCCAGTCCTGCGGCCGACGTCNNCCTGGAGGTCTGCCCCACAAAACTCTGCCTTAGTCCGTCTGAATCACATTCACCTGGCGGAAGCGCGCCGGTGAACAGCCGTGGCTGACCGAGTTGATCTGCTCCGGCTCACCCTTGCCGTCGTTGGGCGCGCCCCACTGCTGCCAATAGCTGGG
>PKYZ01000520.1:2941-3852 GCA_003132865.1 Bryobacterales bacterium
TTGTAGCGCTGCTGGTCGATCGAGAAGCTGCCATCGCCATCGATCAGGATGCCGTCGTCCACGCCGGAGATCAGGTCGTCGATACTCGTCCCCGACTTGCCCGGCTCCAGCCAAACGTTGGGCATGCGCTGGAACGGAACGCTGGACCAGTTGTCGGCATAGCAGCAGCCGCGCGATTCGCGCTCGCCNNAGCCCGTGGTGGCCAGGCCGCGCTCGGTGGTGCGGTCGCCCCATATGTTCATTAGGTCGCTGCCCACGCGCAGCGTGCCCATCTTGTCCGTGGTCAGAAAGCTGGTGCCGGCGAAGTTGGCCTCGTAACCCAGGGCGCGATCCAGTTCCGTGGAATGCCCGATGCTCTCGTNNGGCATCAACACCAGGTCCTTCTTGCCGGGTGTGACCGGCGGCGCGTTAAGATGTTCGATCACCTCCGTGCGGATGCGCTGCGCGTTTTCGACCAGGTTCATCAGCGGCACATATTCGTATCCGGCGGTGACCTGCTGGGGCTGATAGCGGCGCGACTTCGAAAGCCCGCGCTTGAAATCCGTCGCCGTGGCGTTCACTCCGCCGTAAGTCTGCAAATTGAGCTGCTGGATGGAAGATCCCACCGACGAAGCGAAGTACTTGTCTTCGGACCGGAACGACAGATTGCAATTGGCCGAGAAGACTCCCTTCTCTTTCTTCACCTCGGCGGCCGCCGTGCGGATCAGATCGAGCTTCTCTTCGAGCGGCACCGCGAACGGGTCGCGTTCATGCGGCGTCTGCCAGCGCTCGCGATAGACGGGGACCGGGGCCAGTTCAACCGGCTTGGATCGGATGGCCACGTTGGCGCGCGCCACCGCCACCGCCTCGCCGACCATGCGCGCGATTTCCTCCTGGGTGACCAGCGGCGAGGCGGCAAAGCCCCATGCGCC
>PKYZ01000649.1 GCA_003132865.1 Bryobacterales bacterium
CGATCTACCGGGCATTCCCGCTGCCATTATTAAGCTCTTTCTCCGTTCTGGCAACGCCCGACGCGTTCTCTTTCTGGTGGATCGCCTCGAACTGGAGGATCAGGCCAAGAAAGCCTTTGCTGCGCTGCTCGCCGCCGACTACCAGACGGTCATCTTCAAAGAGAACCGCGACGACTGGAGACGCGCCGAAATCGTCGTCAGCACGGTTCAGTCCTTCCTCTTCAACAACAAATATCAGCAGCTTTTTTCCCCCACCGATTTCGACCTGGTTATCTCGGACGAAGCGCATCGTTCAATCGGCGGCAACGCCCGAGCCGTATTCGATTATTTCATAGGCTACAAGCTCGGCCTTACCGCTACGCCGCGCGATTACCTCAAGAAATTCGACAGGGGGAACGCGAGGGACCCGCGCGAATTCGAGCGCCGGATGTTGCTTGACATGACACCTATCGGACCTTCGGCTGCGAAGACGGCCAGCCGACCTTTCGCTATTCCCTACTGGATGGAGTGAAAGACGGCTTCTTGGTCAACCCGATTGTTGTGGATGCCCGCAGCGAGATCACAACCCAGCTTCTTTCCGAGGATGGCTTCGTCGTCGAGTTCAAGGATGACGAAGGCGACGACCAGAAGGAGATCTACAAGCAACGCGAGTTTGAGAAACGCTTCTTTGCCGAAGCCACCAATCAGGTCTTCTAAGAATGCACTGCGCGATCCGATCAGTGGGGAGATCGGCAAGTCGATCATTTTTGCCGTCAGCCAGCATCACGCCATGAAGCTCGCACAGATCTTGAACCTCATAGCCGACAATTCAAGATGTCCGGGCAATCGTAGCCGGTGGTCATCATGCCGACGGTTACGCACACGTGCCTTGCTCAGATATTCCCCGGCAAATATCAATCCGATTTTGCCGTGCAGGTAACCTCGAAAGTCACCGACGCTCAGCAGTTCACAATCAACTTCGCCAACAACAACCTCTTAGGCACGGCCAATTTCCTCCCGTCATACCGCACGATCTCGGCCTGTTCCGCCCGATTTTCTCGCCGACCGACTTTATTCAGATCAAGGGGCGTGGCACTCGTAAGCACGATTTTCGCGAGGAGCTGTTTGACGCCGAGCTGCGCGACGCGGTCAAAGAGCCGCGAAAGAAGGCATTCAAGCTCTTCGACTTTTTCGCGAATTGCGAATACTTCGAGGAAGACTACGACTACGATCAGGTCATCGATTTGCCGAAGCCGAAGCCGAACGTGCACGGCAATGGCGGCAAAGGCGGCGGGCAAGGCGCGGGTGCCGGCGGCACATACGAGCATCTGGGCCAGGATATCCTCTCGACAATCAAGGAGGAAACCATTGGCTATGAGGGGATGAAGATAGACCGGATGTTCTATGAGAAATTCGAGGGAACCGTGCGCGATAATCCGGTTATCGCCGCCGCGGTCGAGGCCGGCCAATGGGATCGGGTCATCGACTATGTGAACCGCGAAGTCTTCGACAAGCCCAACGAGTACTTCAGCCTGGAGAAGCTGCGCCAGGCCGCCGCAGTTGATCGGCGTCTGGGACTGCGGGAGATTCTGGAGAAAATCTTCGGCCTCATCCCGCGCTTCAAATCGAAAGATGAATTGCTGGAGGAGGAGTTCGCCAAGTTTGTGGCCGATTACAGACCGGCGGAGGCCGATGTGTTGGCAATTCCGACGATCAAAACCTATTTCAAGGCCTATGCGACGAACAGCCAAGTGCGGCACATCATCGACACCAGGCAATATACCGACCTGGCGACCAACCCGGTGTTCTCAAGTAGGGATATGAGGGCGGTGCCGGAGAACTACCGGGCCATCGTCCCCAATTACATCAAGGACTACGTATCCTTGAACCAGTTTGCCGATTAAGGAGAATTCCTTGCTCGATGCCGATACCAAACGCCGCATTGACACCGCCCGCGACATCCTAGTCGGGAAGGTCCCCGATCCCAAGTCCCAGGTCGAGCAGATCACCATTGCCCTGATTTATAAATTCATGGACGACACGGACGCCGAGGCCGAGGAACTCGGCGGCAGGCGGAAGTTCTTCACCGGCGAGTTCGCCCGCTACGGCTGGGCCAAACTCATGAGTCCAGGGTTGGGCGGCTACGAGATGCTTAACGTCTACGCCGAAGGCGTCACCAAGATGCCCGAGAACCCAGGCATCCCGCCGCTCTTCCGCGACATCTTCAAGAATGCATATCCGCCTTACCGCGATCCAGAAACACTCAAGAGTTTTCTGAAGATCATCGACGAGTTCAGCTATGACCACAGCGAGCGACTCGGCGATGCCTTCGAGTATCTGCTCAGTGTCCTCGGCTCCCAGGGCGACGCTGGGCAGTTCCGCACCCCGCGCCACATCATTGATTTCATGGTTGAGATCATCGACCCGAAGAAGACTGAGACACTCCTGGACCCAGCTTGTGGCACCGCGGGGTTCTTAATCTCTTCCTACAAGCACATCCTAGAGGCGAACGTAGACGCCAACGGTAGCAGTACGCTCACCCCCGACGAGAAGGGCCGTCTCGCACAGAACTTCAAGGGCTATGACATCTCGCCTGACATGGTGCGCCTATCGCTCGTGAATATGTGTAATGGACCCCAAACTTTGGGCACGAAAAAGGCCTTTTGTTAG
>PKYZ01000229.1 GCA_003132865.1 Bryobacterales bacterium
AGATTTGCGAAAGTCCCGCTAGAACCTGGCCGATGACACGCACGTAGCGCTCACGAAGGATTGCTTCAAATTCCGCCTCCACCCAGCCATCGTTCATTTGTTGCCGCGTGTAGCTGTATAACGTCGAGCCTTGCCTAATCTAACCGATTGTGGCGCAGAAAGTAGTGTGGCAGTGCTTTTCCTCTCCGGACTCCTGCGCCTCTCCTTCCGCAAGCTGATCGCAGTCGATCCCGGCTTTGCCCGCGATAACGTCGTCTTGTTCGACATCGAGCCCCGCAATCCCGAAAGTCATCGTGCGGATTCAGGCGCCGAACTGCTCGAATATCTCCGCCATCTCCCTGCAGTCCAAGCCGCGAGTTTGTCGCAACAGCGGCCCATGGGTGGCGACATGGTCTGGATCATGACGCCAATCGTCCACCTGCCCGGCCGCGCAAACGAAACGGTCCGTCCACGCGAGGTGCCCGTTTCCGCGGGATTCTTCCGCGCCATGCAGATCCGCTGGATCGCCGTCCGCGACTTTCTCCCCGAAGAGATCGCGGCGAACTCCCCAGCGGTGATTGTGAACCAGGCCTTCGTCGACAAGTTCTTACCCGGGCGAAACCCCATCGGCCAGCGTTTCGACAAGTTTGGCGACGATCCCGATCCTGTCCCGCAACAGATAGTCGGAGTGGTTGCCAATGCCCGCTATAACAACCTCCGGGAGCCCGCGGGGCCGTCGATCTATACCCCGCCCCGCGATGCGGCCGCGCCGGCCTCGGCCTGGCCCGCTATCTCGCTTCGCAGTTGTTCGGCGTCAAGCCAGCCGATTTCTGGAGCCTGGCCGCCCCGCTTGCTTGCATCCTGATCGCCGCCGTCGCCGCCGTCCTCCCGCCGGCCCTCCGCGCCGCCAGCGCCGATCCCCTCATCGCCTTGCGGTACGAGTGACAGACCAGAAGTCAGGAGTCAGGAGTCGGAAGTCAGAATAATTACTTGTCCAGTATCGGCGAACAGCAGGGCTTCTCCACCGGCTTCGGCTCCATCAGTTCGGCGCGCGTGCCATTCGGATCGTAGAGATTAAGCTGCCATTTTCCGTCGCGGCCGATCTTGGGCTTCTCCGGATTCATGCCGCGCGCGACCACCGTGCGATAACCCGCCTCCACGCTCGGCACGCCCAGAGCCAGATGGTGCATCACGCCCAGCGTGCGCGGAGACGGATTGTGTACGTTGAGCATGTACTCCAGCCAGTCGGTGCCATCCGGCACCCGCATATCGACCCAGTCCGTGCGGTCGTCCTGCATGCCGCCGTGCCAGATGTCGTGAAATCCGAGAATATCTTTGTAGAAGCGGTCGGCGGCCGCGCGGTCGGCAACCGTGATTCCCACATGTATGATGCGCTCGGAGACACGCGTGTCCGGCAGGAACTTGCCGAAGTTCTTGCTGTGCAGCGAACCGGGACGGTATTCGACGAATTCCACGTTGTGGCCGTCGGGGTCTTTCAGCATCATGCTGAGGTTGCCGTCGAGGCCCGCCTGCGGAGTCTCCGGCACCTTCACGCCCTTGCCGGCCAGATAGTCGCGCAGTTGTTGAATGTTGGTGGTTTCGAAGGCAATGTGCGACAGGCGGTCTTCCGTCTCGCTCTTCAATTCGGGAAAGACCTCGATGTACTGGTGATCGTTGACCTTGAAATACGTGAGCATCAACCCGCCGGAAGGCTTGTCGACCGTGAAGGGTTCCTGATAGCCAAGCACATGGCCATAGAACTGGCGTGCAGCCGCCAGGTCGTTGGTCTTCAGTCCGATGTGCGCGACTCCCACGATGGGCGGGCGCTCCTGCGCGCAGCCCGGCAGAGCCGCCACGACTATTAACGGAACAATTGACGGAACGAGGTAACGCATGAAGCCAGCAGTATCACCTTTCGCGGGTTGACGCCACTCCGATTCCGCCTGTGCTTCCCAACCAAAGAAAAGGCGGCATGGCAAGCATCGACACCAGTAATGGGAGTGTCGCGATTCCGAGACCCTTCTCGTTTCCGGCGATCGAGCTTAGGAATCCGAGCAGTCCGGCAAGGGTGGCGGCCAGGCCCAGGATGCGCGCGAGCAGGCGCGGAAAGGTCGAGAGACCCTGCACGGTCAGATAGAACGGGCTTTGGAGAAGGATCACGAGAAAGGCGCAGGCCCACTTGACGAGCGAGTGCGGGCGGATCGACGCCCAGGCGGCTGGGTTGTGTTGTTCGGTGACGCCGAGGATCGCGCGGTTCTCGGCAACGTCGTAGCCCGCCGCGACGAGGATGAGAACGACGCAGACGGGGGCGAGCGCGGCGATCCAGCGGCGATCCGAGGACCATTGCAGAATCGCGATGCAGGTGAACAGCGCCACGTAGCTCGGGATATATCCGAAGTCGATGTATTGCTGGCGGGTCATTTCGGCCATGTTTTGTCCGGGCGCGAGAATTTCGACGGGCCAGGGCGGCTTGGCCATTTGCATGGCGAGTACCGGGTTATTGACGCCGTAGGGCAACATGGCCGGGCGGGTCCAGTTTTGCGCCAGCGAAACCTGGAACCAGACGCCAAAAAACAGCACGGCCAAGGAGGCGATGAAGGCCAGCAGCCAAACGGTTCGCATGTGGGGGTTCATTCTTTGCAATTGTACGCCGATTGGCAGGCCGGGAGGCCTGCCCCACCGCAATTCATGAGAGAATACGCCGAAAGGAGAAAACCATGTTCCGACTGCGATACGCGGTCTTCCTGGTGGCCGCAGCCCTACCGCTGTTTGCCCAGAGACCGCCGGCCGCGGAATCGCCGGCCACTCCGGCTGCCGAAGAGAAGCCGGCTCCCATCCCCTCCGAAACCACATCCGTCACGGACCACGAACTGCAGCTCGACGGCAAGACGATCCACTACAAGGCCACAGCCGCGACACTGCTGATCGATGGCGACGACGAAAAGCCGTACGGCATCGTTTTCTATGTGGCATACACACTGAGCGGCGTCAGCGATCCGCGCACGAGACCGGTCACATTTCTTTACAACGGAGGGCCGGGTTCGGCGAGTCTGTGGCTGCACATGGGTTCCATCGGCCCGGTGCGCGTGGCCACCGCCAGTCCGGAAGCCACGGGCGCCGCCCCGTATCAAGTTATGCCGAACCAGTACTCGCTGCTGGACAAGACCGATCTGGTGTTCGTGGACGCCGTGGGGACCGGCTATTCGCGGCCGGTCGGAAAAGCCACCATCAAGAACTTCGCCGGGACCGACCAAGACGTGCAGGCGTTTGCCAAATTCATCCAGCGCTACGTCGGCGTGAACCACCGATGGAATTCGCCCAAGTTCCTGTTCGGCGAATCGTACGGCACCACGCGCTCGGCGGCACTGGTGGATGCGCTGGAGAACGGCGGCATGTCGTTCAACGGCGTGATTCTGATGTCGACGATTCTGAACTATTACACGCATGCGCCGGGAAGCGACGCGGAATACATCGGGAACCTGCCCTCCTATGCGGCCATTGCCTGGCATTTTGAGAAGATCGCGCACAAGGGGCGGGATGAGAAGGCGTTCCGCGACGAAGTGCGGGCGTTCGCGCGCGGCGCTTACGCGGAGGCCCTGGCACAGGGACAAAACCTGCCGCAGGCGCAGGTGGATGGAATGGCTGCCAAGCTGGCGGGCTACACCGGGTTGAGCGTGCAGTACATCAAGGAAGCCAATCTGCGGGTGAGTCCGAGCCGCTTCCGTAAGGAGCTGCTGCGAGACCAGCGCATGATTCTGGGACGATATGACGCGCGGTTTGAAGGAACCGATGCCGACGCGGCAGGCGAGACCCCCGGCTACGATCCGTCCAGCTCCGGCATCACAGGGGCGTTCGTATCCGCGTTCCACGATTATCTCGACCGCGAGCTGAAATACACGACCAAGGAGACGTATTTCCCCAGAGGTCCGAAGGTGAACGAGGACTGGGATCACAACCACCACCCGCCGGGAGCGGGCGGACCCGGGCCGCAAGGGCCGCCGCTTAGAGAACCGTATGTGGCGGGCGATCTGGCGGATGCGATGCGGAAAAATCCGCGGCTGAAAGTGTTCTCTGCGAACGGATTGTTCGATCTGGCGACGCCCTTCTTCATCACCGAGTACGACCTGGCGCATATGGAACTGGAACCGAAGCTGCGCGGGAATATCGAGTTCGCATACTACCACTCGGGTCACATGATTTATCTGAATGTGGATGCGTTGAAACAGTTGAAGGCCGACTTGGCGGGGTTCTATTCGCGCGCGGCGGCTGGCGATTGAGATGATGAGGCTGGCTGTCGGATTGCTTCTCACGCCATTGCTGCCCGCCAACACCGGCCCAGTAGTCTTCGCCGGCCACTGCGCCGGCTGTCACGGCAGCGATGCGCGCGGCAGCGGCAAAGGGCCGGGGCTGGCGGCCAATCCGCGGCTGTTGAACTCCCCCGAGCGTCGTGGGCAGGAAACCGGCGGCATTGAAAGTTGCCGAAACTGGCGCAGACGGGCCGAGGTGTAGTCCGTAGATGGAGATCAACTCGTCCGGTGCCAGGCGTCCCGACAGAACTCCACCTGCGGCGTTGGCGATGCCAAACATCCATGGGGCGGAAGTCAGGCCGGGCGCAGAGCCGGGCGAGAAGGCGGAGATCGGACCGGTGGCTCCGCCAACGTGACCGTGCCGTCGGCGTCCACGGCGAGCGCCGCCGCCACCGTATCGCTGGGGAAGAGCGCCGAGTAGGATAGCGCCGAGCCGGTGGAATTCAACTCCGCCAGGAATTCGCTCCCGTTCGAAGTCACGGATACCTTGCTAGGAAAATCGGTGGACCTTGTGATGCCCGAAACCCACACGTCGCCCGCGGAATCGACGGCAATGGTTTGCGCCTGATCGTTTCCCGACCCGCCCAGGAACGTGGCCCACACCATAGCGCTCCCCGTGGGATTGAGTTTGGCTACGAATGCGTCGGAAGGACCTACGAATGGGGGAGCTACCTGGCCCGCGAGCGCGGTTTGAAACGCACCCGCCGTCGCCGGAAACGCCAAGTCCGACGTGGAACCAGCGAGATAGGCATGCCCCGCTCCATCCGCGGCAATGGCAGTGACGAAGTCTGTGGCAAGGGTGCCGACCGTAGGTTCGAGACTCCCAGCCCCCAGATACGTAACATAGACCAAAGCGGTCCCAGCGGAGTTCACCTTGGCGACGAAAGCGCCAATCCCATTGGTCAGCAGCGCGCCGGGGGTGGTTGACAGTCCCATGCCCGCGTTCCCCGCGATATACGCATTGCCCGCCGGGTCCACAGCAATCGCCGACCCGGAGGTAAAAACTGGACTCAAGAAGCAGGAACTGCCTTTTTCGGCTGTTTCACACCCGGGCTGTGGGCCGGTGAGCGTCCCGGCATATAGGATCTGGCTGCCCGACGGGTCGATCTTAGCGAAGAACGCGCCGGAGATGATTTTGACGCCACAGCAGGACACGCCGTCGGCCGGCATGCCCGGTGTGTGCGGATAGTCCTGAGCCACCGTGGTACCCGTGACGTACGCATCTCCCTTGGAATCGGCCGCCACGCCGCTCAGCAAGCTATAGCCCGTCCTGCCTCCAAGATAAGTCGAATAGAGCACCGTACCGTCCGCGCTCAGCTTCATTAGAAAGCCCGTTCCGGCGAGAACGCCCACGCCCGCGGTGTACGAGACGATTTGCAGCGGATTGTGCAGCGGAAAATCCGTCGATGTCGTGTTGCCGGCGATATAGATATTCCCCGAGGGGTCCACCGCGATCCCATTCGCCTGGTCCGTCCCCTTGCCGCTGAAGGTGCCGATCAGGGTGAGATTCCCGGAAGGGTCCAGCTTGCCGACAAAGACATCCGTCACCGGAATGTCATATCATATGGAGCAGACGAGGCAGGCACAATCACGCGACTGCCCGTAATATACGTGTTCCCGTCCGTATCCGTGTCGATGGCCGACACCTGGTATTGGTTCGCATCGCCTATGTAAGTGGTGTAAGTGGCGGCGTGGGCTGCAACGGCACACGCCAGCAGAGCAATTACAGCATAGTTTTGCATGGAATCTCCGCGGACGCGGCCACTTCAGATTATCACCTCCGAATCGGAATCGCAAATTGTTTTTTGGGGGCCAATGCCGGGACACAAGGCGCGCCGCTATACTGTATAGGAATGCGCCTCTTCTACCTCTTCTGCGCTCTATTAGCCGCCCGCCCCGGCCTCGCCGCGCCCGGCCCGGACCCGTATCGCGCGCGCCGCGCCGAGCTATCCGGGAAGCTTCACAACGGCGTGCTCGTGCTGTTTGGCCACACCGAGAAAGGCGAGGAGAACATCCGTACCGGCTTTTTCCAGGAGTCCAATTTCTACTACCTCACCGGCTGGCAGGACCCCGGCGCCATTCTGTTAGTCACGCCTCCACAGGATGACAAGCTGTACGCTGTCCTCTTCCTCCCGCGCCGTCAGCAGGATCAGGAAAAGTGGACCGGCCGCAAAGCCGGACCGGATGACGCCAACATCAACCAACTTACCGGCTTCGATACCGTGCTGCCCGTGGAAACCTTCGAGAGCGAGTTACGCAAGCAACTGGACCACTATTCCGGCATTTACGCGCTCGGCGAGCCGAGCACCACCGAGCTTAAGGCGCTGGCTCCATTTCGCGATATCTCCGGCGCCGGCCAGTCGATCGCGCGCCTGCGCATGCATAAGTCGCCCGAAGAGCTGGCGCTCATTCAGAAATCCATCGACGCCACTCTGGACGCGCATCGCGCCGCGTGGAAACGCGCGGCGCCGGGTTTGTATGAATATCAGGTCGCCGCCACCATGACCGCAGTCTATTTCGCCGAAGGATGCGAGCGCCACGCCTATGCGCCCATCGTGGGCTCCGGTCCGAACAGCACCATCCTGCACTATTCCCGCAATTCCCGCCGCATGGATCGCGGCGAGCTGCTGCTGATGGACGTCGGCGCCGAGTGCGCCGGATACGCCGCCGATATTACGCGCACCATCCCGGTGGGCGCGCGGTTCAGCAAACGCCAGCGGGAGATATACGAGATCGTGCTGGGCGCGCAGAACGCGGTGATCGCCGCGATCAAGCCGGGCCTTCCACTCGGCGACCTCGGCAAAATCGCCCGCGAATACATCGATACTCACGGCAAGGACCTGCACGGCGAGCCGCTGGGCAAGTACCTCACGCACGGCGTCAGCCATCATGTGGGACTGGACGTGCACGACGCCACCGATTTCAGCCAGCCGCTCGCCGAAGGCAATGTCATCACGGTGGAGCCGGGCATCTACATTCCCGAAGAGAACATCGGCATCCGCATCGAGGACATGGTGCTGGTGACCAAGGAGGCCGCGCGGCTGATGAGCGGCGCGCTGCCGCGCGATCCCGGCGAAATCGAGAAGGCTCTGGGCAGGTGAACGATGCAGCGCCCCAGCCGTCAAAACGCGATCTACTGGGCACTGCTTGCGGCGTCCTTCGCCGTGGCCCTGACGGCCAGTTGGACCAGCTTCGGCGCGCAGATCGACAACGACGCCTATGACTGGATGTTCCGCCTGTACCAGCCGCCCACATGGCAACCGGAAAGCATCCTGCTGGTGATTGACGAGGCCTCGCTCAACGCCTATGGCGGGTTGCCCGGCCTCCGCAAGCCGCTGGCCGAAGCGCTCCGGCTCATCTCCACTGCTTCGCCGAAGACCGTGGCGGTGGACTTGATTCTGGCCGACAATGCCGATCCTGTAATCGACGCGAGCCTGGAAGCCGCCTTCCACGCCACGCGCAATCTGGTCCTGGCCTGCCAGTTGTTGCCGGATGGCGGCGCATGGGAAGATCCAGCGCCGCGCTTTCGCGCCCAGGCCGCGGCGCTAGGGCACGTGCACGCCGAGCCGGACGAACTGGATTCGGTGGGCCGGAGCCTGCCGCTGGAGAAAGCCGCTGGCCGGGACCGGCGGTGGGCGTTGTCGCTCGAAGCCTACCGTCTGAGCCGCGGCGGCGCAGGCGTTCAGATAATCGAATCGCCGGACGATCTTGATGTGGGCGGCCGGCTGATTCCATCCACCCGCGCCGGCGGCCGCCTGATGCGCATCCGCTACGTGCCGCCTTCCATGCGCCTTCCGCGCGTCTCGCTGCAGGCGCTGCTACACGATCCGCGCCGCGCCGCGGAATTCTCCGGCAAGGTAGTGTTCGCGGGCGTGACGTCGCAGAACGCGGCCAAGGACTGGATGTTCACTCCCTACTCCACACGCCTGCCGATGGTAGGAGTCGAAATCCACGCCAATGCATTTGAGACCATCGCCCAGGGGCTCTTCCTGACCGATGCGCCGGAGTGGATAGTGCTGGCGTTCAGCCTGGTGGTGGTGGTGTCGATCGGCGTCACGTACAGCCGCTTCACGGGACGCACGGCCAATGGGCTGGCCGCGGGCATTCTGGTGATCGCGCATGTCACGCCTTATTGGCTATTCACTGATCGGACAGTCTTCTCTTTCTGCACGCCGGTATCGTCGGCGTGGTTGTCGCTGATCACGGCGGGCGGCTATCAATTACTGGTCGTGCGGCGCAGCCTGCGCAAGTCCGAAGCTGAACGCGACCGCTACCGCCAGACCATCCACTTCGTCACGCACGAAATGCGCACGCCGCTCACCGCCATCCAGGGTTCCAGCGAGCTGATGGGCCGCTATGCGCTGCCGGAAGAAAAACGCAAACAGATCGTCGAGCTCATCAATGCCGAATCCAAGCGCCTGGGCCGCATGATCGAAATGTTCCTCAGCGTGGAGCGGCTCTCCGCCGGCCAGGTGGATCTCAAAAAGGAAACCTTCTCCGCCGCCGAACTGATGGCCGGATGCGTGGCGCGCGCGCTCCCGCTGGCCGAGCGCAAGCAGATCCGCATCCTGACGGAAGCGGCGCCCGAAGACATCCTCCTCACCGGCGACCGCGAGCTGATGGAATACGCCTTCTACAACCTGCTCACCAACGCCATCAAGTACTCGCCGCAGCGCACCCAGGTCACCCTGGCGGCCGCGAGAAAACGCGAGCACGCATACATCTCGGTGGAGGATCAGGGCATCGGCATGGACCGGAAAGAGGTCAAGAAAATCTTCCAGAAGTTCTACCGCACCAAGCGCGCGGAACAATCGGGCGAGGCCGGAACCGGAATCGGGCTTTCCATCGTGGAGCAGATTGTCATCCAGCATTCCGGTACCATTGAAGTGATGAGCCGCCCAGGGGAGGGGTCCCGGTTCACCATGGTGCTGCCGGCGCCGGTTTCGGCGGCGGTGGCGAAAGAAAGCTGATGCAGCGATTACTGGTTGTCGAAGACGATCCGGCGGTGCGCATGACCGTCGTGACGTTCCTGGAGCTGGAGGGATACTCCGTCGACGCGGTGGCCTCCACCGGCGAAGCTTTGGAACGGCTCTCGGAGAACAGCTACCCCATCGTGATCTCGGATATCTACATCGACGACCGCACCGGCCTGGATGTGCTGGACGCGGCGCGCCACAAAGACCCCGATTGTTCGGTGATTTTGATGACGGCACGCGGCACCATGGAAACGGTGATGGCCGCCACGCGCGGCGGCGCCTTCGACTATGTGGCCAAGCCGTTTGAAATCGACCGCATGCTCGACACCATCAAGCGCGCCGAAGCCGCACGGCAGGACAAGGAGAAGGAAGCCGGTCCGGACGATCTGCCGGAAAGCGAAATGATCGGCAGTTCCGCCGCCATGGTGGAGATCTACAAGACCGCTTCGCTGGTGGCGCCCACCGACGCCACCGTGCTGATCGAGGGCGAGACCGGAACCGGCAAGGAATTGGTGGCCCGCATGATCCACCGCTTCAGCGCGCGCGCCAACCAGCCCTTTGTGCCCGTGGATTGCGCTTCCATCGTCCCCTCGCTGCTGGAGAGCGAGCTGTTCGGCGCGCTCAAGGGCGCCTACACGGGAGCCGACCGCGACCGCATGGGCGTGATCGAATCCGCCAATCGCGGCACGGTGCTGCTGGACGAAATCGGCGATATCGAGCTGAACTTCCAGTTCAAGCTGCTGCGTTTCCTGCAGGAGCGCGAGATACGGCCGGTGGGCGCCGCGCGCGGCAAGCAGGTGGACGTGCGCGTGCTCGCCGCCACCAACCGCGACATGCAGAAGCTGGTCGACGAAGGCAAGTTCCGCGAGGATCTCTGGTTCCGGCTGAACGTGGTGCGGATCGTGATTCCGCCTCTGCGCGACCGGCGCGGCGATGTGCCGCTGCTCGCCCGGTTTTTCCTGAACAAGTACAACGCCCGCTACCGGCATTCCGCGCGCTTGATGGAATCCGGCCTCAAGGCCTTGCAGGAATACACCTGGCCCGGCAACGTCCGCCAGTTGCAGCACCTGGTGGAGCGCCTCACCATTCTGGCGCCGAGCGGACGCATCGACGCGGAGGCCGTGCAGCAGGCGCTTGCCGCCATGGAAGCGCGCGAGGATCCGGTCGAAACCCTGGCAGAAGCCGAAGAGGAGCAGATCCGCCGCGTATTGGCCGCTACCGGCGGCAACAAGAGCCGCGCCGCGCAGATCCTGGGCATCGAACGCAAGACTTTGTACCGCAAGCTGGAACGGATGAAATTGTAGAGCTTGCTCACCGGCCTCTATCCGGGTTCGATTGGAACTGCTTCGTATTAAAACCAATAAAATCTATATAATTGCAAGTCACCGATCCTGGAGTTCTAGCAGTACTGACCCGGAACTGCTTTCGTATCAAAACCAATTAAACTTACACAAACCTAGGTTTAGGACTTGAAATCCAGCTATTTTATATCTATACTTCTACTGGGGAAGAAGGGTGGCATTTTTTGAAACGCCTTTTGTTCGCGCTATTGGCTGCTGCGCATTTGGGAGCGCAGACTGTCTCGTTTACGCCCCAGACGATTTCCGCGGGGAACTCGCCCATATCGGTCCGTCTGGCCGATTTTAACGGAGATAATAAGCTGGATATTTTAGTCATTAATGGCGGAGGCCAGGGCACTGTAAGTGTTCTGTTGAACCAGGGTGGCGGTAATTTCTCAGCTCCTATCGCTACCCCTACCGGCGGTCTGGGCGCCATCGCCCTAGTGGCAGGCGACTACAATCACGATGGCAAGGCGGATCTGGCGGTTGTCAACAACCTGTCCAACAACGTCTCGATCCTGCTTGGCAACGGCGATGGAACGTTCCGGCTGGCCAGTTACGCCGGCGTCCACTCAGGTCCGGTGGCCGTTGCGGAGGCGGATTTCAATCGCGACGGTAACACGGATCTGGCGGTCGTCAACAGCCTGACCGGCGACGTAACCATCCTGCTCGGCAAACGTGACGGCACTTTCCGGCCGGGCGCCACCGTTTTCGTGGGAAGCGCGCCCACCGGCATTAAAGCCGGCGACTTCAACGGCGATGGCATTCCCGATTTAGCGGTTGCCAATGGCACCCAGGGCCAACAGTTAGTCTACATCCTTTTGGGAAACGGCGACGGCACCTTCCGAAATGGGGGGAAAGTGCGGGTAGGGAATGAGCCGTTCGCGCTGGTCGCGCACGATTTCAACCACGACGGTAAGACCGACCTGGCGGTTGCCAATCTGGCCTCGAACAATCTGTCCGTGCTGCTAGGCAACGGCGACGGCACGTTTCAGCCGGCCGTGAACTATCCTGCCGGAAATGGACCGGTATCTATGCGGGCCGGCGCCTTCAATCGGGATGGCAATCTCGATCTGGCGGTGTGCGCCGACGTCTCCGCCGAGGTGCTGGTGTTCCTGGGCAAGCGCGACGGAACATTCCGGACACCGCAGTCTTTCCCCACCGGCAGCATCTGCAACTCTGTCGCCGTGGGCGATCTCAACCAGGACGGCAAGACCGACATTGTCGCGGCGACCACCGATAGTGTCGTTGTGCTCATCAATAACGGCTCCAACTGACGGACGTTCAGGCAGGGTCGACCTCAATTTCCGGCATAGGTTCGTATTTGGATTCGTCGAAGGGCGGGAGCACGGGTTCGGGTGCGCCGAGGGCGGCGAGGTGCGCTTTGGCTTTTTCGAGTCCCCAGTGATAGGCGAAGGGCGGCCCGTCGCACTAGGCTTTGGTGTAGGCTTCGGTGGCGGCTCGGATGGCGGCGACGATGTTGCCGGCGTCGCGCTCGATTTGGGCGAGGACGTTCAAGGCATCGGCGTGGAAGAGGGGATACGGGCCGCGCTCGGCGAGCTCCCAGACTTGGTCGAGCAGTTCGCGCGCGGCGGTGGGGTTGCCTTGGCGGCGATGGAGTTCGGCCAGCGCGGTCAGAGCTGGGAGTTCTTCTTCGGCATGGTCCACGGTGCGGGCCCGGGTCACCGCGTGGTGCAGGCGTTCGTCGGCGAACGGCAGGTCGCCCAGGGCCAGCGCGGCTTCGCCTTGCAGCAGCGCCGCTCGGATGAAGTCGCGCTCGTGGCGTTGGTCATGGGCCAGTTCCCAGGCGCGGTTGGCGTTCTTTTGGGCGGCTGTCGCGTCGGCGAGCCACAAGGCCCGCTGCGCAAGGTCGGACTCGGCGGTACCTTCGCCCTGAGGGTCGGACTTTTCGACAAAGATGCGCAGCGACCTGTCCAGCGCGCGGGTGGAATCCGCGGCCACGCCTCGAGCCGCCAGGGCAAGGCCAAGCCATCGCAGGCTAACGCTCTCCCTCCAGCGGTCGGCCCGCTCGCGGTCGATGCCAAGCGCCCGATGCGCTGCCCCTTCGGATTCGCGAAGACTGCCGGAGAAGCACAGCGCGCAGGCCAAGTTGCGCAGGCCGGTACCAAGGCCTTCGAGCCCGCCGGTGTGCTCCCGAAGTTCGATCTGCCGCCGGATGAGAGGAACCGCCGCACTGGGCCTCCCGCTGCCCATGTGGCCAAGCGCCAGCGTATTGAGCGTGAACGCCTGACGCGCCGAGTCGGTGAGCCGCGGTTGCCGGTCAAGCCCATCGGGAAAGAGCGCCTCTAGCAGTTCGACGCGCAACCGACTAGCGCTCAAGCGGTACAGCGTCGCGTTGCTGAGGCGGTCGCGAAACACAACGTAGGCGTCCTCGTACAGTCCCAAGCCGATCAGCGTATTGTAAAGCTCGATGGCCGGCGTCAGGTCGTCGAGGCTGGCGACCTCCTGCCACTTGACCGTCGGGAACGGCTCGAAATACACCTGCAGCACAACATAGACGCCCTGCCTACCGCCCTGGTCCAAGCCGTTCCAGACCACTCCGCGCACGATCGGGTGCAGGTCGTAGCGGTTGGCGCGCCAGTCCCAGCCCAGCAGGCCGCGGTCTTCCAGATCCACGAAGGCACGGTCGAGCGCGCGCTCGTCGGTGAAAGGTTTGTCATCGCCAACGAGTACGGCGACCATGGTATCGTAAGAGGCCGGCATGCGGAATGCGGCCACTGTGCGAAGCGCTTTGGACTCGGATTCACTGAGGCCCTGCAAGGCGAACTCCAGCACGTGTGCGCTGGCATCCTTCACGCTCGCCAGGGCCATTGGATCGAAGCGCGGGTGATCCTGCTGCCAGCGCTCGAAATCGCCGCGAGCGCGCCGGTCGCGCTTGATCTCGCCCGCCAACGCCTGGATCAGCAGCGGATGCTTGCCGAAGCTGCGAAACACTGGCACCAACACGTCGCGAGTTCCGCTGACGCCGAATGCGCGCCAGAGATTCAGCGCATCATCATCGGTCAGGCCGGGCAGGTCCAGCTTCTGACAACCGGGCAGCGGATCGCCGGTCAACCGATCCTCAAGGTCCGCCGGATACAGTCGCGTGCTGATCAGCACGCGCGCCGCGCGGCAGGCCGAGAGCTTGCCCAGGAATGCACCAGCATGGGGATCAGCGGTCTTGCGCAACCGAGTGTCCGCGCGACCGGCTTCCTCATCCGACAGGCGCGCCGCGTCCATGCGCGCGTAGGCGATCAGGATGCGCTCCAGCCCGTCCAGCACCACAAGGTGCGGCTCGCGATTCAGGATTGCCAGGAGTTGTTCTTCGCGATCAGGTGGCAGAATCTTCTGCACTTCCTCGCGCGGTTGTTTCGTCACGTAAGCCAGCGCGCGGATGACGAAGTTCTCGAACGTCGCGTCGCTCTCGTAGAAGCTCCACCACAGGCATCCGGCCAGCGGCTTCATCTCCAGCGGCGCGACTTTGTTGAACCAATGCCAAGTCAGCGCGCTCTTGCCCATGCCACCGATGGCCACCACGTTGAAGACCGGTTTGTCGCCCTTGGTGGCCCACTCCGTCAGCGCATTCAACTCGGGCTGCCGCCCGATCAGGCGACCGGTCTGCAACAGCGTGTACGGGTGCGCGATATACGGCTCGGGTGGCTTCGGGATGTCGCTCACATAGTGGAACGGCGACGGGTTCGGCTCGCGGAGCTTCGACAGCGTATCAATGACATCGCTGCGCAAGTCGCCAGGCGACTTGAAGAACCGTACAACCTTTTCAGTCTCCACGCGCTGCTTGAACGCCTTCAGCTTCTCCGCGCCCTCGCCCATCTCGACATCTCCGACGCGGATGGCGTGTTCCTCGTGCATCACGAACATCAGTCGCGGGATGCCTCGCTCGCCGGCGCGGTTGTACTCCATCTCGGTGATGGAGATATCGTGGCCTTTTGGCACATACCCGTAGCGGTGCGCGAGGATGCCGAGATAGATGTCGGCGTTATCCACCATGCCCAGCGACACCGCAATGGCGCCCTCGTCGGAGGCAGGGAGGTCCTCCATCGGCATGGCGAGGAAGCCTTGCCGCCTACAGGCCTCCATCGCTTCTTTCCGGTGCTCCGGCAGGTCGAGCGACGTACTGCTGATCATCGCGTTCTTATGAACCGGCATGCCTCACCGCAGTAGTTGAGTATACCGGAAGCAGTCGATCGCGTGGTCGTTCACCATCCCCACCGCCTGCATGAATGCGTAGCAAATGGTCGACCCCACAAACCGGAAGCCGCGGCGCTTCAGGTCCTTGCTCATGGCGTCGGATTCGGCCGTGCGCGACGGCAACTCCTTCAGCGTGCGCCAGGCGTTCACGCGCGGACGGCCGCCGGTGAACTGCCAGATATACGAGTCGAAGCTGCCGAACTCCTCCGTCACCTTTAGAAACGCCTGCGCGTTGCCGATCGCGGCGGCGATCTTCAGGCGATTGCGAATGATGCCGGCGTCGCGCAGCAGGGTGTTCACTTTGCGCTTGCCGTAGCCCGCCACCACGGCCGGGTCGAAGTTGTCAAACACTTCGCGATAGCGCGCGCGCTTGCGCAGGATGGTGTCCCAACTCAGGCCGGCCTGCGCGCCTTCGAGCACCAGGAACTCGAACAGCAGCCGGTCGTCGTGCACCGGGACGCCCCACTCCGCATCGTGGTAGGGAATGGAAAGTTCGTTCTTGGCCCAGGCGCAGCGATTGATCATGTCCATAGCCGTGTATCCCAGCGCACCGGCAATGGCCGGCTCGCCCGGATGCGGGCGAAATCGGGATGCTCCTGGTTAATCAGAATGTTTCGCTCAACGCGCGTCACCACCGAGGGAACGATCAGCACCGGCGTGCGCCGCTGGTCATACCATCGATCGCCGAAAGCTCGGGTGGTTTCGAACGAGGCTGAATCCCAGTGGGGCAAATCGTCCGGCGCGATTTCTTCGATGGACACCCCGGCCGGAATTTCGATCTCGACGTAACCTTGGCTGCGCGGCACGCTGCCGGAGCCGTGCACCAGGATCTCCAACAGCGCGCCAGCGTAGGTTTCGGATGCATAGACGACACGCCGGCCCGGAGAATTCCAGCGGGCGCCGTAGAGCATCGCGCCGCTGCCGTCGAAGATGGGATGCCGCATATCGGCTATGCGGAACGCCCGCAGCGGACCGCTACGCGGGGAGGCCATAGACGATGCGGGCCATGACCTCCTCAGCCTGCCGCGCACCCAATTCCGTCAGGGCCGCATCCACGGGCGTCTTTCCCCCGATCTCCGGATGAGGGGTGGTCAGAAAGCACCGGGCTTGGTCGCGATCCTGCCAGACATCTTCGGCGATGGCGACCACGCGCGCCAGCCGCTCCGTGCGTTCGCTTTCCACGGGACTGAGACGCTCCCGCCGCCGTTTGTATGTCGCCTCTGGGACGATGCGGCGCATCAGGGCGCGCTGGTCCGAGGCATCGGGGAAAACGTGCTGCACGACAATGCGAAGGGTGGCTTTGGGCAGGCCCCGCTCTACAGCATCGTTCAGCTCCAGCAGAGAGGTCACCGCCTTGCCCAAGACTCGCTGGCCGCCGAGAACTTTTCCGGTCTGACGTGGTTCCATGAGTATCAGTATACCAGAAAAATGGTATCAGGTGATCTTGGGCGGGCCGAAGAAGTGCAGCGGGTCGATGGACACAATCTTCCACTTCTTGCCCTTGCGCTCCAGCCGGAACTTCACCACCTCGCGGCGCTGCTCCACGGGGTGGGGATCCGATTTGCCCACGATCTCCAGGAACCAATCCAGTTCTTCCGCGCGATGCGTGTCATCGCCCGTGTCCGACAGCACTTCGATCGAGTTCGTGATATCGGCCAGGTCGGTCAGCGCCACCACGTCGCGGCGGAAATCCTGGAAGTTCGGCATGCCGGGATCGACCGCTTCGACGAACATCGCCGGGTCGTCGTCGCTGAGCGCCGAGGCGATCTTGCTGAACAGGTCGAAGACCTGCTGCTGCGCGTCGGCGGCTAGCGCCGCGCCCCCCATGGCGCCCGCAGCCGCGCCGCCCATTGCCAGCATGAAAGTGCGCCGTCTCATATCAGGTCCGGTAACTCGCGTTGATGCGGATGTAGCCTTCGGTGAAGTCGCACGTCCAGAAGCGCGCCTGGCCTTTGCCCTTGCCGCGCAGGGCCAGGCGGATCTCGCACTCGGGAGCGTCCAGCTTGCGCTTCAGCTCGGCTTCGGAAAAGCGCGCGGCCAGCCCGCCGCGGCACACCGGCACACCCTGCATCTCGATATCGGTCTTACGCGGATCGAATGCCACGCCGGCATTGCCCGCCGCCGAAAGGATGCGGCCCCAGTTCGGGTCGGAGCCGGCCACGGCCGTTTTCACCAGCGGCGAATTGGCGATGGAGCGGGCCATGCGCGCGGCGGCGTCATCGGTGGACGTGCCTGAAACCAGGATCGTGATCAGCTTCCGTGCGCCTTCGCCATCGCGCGCGATGCTGCGTGCCAGATCCTCCAGCACGCGCGTGATGCGCTCTTCGAAGTCTGCGCCGGCGGCCATCTCCTTGGGGTCGGGCCGCACGCCGGAAGCTCCGTTGGCCAGCAGCAGCAGCGTGTCGTTGGTGGAGGTGTCGCCATCCACCGAGAGGCGGTTGTAGCTGCGCTCGACCGCGCGGCGCAACATGCGGCGCAGCATGGCGGCGGGAATCTGGGCGTCGGTCAGCACGAAGCCCAGCGTGGTGGCCATGCGCGGCTGGATCATGCCGGAGCCTTTGGTCATACCGGCGATGCGCACCGTGCCGCGCCGCAGCTTGACCTCGCCGAATGCCTCTTTGGGGACCCGGTCGGTGGTCATGATGGCGCCGGCCACACTGCCGAAGCCGTCTTCGCGCAGACCGGCCACCAGGCGCGGCAGGGCGTTCACGATGAGCTTGGCATCCAGTTCGACGCCGATCACGCCGGTGGAAGCGGGCAGCACTTGGGCGACCGGCAGCCGCATCAGGCGCGCGGCGGACCGGCAGCAGACCAGCGCCACGGCGTCGCCCGTGCGTGTGGCGCAGTTGGCGTTGCCGGCATTCACCAGGATCGCGCCCACCGCGCCGCGCGAGGCGGCCAGGTGCCGGCGGCAAAGCTTCACCGGCGCGGCCTGCACGCGGTTCTGCGTGAACACGCCGGCGGCCGCGGCCGGCAGTCCGGAGACGATCAGCCCCAGGTCGTCTTTATCGGCCTGGCGGATGCCTGCGTATGTGGCGGCGTAACGGTAGCCCAGCGGCAGATCCACTTTACGATTCTCCCAGAATGTCGCCGGCGACGATACGCTGGCCGTTGGCGAAGGCTTCGGCGGCGATTCTCTTGCGGCCTTCGAGCTGGACTTCGATCAGCTCCAGCGCGGCGTTTCCCGCTGGCAGGCCGCATACGGCTCGCAGCGGATGGATCAGCAAGCGGCCCGGCTGGCCCGGCTCGCCCGCGACCCCACGCGATTTCCAGATATGCAATTGCTGGCCGCGAAAGCGCGTGTAGGCTCCGGGCCAGGGCTGGAATCCACGCACGCGATTGTGGATGGCTTGCGCCGGCTGACGCCAGTCGATGAGTCCGTCCTCCTTCTTAAGCAATGGCGCGTAGGTGGCCTGGGCGGGGTCTTGCTTTTGCGGCGCGATCGATTCGATGCGTTCCAAGGTCTCGACCAGCAGCTTGGCTCCCATCGCCGCCAGGCGCGCGCCCAATTCCACGGCGGTCTCATCCGGCCCGATGTCCGTTTCCGTTTTCAGCAGCATGTCGCCGGTGTCGAGTCCTGCGTCGATGCGCATGGTGGTGACGCCCGTGCGGGTCTCGCCGTTGGCGATGGCCCACTGCACCGGTCCCGCGCCGCGGTATTTGGGCAGCAGCGAGGCATGCACGTTGATAATTCCGCGCGGCGGAATATCGATCGCGGACTGCGGAATGATCTGGCCGTAGCCGACCACGATTATGGCATCGGGCTGGAGGCCCGCCAGAGCCGCGACGGCATCCGGCCGGCGAATGCGCTCGGGTTGGTACACGGGCAGTCGAAACCGCAGCGCCGCTTCTTTCACGGGAGAGGCGGTGAGTTGCTGGCCGCGTCCGCTGGGTCGGTCGGGTTGGGTGACAACGCAGCCGACATCATGCCCGGCGGCCACTAGGGCTTCCAGGGTGGGAACTGCAAAAGCGGGCGTGCCGAGAAAAACCAGGCGCATATGGGGGACAGGCCAGGAGGCCTGTCCTACTTCCATTCTCCGGCTTTTACCAGCTTGCGGACTTTGCGACGGATCAGGTCGCGCTTCAGGGCGCTGATGTGGCTGATGTACAGCTTGCCGTGCAGGTGGTCGGTTTCGTGCAGAAAGGCGCGAGCCAGCAGGTCTTCGCCGGTCTTCTCGAAAAACTCGCCTTTGGAATCTTGCGCGCGCACCGTGACGCGCTTGCTGCGCTTGACCTGCTCGCGGAATCCGGGAATGCTCAGGCAGCCTTCCTCGCCTTCCTGCTTGCCTTCCACGTGCAAGATCTTCGGGTTGATCAGCACCAGCTTATCGGCCGGATTCTCCGCATTGGAGATATCGATTACGGCGATCTTCCGCGCGAAGCCGATCTGGGGCGCAGCCAGCCCCACGCCCTTGGCGGCGTACATGGACTCGAACATGTCTTCCAGGAACTGGGCGAGCTCCGGCGTGCCGAAATCGGTGACCTCCTCCGCTTCACGCTCCAGCACCGGATCGCCGTACTTCACGATTGGATAAACCATAATTCAGAAATCCCGCACCTGAGTCAGATAACCTTCAAAATTGCGTTTCGTTTCGCCGAGCGAATCGCCGCCGAACTTTTCCAGGAAAGCCTGCGCCAGCACCAGCGCCATCATGGCCTCCGCGATGACGCCCGCGGCGGGCACCACGCACACATCCGAGCGCTCATAGGCCGCCAGGGCCGGTTCGCGGGTGGCCAAGTCGACCGATTCGAGCGGACGGCGCAGCGTCGAGATGGGCTTCAGGAATCCGCGTACCAGCAGGTCCTGGCCGTTGGTGATGCCGCCCTCCAGGCCGCCGGCGCGATTGGCTCCGCGGGTGAAATGGCGCGCCTGGCGATCGTAGTGGATGGTGTCCTGCACCTGCGAACCGAAGCTGGCGGCGTTCTCCGCCGCGAATCCCAGCTCGACGCCTTTCACCGCTTGAATGGAAACGATGGCCTGCGCCAGGCGCCCATCCAGGCGCGCGTCCCAAGTGGTGTGCGATCCCAGGCCGGGGGGTACGCCGTGCGCGATCGCTTCGAACACGCCGCCCACGGTGTCGCCCGTGCGATAGGCCTGGTCCACGACTTCTTTCATGCGGTGTTCGGTTTCGGCATCCACGCAGCCCAGCAAAACTTCGGTTTTCCCGCGCATGGCCGCGACTTCGTCCCATGCGGCGCTTCTTTCGAGGCGCACGCCACCCACGGCGATCACGTGGCTGGCGATGTCGATGCCGAACTGGATCAGCAATGCCTTGGCAACCGCGCCGATGGCCACGCGGGCCGTGGTTTCGCGCGCGCTGGCCCGCTCCAGAATGTAGCGCGCGTCATGGAAATTGTACTTGATGGCGCCTGCCAGGTCGGCGTGTCCGGGGCGGGGGCGGGTGACGGGCTTCTTCTTATCTTCGGCGCCATCCATATCTTCGACGGGCAGCGCTTCGGTCCAGTTTTGCCAGTCATGGTTGCGGATCAGGATGGCGACTGGCGAGCCGATGGTATGCGAGTGGCGCACTCCGGACACGATCTCGGCGCGGTCGTGTTCGATCTTCATGCGCCCGCCGCGGCCGTAGCCCTGTTGGCGGCGCCAAAGCTCGTGATTTACGGTGTCGAGAGAGACCGGCACTCCGGCGGGAAGCCCTGTGAGGGTGGCTACCAGGCACTCGCCATGCGACTCCCCGGCGGTTTCAAATCGCAGCATTCGCCAAGAATTTTCATGTTAACAGGTCGAGGGCGGGGCGAGCATTCGCTTCGCCGCTGGAGCTTGGCCATTTTAGGTGGGACAGGCTTCAGCCGCTAATGCCACTCGTTTTTCCAATATCGGGAATAGCTGCGGCAGTTGTGGGGCAGACCTCCAGGTCTGCGCGGGTCCTCCAGGACCCACTCTTCGCGCAACGGAACCAGCCATATCCGCGCACGAAGAGGTCGACGTGG
>PKYZ01000458.1 GCA_003132865.1 Bryobacterales bacterium
TGGCTGTTTCCCTGGAGCGTTTATTTTCCGGCGGTGGCGAAGCTATCGTTCAAGCCGGCCGATCGCGCGGGGCGCACCCGTCTGCTGGCGCTCTGCTGGACCGGGTTCATGCTGGTCTTCTTCACCTTTTCTACGACGCAGGAATACTACACGATGCCCTGCTATCCGGCGCTGGCGCTGCTGCTCGGTTCGGCGATGGCGGCGGGAGGCGATTGGGTGCGGCGCGGCACGCGTGTGATCTCCATTATCGCCGGATGCGCCGCGGTGGCGCTCATCGCGATCTTTGTTCTGGTGCGGAATGTGCCCGCGCCCGGCGATATCTCGACGGCGCTTTCGCAGCGTCCCGGCACTTACACGCTGTCACTCAGTCACATGGAAGACCTTACGCTGGCATCGTTCGCGTATCTGCGCCTGCCGCTCGCGGTGGCGGCCGTCGCTTTTCTGGCGGGGGCGCTGGCGACCGTGCGCGCGACTGGCCGGCGCGCGTTTCTGGCCGCGGCTCTGATGATGGTTTTGTTCTTCCATGCAGCGCGGCTGGCCATGGTAGTGTTCGACCCTTATCTGTCGTCGCGGCCGCTGGCGGAGGCGCTGCTGCGGGCTCCCGAGGGCAGGCTGATTGTGGACCATCATTACTACACGTTCTCATCCGTCTTCTTCTACACGAATCGTTCCGCGCTGCTGCTGAATGGCCGGTTCAATAACCTGGTTTACGGATCGTACGCGCCCGGCGCGCCGGATGTGTTCATCGACGACGCGCAATGGAAGAACATGTGGCTGGGGGCGGAGCGGTGTTACGTGGTGGCCAGTGACTACGCGGTGCCGCGGTTTGAGAGGCTGGTGGGCAAGGCGGCGCTGCACCTGGTCGCGGCGAGCGGGGGGAAGGTGGTGCTGAGCAATCGTCCGATGTGATGTGTGTGCGGAATACGGACAGTCTGCCGGGAGCAGGTGTCGGCATGAGTGCCGACGNNCACGAGTGCGTGCGCCACAATCGTCGGGGCTCCATTGAATGGCGCTGAGAATGTGCATGGCAGCCTGGTGCGGGATAGCGCGGATGTCCGCCCTGGCGTCGTCGGAGAGATGCGCTTCAATCTGGTTCCTTGTAGTTGCGGATCTGTTCCATGGAGAAGCCCATTTCGGTGACGACATCCTCAAAGGGAGTGCCCTCGTGGTGCTTAAACCACTCCTTGGAGCGTGCGACGGCGCGATGTTCCTCTTCGCCGATCTCTTCGTCTTCCAACGGTGCCCTGGCCAGAGCGTGAGAAACGGGGTCCAGCATAGATTCCAGCAGACCTGCCCTCGGTAAGCTGTGTGGGCCGGAGACGGTCGATCAAGTCGTGTACGTGTTGACGCGTTTCGATCATCACAGGTTCTCCGTCCGTGCCGAGGGCCGCTTCCGAGCGGCCGGCTGAAAAGCCGGCTGCGGGCAGTATTGCCCGCCCCACGGTGAGCGCTTATCGAGCCGCGACCGTGAGGGAGCGGTTCCGCTTGCGGTCGTTGTGCACATTCCGCCAGTTCACTTGCGGCGGGAACAGCGACTCGTCGATGCGGTCCCGGTACTTCACCGCGATGTTCATCAGCGAATCGAGCAGCGACTCAGACAAGAGATGCGGCTGCAATCCAAGATCGATCAGCTTGGAATGCTTGGCGTTGTAATAGTGTTCCTCGGCTTCCACGCGCGGCGCAGGCAGGTGATCGATGTCCACAGTGAGTCCCATCTTCTTGCTCGCCACTTGCACCATGCGCGCGAGTTCCATCACTTTGAACTGCTCGGTGAATTGATTGAACACGCGGCATTCGCCGGGCTTGGCCGGCGTGAGACAGGCCAGTTCCACGCAGCGCACGGTATCGCGCAGATCCAGATAGCCGCGCGTCTGCCCGCCCTTGCCATACACGGTCAGCGGGTATCCAACGGCGGCCTGCACGCAGAACCGGTTCAGCACCGTGCCAAAAACTTCGTCGTAGTCGAAGCGGTTGATGAGCGCCTCGTCGATGGCCACCTCGTCGGTCAGCGTGCCGTAGACCACGCCCTGGTTCAGATCCGTGGCGCGCAGCCCCCAAATCCGGCAGCAGAACATGATGTTGTGGCTGTCGTGCACCTTGGAGAGGTGATAGAACGAGCCGGGCTGCTTGGGGAACGGCAGCGTGTCGCGCCGCCCGTTATGTTCGATTGAGATGTAGCCTTCTTCGATATCGATATTGGGCGTGCCGTACTCGCCCATCGTCCCCAGCTTCACCAGGTGGCATTCGGGCCGATACTCCCGGAGGGCGAACAGCAGGTTGAGCGTGCCCACCACATTGTTCACCTGCGTGAAGACCGCGTGTTTGCGGTCGATCATGGAATAGGGGGCGGCGCGCTGTTCCGCGAAATGGATCGCGGCCTCGGGTTCAAACGCCTGAATCGTGGAAGAGAGAAAGTCGTAGTCGGTCACGTCGCCGACGAACAACTCAATGGTCCGTCCGGTGTGCTGCTGCCAGACCTTCAGTCTCTCGGCAAGCGGACGGATGGGGGTCAGGGTTTCCACCCCGAGCTCATGGTCCCAAGCGCGGCGCGAGAAGTTGTCGACAATGGCAACCTCGTGCCCTTTCGCCGACAAGTACAAGGCCGTGGCCCAGCCGCAATAACCGTCGCCTCCCAACACTCCAATCTTCATGTTTGTGCGTCTGCTCCTATTCTTGTTAGAGGGATCTGTTCGTCGCAGGGGGCCCAAACCGATCGCATCCTGAACGGATTCCCGACCATGGTAGCACGGTATCCGGTAACCTTATTCATAGCGCAGCGCCTCGGTGGGGTTCAGCTTCGCCGCGCGGTTAGCCGGCAGTATCCCAAAAATCAGCCCCACAAGCATCGACACGCCAAACGCGATCGCGATGGCCACGGTCGAGATGGGGACCTGCACGTTGTTCACAAAAAACTGCACACTCAGCGGAATCGAAACACCCACCAGAATCCCGATGCTTCCGCCGGCGAGACTCACCAGCACGGCCTCGGTGAGGAACTGGATCAGGATTTCGCGGCGCGAGGCGCCCACCGCCATGCGCAGGCCGATCTCGCGGGTGCGCTCGGTCACCGTCACCAGCATGATGTTCATGATTCCGATTCCCGAAATCGCCAGCGCGATCGCCGAAACCAGCACCAGCACTAGGCTCAGAATCAACGCGATGCTCTTGGCGGCGTTCAGAATGGCCGTCAGATTCTCGACGTGATAGTTCGCCCCCGGCCTGTGCCGCGCCTCCAGAATCTGCTTTACCGATTCGGTCACCGCCTCCACCTCCTCGGGCGATCGAACTTGCACGTACATGGGGTCGATGCGCTCCACCGGCGTGAAGTAGCGCAGCACTGTAAACGGAATCAGGATGGTGTCCTGCGATAATTCCGATTGGCCGAAGCTCTCGACGCGCTCCTTGAACGTGCCGATTACGGTGAACTGCAATCCGTGCACTTTGATAATCTGCCCCATGGCGGCGCCGCGCGTGCCGTACAGGCGCTCGGCCAGCTTGTCGGTCAGCATGGCGACCTTTTGCCGCAGGGCCACATCGCTCGCATCCAGGAAGCGCCCGGAGGTCACGATCAGGTTGCGCACCGTCTTGTAATCCGGATCGGAGCCGTTGACGCGCACGTCGCGCTCCTTGCCGCCGATCAACATACGGTCGAAGTTCGTGGAGATGCCGGTGGCGGCGACGATGCGATCCGCCAGCCGCTCGCGCACTGCGTCCACGTCGGCCATCTTGACGAAGTCGGCGTCGGCCTGCGTGGCGCTCTGATTTCCGGCTTCGTAGTAGGCGAAGATCATGTTCGACCCGACGCCTTCAATCTGTTCGAGGATGTAATCGCGGCTGGTGAGCGAAATGGTGACCACCAGGATGACGGAAGCTGTCCCGATAACCATGCCGAGTCCGGTGAGGAACGAGCGCACCGGATTCGCCTTGAGAGCTTTGACGCTGAAATCGACGGCTTCGCCCAGGAACATGGGCTACCCGCCTGACGCCTTTTTCAGGAGTTTTTCGGCCGCGGCGCGCGGAGGATCGTCGGGCGTCAATTTGGCTTCCAGATAGCGCTTCAGCAGCTTGCGCGCAGTAGCCAGATTGCGGCCTTGCTCGATGTACGTGTCCGCGCGCGCGTAGATCACTTGGGGGCTGTTGGGGGCGATCTTCTCCGCCTTGCGGAAACTTTGATCGCTTTCCTGATAGCGGCCTTGCTTGGAAAGGAACCTGGCCAGTTCGATCAACCGGCTGGCCTGGTGCGGCGCCATCTCGGCGGCGCGCTGCAGATGCTCCTCCGCGGTACCGAATTCCTTCTTCTTCTCGGCCAGGCGGGCCTGCGCCCAATGCCCTTCGACGGGGTCGATGGACGCCATTTGATCGGCAACGCCCACGGCCTTGTCCAACCCGCCACCCAGGAAACCCGGCGCTTCCAGGTAGTACTCGAATAGATCGCTGAGCGCCTCCATGTTACGCGGGTTGAGTTGCACGGCGCTCTCAAAGTGCTGCCGTGCCTTCTTGGCATTGGGCGGCGCCGTGAAGGGGCTGGCTGTCTCCGCCCGACGGCCGAATGCCCGGCCCAACCATAACTCGTAATCGGAATTGCCCGGATCGGCCGCCACGGCCTTCTCGAAACTCTCCGTGGCTTTCTTGTACTCGCCTTGCATGTAGTGGTTCCGGCCGATCAATTCGAGGACCGGGCCGTCCTTGGGCTGAACAGCTTGCAGGATTTTGAGCGAAGCCTCGTAGTCGGTAAGTTGATAGAGATTGCGGGCTTGGTCGAGGTCGGCTGAGGTGGCCGCCAGCAGGGGCCACGCGGTGAGCAAGGCGGTTGCGCAGAAACGAGTTCGGTGTGCGATGAGTCCTCTACTCATTGTAACTCTTAGTACAATAGATGGTTCGGAAGGGCGGGCGGTTGCGCGAAAGGCGGGTTCGCGGGTGCCAGTACTAGAACTTCATTTGTCGCAATGCCCCCATTTGCACAGAGCCAATGCCCCCATTTTTTGGGTTCGTGCTGGGAAGTTGTGCATTTGACCGGCCAATCCGGGAAGC
Source organism: Bryobacterales bacterium (assembly GCA_003132865.1). Next base: position 5,032 of record PKYZ01000458.1, read on the forward strand.
GCGGGCAGCCGACATGCCAACCGCGCAGCCAAGACCAAGCAGCCGCGCCAGCAACCAAGTGTCGCCTGCTGAAGAACTTATCTTTTTCCACTGTTCTCTTTTCACCTCTTTCCAGATCGGGTGATAATTCTTTTTAGGGCCTTCGGGCGCCATCCCACAAAAATGACGAAACATTGGCCGGTTATGCCGAGCTCGCGAGAACCTTGAGAACGTGCGCCACATTGCCGACCGGTCGTAGAATAGCAGGATATGCCGCCCCGCATCACCGCAATCCTCCTGCTGGCCGCCGCGCTGGCCCTGCCGGCCGAACTGACCTACCAAAAGCCGCCGCAGGAGATCCTGGATGTTCTGAACGCGCCGCCACCGCCCGCGATCTCCGTAAATCCATCGCGCGATTACGCCATTCTGATGCAACCGCTGCGCTACCCGCCGATCGCCGAGGTGGCGCAACCCATGCTGCGTCTGGCGGGGCTGCGCATCGACATCCGTACCAACGGTCCGCACCTGCCGTTTTCGAGCACTGCGTACACGATTAAGCGGCTGGCGGATGCATCCGATATTCGGGTTGCGGCGCCCCCTGATGCGAAGCTGGGCGCGCCGGTCTGGAGTCCCGATGGCAAGCAGTTCGCCTTCACGAACACCACCGCCAACGCCATTGAGCTGTGGATCGGGACCACCGCCACCGGGCGGACGCGACGCGGCGCGGGCGTTCTGTTGAATGCCGTGATGGGTTCACCGATTGTCTGGCTCGCGGATAGCCGCACGTTGATACTGCGCGCGATTCCCGAAGGTCGCGGCGAGCCGCCCGCCGATGCGGCCGAGCCCACGGGTCCGCACGTGCAGGAGAGCTCCGGCCGCGCGGGCCCTGTGGTCACTTACGAAGACATGCTCAGCACGCCACGCGACGAAGATCTGTTCGATTACTACGCGACTGCCCAACTCGTGTACCTGGACACGTCCACGGGTAAAATCGAGCTGGCCGGAAAACCGGACATTTTCGAAACCGCGGAGCCGTCGCCGGATGGGCGGCATCTGTTGGTCTCCCGCGTGCACAGGCCGTACTCGTACCTGCATCCGGTATCTCTTTTTCCGCAGATGGTGGAAGTGTGTGACAGGGCAGGGGAGAGACTCTACCAACTTGCCGACCTCCCGCTGGCTGACCGTATTCCGGTGCAAGGCGTGCGGACCGGCCCGCGCGCGTATCAATGGCGTCCGGACGTACCGGCGTCGCTGGTTTGGGTGGAAGCGATGGACGGAGGCAATCCGAAGGAAAAAGTGCCGCATCGCGACCGCATCCTGACGCTGGCTGCGCCGTTTCAATCGCAGCCGCGCGAGGTCTTTGAAACAGTGGAGCGTTTCACAGGCCTGGAAGCGTTGGCCACGGGCGGCAAGGCCCTGGTTACCGACTATGATCGCAATAGGCGTTGGGCGCGTACTATCGAGATCGGCTGGAACACGCCCAACCAGGAAGGCCGCGTGATTTTCAGCCGCAACGTGCAGGACCGGTATCACGACCCGGGCCGTCCCGTGATGAGCCGCCTGCTGAACGGCCGGCAGGCGATCCTGCAACACGGCGACGACATCTATCTAACTGCGGAAGGCGCCAGTCCGTCGGGCGACCATCCGTTCCTCGACCGCTACAACCTGGTGACACAGAAATCCGAGCGTCTGTTTCAGTCCGGCAAAGGCAGCTACGAAACCGTGGTGGTGGTCCTGGACGACAACGGCGCGCGTCTGTTGACGAGGCGCGAAGGCCCGGCCGAGTTTCCGAACTATTACATCCGGGCGGGGGAGTCGCTGACGCCGCTCACTACGACGGCGGATCCCACGCCGCAAGTGCGCGGCATCCGCAAGCAGATTGTAAGTTACCAGCGTGAGGACGGCGTTCCCCTGTCGTTTACGCTGTACTTACCGCCGAACTATAAAGACGGTACGCGGCTGCCTACCTTGCTGTGGGCCTATCCGCTGGAATACAACGACGCGGACACGGCGGGGCAAGTCAGCGGCTCGACGGACCGGTTCACGCAGTTCACGGGCGCGGGGTTGCACTTACTGTTTCTGCTGCATGGATACGCCGTGCTGGACAACGCGGCGATGCCGGTGATCGGTGATCCCGAAACGGTGAACAACACCTATGTCCAGCAGATTGTGATGGACGCGAAGGCGGCTATCGACAAGGCGGTCGAGATGGGCGTCACGGACCGGGACCGCGTGGGCGTGGGAGGCCACAGTTACGGCGCTTTCATGACCGCCAATTTGCTGGCGCATTCCGATTTGTTCCACGCGGGAGTGGCCGAAAGCGGCGCCTACAATCGCACGCTCACGCCGTTCGGATTTCAAACCGAACGCCGCGCGCTTTGGGAGGCGCAGGATATCTATCTGAGGATGTCGCCATTCATGCTGGCCGACAAGATCAAGACACCTATCCTACTCATTCACGGCGAGGCGGACAACAATACCGGCACTTTTCCGATCCAATCCGAGCGGATGTATCAGGCGATTCGCGGCAATGGCGGAACGGTGCGGCTGGTGATGCTGCCGTTGGAGTCGCATGGTTACGGCGGACGCGAATCCATCGAGCACGTGTTATGGGAAGAGTTGAACTGGTTTGACAAGTATTTGAAGAAGCCATGAGGATGCCGCGATGCAGGGTGCTGGGCTTGATGGCCATCGCGGCGATATGCCGGGGCGCGGAGCCGGTCCGGCTGACGGCGCAGCCGCAGAAGTTTCGAACCTTCTACTCCCTGGACGACCCGCGCGTTCCCGCGGCGTTGAAACCACCCGGCGCGACGGCCCGCGCGGTAGCATCCGACGGAGCCGTGTGGTACGGCACACAGCACGGCGCGACCCGGATCGACCCAAAGGCGCCTCCGCGCGATCGCAGCCAATATTTTGCCGGAAAACGCTATCTGCCGGACGACGAAGTGCAGCAACTCGCAGCCGACCAGACCGCGGGTATGTGGGTGCGCACGAAGACCGGAGTGTCGCACATCGAGCTGCGGACCATGACGCTGGCCGCGAAGGCGGCGCTGTTTGAAGAGCGCGTGCACGCGCGGCATGACCGTCACGGTCTGGTGTCGCCATCGAATTTGCGCGTGCCGGGTGACCTTTCGACGAACCAGACACGGGACGACGACAACGATGGCTTGTGGACCGCCATGTACGCCGCGGCGGAGTGCTTCCGCTACGCGGTCACGCATTCTTCCGAGGCGCTGGCCAACGCCACCAAGTCGACCGAGGCAGTGCTGTTCCTGGAGGAGGTCGCCGGCAAGCGCGGCTTCCCGGCGCGGTCGTACATTCGCAAAGGCGAACCGATGCCCGACGGCGGCGAATGGCACTGGACGCCGGATGGCCAATACTACTGGAAAGGCGACACCAGTTCGGATGAAATCGTGGGCCACTTCTTTTTGTATGGCGTGGCCACAGATCTGCTGCCGGACCGAGCGTTGAAGAAACGCATTGCGGAGACTTCGGCGAGGATCATGGATCATATCATCGACCATGGCTATTATCTGATGGATGTGAACGGCAAGCCGACCACCTGGGGCCGGTGGTCGCAGACTTACTTCCGCCAGGATCCCTCCGACAGCGCGCTGAACAGCATGGAACTGCTCAGCTTTCTGAAGACCGCCGCGCACATCACGGGAAATTCGAGTTACGCGAAGGAATGTAGAAAGGTGGCGATGGATTTGGGGTACGCCCGGCTCGCCACGCGTTACAAAGAACTACGCGAAGAGATCAACTATTCCGACGAAGAGCTGGCGATGCTGTCTTTCTATAATCTTTTCCGGTATGAAACTGACGGGGACTTATTAGACCGCTATTACCGGCCGGCATTGAACGGGTGGTGGGAGAACATAGCTCGGGAAGAGAATCCTCTTTGGGCTTTCACCTATGCACTCGCCCGGCCCAACGCGCCTGTGGACATGGTGAGCGCGGTCCGGACGCTCTACCGAATGCCGACCGATACCATTGAATGGACAGTAAAGAAGTCTAATCGTGACGGAGTGACTATGGACTCGGCGACCGACCGGTTCCGGCGGCGGCAGGCGATCACCCTGCTGCCTCCCGACGAACGGCCGGTTATGAAATGGAATTCCAATCCGTTCGATATCGACGGCGGCTCGGATGGCCGCGGCGAAGACGATGGCGTCGCGTTCCTCCTGCCCTATTGGCTGGGCCGACATCACGGTTTCCTGCTAGGCGAGTAATCCGGCGGGACACCGGACTGTTTCGTATATTCGATAACCCAATGGAATACAGATCTTCAGTCAGGCGGGTAACGCGGTAGCCACCACTTACTGGAGCGGCCAGAATTTCATTGCCGGGCCAGAGCCAGCCGTATTCATTACAGTTGGACCCCAACGGCAGCATCCCACTTGGAGTTTGTGTTTTGACCCCGGTTGGACGTGTGATTACCACTGGGATGGCAGCGCCGCTACGATTACGGTGACGCACTAAACCCCTGCCGACGCGCGCGGCTCAATAATCTCCGGCGTGCGGCTCGGAAACTCGCGCGCCGGCTCCATCAATGACTTACTTGTGCTTCTTATCGTGCCTTTCAACGGCGCTCCAAAACGACGGCGCCAATCCATGGCAGATTGATGGTCTGCCCGCTGTAAATCTGCGCGTCGTAGCCGCCGTTGGTTTGTTCCTGCTCGGACTCGACCTGAAAAACCGGCCATGATGAGTTGAAGATCTCCTTGTAGGGAGCGCCAGCGGGAAGGCCGAGCCATGAGCTGTCCTGCTGCTGGTTCGCGGTTCCGAAGGTGACAACGGCGAAGAGACGCTGGCCGGAACCGCACACGAAGGCCTCCGTTCGATTCCCGGTGGCGACGACCTGGTAGTTTGCGTCGCCTTGCAGTCCTTTGGAGGGATCGTTGCGCAAGCCCATTAATTGCCGGAACCAGGCGAGTATGCGGGTGTTATCGGTGGCGGCCGCAGGGGGAAGATCATGCACTTGGGGGTTTATCCACTGGTCGTTGTTATCGAAGGAAAAGGCCACGGCTTCGCCCACTTCCTGGCCCATGAACAACATGGGAATGCCGTTTGAGAGGAGCGTAAGGGCGCCCAGAGCCTTGGCCATTTGATAGCCTTGGCCGAACGGAGGGCGTGCGGCGATGCGTATATTCAGAACGTCCTGGCCGCTCACCATATCGTGCGACTCGCCAAAGCGGGTGGCCTGGAAAAACGGACGTCCCCAATACTGGGGCTTATCCATTTCGGCCTTGAGCGGTACGGAGTCGTCCCAACCAGGATGCCCGCTATCGTAGCTGGCCGCTCGGATCTGGTAAACTTCGTCGATTCCCCACTGCCCGTCCATAACGCCCCATGCGGGATTGGATACATCCCACGGACTGGTGGCGGAGTTCTCAGCCACGAGATAGGGCCAAGCCCGCCCCTCCGCGGAGGCCGCTGCGCGTAGGGCTGCACGAATCATTCCTAAGAACTCCCAACCGCCCTGGCACTTCGTAACGATGGTCTGCGTGTCGTCGAAACGAAACCCATCCAGGTTGAAAGTCCGGAACAAATACACGGAGGCTTGGCGGAAATATTCTCCTACCATGGGATGGCCGCAGTTCATCCGGTCGCCGTCGTAGTCTCCGTTGCGATATACGTCGGGGGCGATGCTCATGAGCGACGAGCCGAGCGAGTGATTGTAAACCACGTCCAGCGTGACGCCGCGGCCAGCGGCATGCGCGGCGCTGACGAAACGGGCCATGGCCGGCGCTCCGCCGTAGAAGCTGTCGATTGCAAAATAGAACGACGGGTCGTAGCCCCACGAGACCGCGGAACTGAATTCGTTCACCGGCATGAGGCCGAAAATCGTGACCGGGAGCTGGCGCAGGTATCCGGGCTGCCCGAGCCGGCTCGTAGCATTCAACTCGTCCGCCAGCAAATCGAAGGCCGTGAGGGCGCCGGGTTGCAGGTTGGTGAACCGCCGGGCGTGGATTTCATAGATCAGAAAATTTTGCCAGCCCATCGTTTGCCATGGCTGGACGTGTGCCGCCGCGCTAACCGCGGCGGCATCCAGCACAATGGACCAGGATGTGGAAGGGTCGGCGGGGTCGTCGCCGAAAGACGTTTTCAGGCTGCCTCCGTCCTGGACGGCGCGCGCGGCGGGATCTATAACTTCCACGTTGTCGTTGAGAAGGAAGCGGTATCGCGTCCCGGGCGGCGCCTGCAAGGCTGGCAGATCGCACCACCAGTAGAAGGTGTCGTTCGTCAAGGTCATCGGAAACTCTTTGCGCGACGGTCCGCCGGGGGCGGTCTCATCTACCAGGATGAGTGTGGCGCAGACGGCGTGCGGCGCGTGAACGGCAAAATAAACCTCGCCGCCCAGGACCGTGGCGCCATGGGGCATTTCCCTGGCGGCGAAGATTCCGGCGCCCACTACGGCGCTGCCAAATGCCTCTCGCATTAGGGCTGCGCGGTCGGGCGGATCTGCAAACTGCGTTGCGCCACGCGCACAAACGCCGTAAACGCCTTCGGTGGTGTACAACGTGGGCGTGGAGACCGTCGGGGTGAAGTACCTGCTGGTATCGATCCAGGCGTAGGGTTTGGGCTCGGTCCCGCCGGCCGGGAGCAGATCGATGGACGTGGTGGTGTCCAGTGCGAGGTTCGGAGTGGCCTGCCACGTTCCATCGGGTTGCAGGGTTGCGGGTACGGTTTCATAAGTTGGACCGTTGCCGATGGAAACCTGGACCGAGAGCCCGCCCCTGAAACTCGATGCCAGTTGAGGTTTGATCGAAAGGGGGATGGGTGTGATTGCCGGAAAGGCATCGACCCAATTGCCCGCTCCCAGAGCGAATCGCGACACGGTGCCAGGCGCGGAGGGATCCGCGGGATAGGGCCTCTGAATGGCGGGGTTTTCGACGTTTTGCTGGCTGGTGACGGCGTAGCTTGCTTCGGGATAAATCGGCACACTATATGTGGCGACTTTAAAAAGAGAACTTCCGCCGTATGGTTGCGCCGAACATGCCAACGGAAAGACCGATCCTTCGACCAAATCATTCAATGTCAATTGCGGAGGGGTGGCCAAACTGGCGCTGTACAGCACTTCAAGTGCAACCGGAGTCAGCGCGAGAGGCTGGCTGCGCACGTCGCACTGGCCGCTCTTCAGCCACAGAGAGGCGCCATCGCAGGGGCGCCAGACGCGATTGCTTGCATCCGGTTCCCAAACGGCCGCCTGGTTGTTTGCAGCCGGCTGCACCAGCTTCAGATTGAAGCCCGAGGTCATCCATTGCGTCAAGGTTACGCGGAACGTGGATACGCCATTGGCGTCATCGCGTGCCGACTCACCAAAATACGCAGGCTGGACACTGGAATCGTAAGGATTCCACACGTAGATCTGCCCCCCACGGAACGCCTTTTGCGTGATGACTTGAAACGTGAGCACGTCGCCAGAATTGAAGACAACACCGGCCGGAAAGGGATTCTGGTAGAGAATTCTCGGCGAGGACTCGAAGGTCCAGACTTCGGCCGGCGATGTGAGAAAAAGCCGTCGGGTAAAAACGTCCGCTTCCCAAGTGCTCTGGCCCGTCGCGGGAGAGGTGCAGTGAAACTTGAATTGCAGTTTGCGCGGATCGGGCGCGTCGGGCAGTTGAAAATCCACGACATCTCCACTGGGCGTTACCTTCGTATCCCAGACGTTGTTCCCGTCCCAGGCAGCTTGCCAAACGCGAATATTCCACAAGACTGCATTGTTTGCCGGCTTGTGATGCACGATAATTCCCATGGCGACTCTCCTTTTATATCACTCTATAATGAGTGGACTGACGCGATTAATGATTTACCTCATGCAGACTTATAGGGTGAGGGGAACGCCCTGAGCGGGCCGCACGGGCCTTTCACGGAACTGAAAACAGGTTGAAACTCGGGTGTAAAGAGCGAATTCAGCATGATAATCATCTCTTCTGAATCGCTCAATTATAGCGCAGTTACGTACACAAGCTGAAGCCTGTGCTACTTCTTTATTCGTATCTCAGCGCGGCCAGCGGATCGATGCGGGTGGCCTTGCGCGCCGGGACATAGCTGGCCAGCGCCGAAACGGCGATAAGCAGCAGCGGCACGCCGGCGAACACCAGCGGATCGGTGGTGGTAACGCCGTAGAGCATGCCCGACAAACCGCGCGTCAGCATCAGCGCCGCCCCGACTCCAATGGCCGCCCCAATGAGTGAAGTGACCAACCCGCGGCCCACTACCAGGCGCAGGATTTGGGACTGGCTGGCTCCCAGCGCCACGCGCAATCCGATCTCGTGCGTGCGCCGGCTCACCGAATAGGCCGTCAGCCCGTAGATTCCGACGGTGGCCAGCGTGAGGGCGAGCGACGCAAATACGGTGAGCAACAGCATCGAGACGCGGCGCAGCATCAGGGAATCCGAGAGCACCTTATCCATGGTGCGCACGTTGGAGATGGGCTGCTCGGGATCGAGCTTCAAAATCTCCCGGCGCACAGCGGAAGCGATGGCCGCGGGATCGCCTTCGGTCCGCACCACCACTGCCATGGAGGACTCGCCGGAGTGCTGCGCGTGAGGCACATAAACGGCGGGTTCCACCGGCGCATCCAAACCGTACAATTTGGCATCCGCCACCACGCCTACGATTTCCATGGGTTTGCCCATGACGATGTGCTGTCCCAGGGGGTTCTCGTGCGCAAAGTGCTTTCGCACCATGGCTTCATTCACGAGCACAACGCGCTTGGCGTCCTGGTCGTCGTGCTGGTCGAACAGGCGGCCTTGCCGCAGAGCGATCCCCATGGTGTTGAAGTAACCGGGCGTGGCCGGGCGGTAATCGGCTTGCGGTTGCTGATCCTGCGGAACCGGTGGCCGGCCTTCGATTACAAAGCTGTTCACCCAGATGCGAAACGAGAGAATCGAGACGCGCAGCGGCAGAAACACGACAGCGCCGGCGGAGCGCACGCCAGGGAGCGTGTCCAGGCGTTCGATCAGGTTCTTGTAGAACGTCGCGCGTTTCAGCTCCGTGTCGTATTTCACCTCGGGCAGGCTCACGTTCATCGTCAGGATATTGGCGGTGCGCACTCCGGCGTTGACTTCCGTCACGCGCACGAAGCTGCGCAGTAACAGGCCCGCGCTGACCGACAGCAGCACCGCCAGGGCGACCTCGGATGCCAGCAGGAAGCCGCGAATACGATGCGATCCGCCGGAGCTTTCCGATCGCCCGGCGGCTTCCTTAAGCGTGGTGTTCAGGTCGGTGCGCGAAGATCTCCACGCGGGCACCAATCCGAACAGCAGGCCGGTGAGAATCGAGATGCCGAAGGTGAAAGCCAGCACGGGCACGTCCACACTCATGTGTTGCAGCATGGGGAACATGTCGGGAACCACGCTGCGTAGCAGGCGCACGCCCCAGGCCGCCAGGACGAGTCCCAGCGCGCCGCCGGCCAAGGCCAGCACGAAGCTCTCGGTCAGCAGTTGGCGGATGATACGGGGGCGCCCGGCGCCTAGCGCGCCGCGAATGGCGATCTCCTTCTCGCGGGTGGCGGCGCGCGCCAGAAGCAGGTTGGCGAGGTTGGCGCAGGCAATCAGCAGCAGCAGGCCGACAGCGCCCAACAGGATCAGCAAAACCGGGCGGATGCGGCCGGTGAACATCTCCGCCATGGGAAACAACGTGATGCCCCAGCCGGTGTTGCTAGCCGGGTAGGCGCGTTCCAGGCGCTGCGCGATCACGATCATCTCGGCGCGCGCCTGCGCCACGGTCACGCCCGGCTTCAGGTGCGCCACAATGCCGTAGTTGTGATTCCGGCGCTCGGCGTCATTTGGATTGATGGCGGTCGGCAGCCACAGGTCCGCGGCCACCATTTCGCCGAGTTCATGCGGCACCACGCCAACGACGGTGCGCGGGATGCCGTCCACCGTCAGCGTGCGCCCGATGGCCGCGGGATCGGAATGAAAGCGGCGCTGCCACAGCGCGTTGCCGATAAGTACGGCGGGCGGCCCGCCGGGACGGTCTTCTTCGGGCAGAAAATTGCGGCCAACGATAGGCTTGATGCCGAGCGCAGGCAGAAATTCCTTGGACGCCAGGGCCGCCGGCACGCGCTCGGGATCGCCCGCGCCGCTGACATTGAGGCCGTATTCGGGAATGGCGAAAGCGGCCGACATCTGGTCGAACGAGCGGGCCTGCTGCTTCCACTCCAGATAATCCGCCGCGCTCACGGGCAGTTGGCCGAAGCCGGATTTCAGCAGGGTTCCCCATATCATCACTACCCGGTCCGGTTCGGGGACGGGCAGCGGCTTGAGAAGCACCGCATTGACCATCGTGAAAATAGCGGTGTTGGGGCCGATTCCCAAGGCCAGCGCCAGGATGGCGACCGCGCAAAAACCCGGATTCCGCAGCAGGGTCCGGAAGCCATAGCGAAAATCTTGCCAGAAGAATTGCACAGGCACTCCTTATTAGAGGAGAAACGCAGGGCAATGGCGATTTGTTCCCCCCGTGGAGCGGGCGCGCGGTTCGTTACATTTCCCGCAAATGCCGATAAATCATCGCGACCGGCAGTCCCATCACGTTGAAGTAGCAGCCTTCGATGCGTTGGATGAACTTGGAAGCCAGCCCCTGGATGGCGTAAGCTCCGGCCTTATCCATGGGCTCGCCGCTGGCGGCGTAATCCTCGATCTCCTGGGGCGAGAGGGGCGCGAACCACACGCTGGTTTCCGCGCAGTCTCCGATGACCCGACTGGCCGATCGCAGGCAGATGCCCGTCAGCACTTCGTGGTGCCGGCCGGAAAGCATGTGCAGCATACGGTGGGCGTCGGCGGCGTCCAACGGTTTGCCCAGTATTTCGCCCTGGATCACTACCGTGGTGTCGGCGCCCAGAACGATCTCGCCGGGCGCTGCGGCGGCCGCGCTGGCTTTCTCTCGCGCGATGCGCGTCACGTAGTCGCGGGCGGCCTCGCCGGGGAGCGGCGTTTCGTCCACTTCCACGGGCCGGACAACGAAGGGAATGCCGGCCTGCTGCAGGATCTCGCGGCGGCGCGGAGAGCGGGAGGCTAACACGAGCATCCCTTCATGTTAGGCGATTCGCCCCTCTACTACGCCGCCGAGGCGCGCACGGCAGCCGGGCACCCGGACGCGAGCGCCTCGCCGTCCATCTCGGGCTCCATCGCCGAGCGGTAAACCGTGAGCTCGCGGCCGCACTGGATGCAGCTTGCCACCGCAAATCCATCCCCCGTCTGCCATTTCCCCAACGCATGTCCTCGGAGCTCGGCGGCAAACACCGCAATGCGCTGGAGTACCGTAATTTCATCGGACATTTTCGATCTCCTTTCAACTGCCTCTTTGCGCACCACCGCAGTGATGCACGAAGCCTTCCTCCGCATGGTCGGAATAGAAATAGAGTGGCGGGATCGCGCACATTTTCTCGCCAAATTGCCGCCCGGCTCATGCGGCGGCTGCTGGGATCGCGCCGAGGCGCCAACGGCCGCAGAATTAGAGCACCACGTGTCGCACGCTGTTATTGCTTACTTACACGGCTGTGCAAGATTCGCAATTCGGGCTGTCAATGCAGGCGCCAGTGTAGAAACGACGGAATGTCGCGGGAGCCCTGCGTCACGGCGACTATCTCGATGGGGCGGGGCTCAGCCCTGTAGATGACGAGGTAAGCGCCGCTCGGCCAACGCATCGAAGAGTGTGCCTATCCAGCGGTCGGCGGTGTCGATGCTGTCCCTGGCGATGTATCCCAGATAGCGTCAAGGTCAAGGCCGGCATCGGGGCCGAGGATGTAGTTGGTCACCCGCCCGACTTCCGGCGTGCCTCGGATTTGCGCTGTAGTCTGGCGCGGGCATCCGCCGGGTCAATGCGCTGGCCTCGGTCAAGCGAATCCAATCGGCGGCCAAGCTCCCGATTGAACTCCGCAAGCTGGCCAGCCCTGGCCTGGTCGTGCTCCTCCAGAAGCCGCAGGGCTTCCCTGACGACCTCGCTCGCGGAATTGCGGCGGCCGGATTCCACCTTGGTGCCGACGAACTTCTCCAGTTCGGGCGTCAGGGAAGAATTCATGTCTATTACCCTAGCTTTAATAACGAACATTGTCATCCTTGAGAATCCCGAACTATTGAAACCACGATCGAACGCTACCCCATCAAATTCGGCCCGGCGGTGAGCCAGAAACAGGCTGGCGAAGGCTTTGCACGAATCCGACGGGACGCCGGCACAGATTCCCGGCCTCAAGAAGATAAAAGCACGGATTGAGATCATCGGCGACTTTGAGGACTTGAAGCGGCTTACGGAGTTGCTGAAGGCACTTATGAAGGAATAAGCTATTGATGCTGCGTGATCCTTGACATTCGGCCATACAATTGGCACACATGCGTCGCGCTATCATATCGGAAGACGAAGGTGACCAACTCTCGCAAGGCAACAAAAAGGACTCCGCGCTATGAAGAAGACAGAGGTATTCGCCCTATTCGCAGGCATCCTTGGATTGCTTGCTGATGTGCTAACGCTCTCGAATTATTTTGGCGGCAAAGCAACCACGATGTTAGAATTGACCTCAACGTTTCCTTTTGTGTCATTGGGCTATGCCTGGCTTCTCGTTGTGTGGTTCTTGACTCGCCGAAGCTATCAGCGATTCAATGCACTCCCTGTCGAAAAGCGTGTCGGCTGGTGGGTACCCATCGATAGCGAAGCCTTAAGCGCCACCACAAGAAGGTCCCACTCCGCGGGAACCCATTGACTGCCTGTCTATCTGGATCATTGTGGTGCCCCTCATGCCAGTGGTATATGAAGACCATGTAATTTATGTAATTTCGGTGCATGCTAATATCAACGAAACACAGCTCAGTAGCCCCATACTCATGCCCAGTGATCAAGACCGCCGAACAAGAGCAGCAATTGAGGCTCGCAATACGCGACGAGGTCGCCCGGAACCCGCTCACAACCGTCGTCCAGCTTCAGAATGCCTTTAGCATACCGTGGGATCGGGTTCGCGTAACGCCGGATTATCGGAATTGCAGCTCAAAAGAGTAAATCGAGTCAGGCGCCCGCCCGGCGCTCCCAACGCCGCCCGTAATAATGGAGGGATACGACGTAACCAACCGCGGCCGCCAATAACACAACCAATCCTCGCTGGTGTTCCAGAAACCCCAGCGCTACTCCGCCCAAGGCCTGCAGCGCGCCCACCGGCAAGAGCCGGCCGCCAGTGAAGCGCCAGCGCTGTTGCGGCAAATCCAACAGCACCGAAGAATGATGGCCGAGGGCCAGCGCCACCAATCCGAACGTCATGCCGGGACCGGGATCGAGCGGCAGCAACAGCACGAAGAGGACCGCCAGAAACGCAATGTCTTTCGCCAGCAGAATCTCCCAACCACCTAGCGGCAGCAGGCGGTAGCGCGTCATGCCGGAGTCAAGGTCCAGGCCGAACAGAGATTGCGCGTAAGTGCTCATGGTCAAGGCCACCAGTAGTCCGATGATGGCGAAGGCCTCCGGGTCGGGATGCGGCGCAATCAGCCGGTACAGGCCCCCGCCGAGGCTCATCAGCAGCGCTGCGTACGGATCGAGCAAGCTCAGCAGTTCGCGTATGTTTTTGCGGACCAGTCCACCCAACCGCCCCGGAAGCCGCGGGATGTGGCGCAACAGATTCCAATGCGGATCGCGGCGGATTGCGCGCCTGCCCAAAGCAGCCGCGCCTTGCACACCCACGGCGATTCCGCAGAAGGCCAGAGCGGCCAGCGGACTCGCGGTCCGCGCCAGAATCAGGACGCCGATCCACACCATGGGGCTCAGCGCCATACTCGCCAAACGCAGGCCCACCCGCTGCCCGGCCGTCAGGGGCCATAAGGCCAGCCGCGCGGGAGGAAGCTTGCCCAGCGGATCGGACGACATCGGAAACAGCAACAGAAAGCCCAGCAGCACAAAGAACGGATACGCGCTCGTGGGCCGTAGCCCGCTGTTGAGCGCGCCATACGAAAGCAACGCGACGAACAGGAAGAGATTGTTAACTTTGATGGAGCCGAACGTCCCTAGATCGCGCCCCAACGCACGCCGCAGCGCCTTCAAGATCGCAAGCAGCGCGGCCATCAGCCCCGCTCCCAGCGCCGTCCGTAGTAATACACCGAAGCCGCGTAGCCCATTGCGGCCAGCGCCAGCACCGCGGGCCCGCGCTGGTGCTCTACAAATCCAAACGCCATCGCCACGGCCGTCTGTACCGCGCCGAACGGCAACTGGCCGCTCGCGAATCGCCACCGCTGTTGCGGCAGTTCCAGCCGCACGGAAGCATCGTGACCGAATGCCAACGCCACCAACCCGAAGGTCATGCCGGGCCAAAGATCGAGCGGCAGCAGCAGCACGAAGAGTATCGCCAGGAAAGCGATATCCTTGGCCCACAGGATCTCCCAACCGCGCGCCGGCAGCAGGCGATAGCGCGTCACGCCGCCATCGCCATCCAGGCCGAACAGGGATTGCGCGCAG
>PKYZ01000553.1 GCA_003132865.1 Bryobacterales bacterium
TTGTCGCACCCCTTTCACGCGTATCGATCCACGCGCCGAGCGCCTGGCAAAGCGTTGGAAAGGATTTGTACGTGTTCCCCTTGCGCGAAACCAGGCGGACGGCGCCGCGTTCCATGTATGCCAGCGCGCGGAAGCCGTCATACTTCACCTCGAACAGCCAGTTTGGATGGTCGAAAGGCTGGCGCCGCTCCGCCAGCGGCATAGGGACGATCTTGGGGATCGGCAACGATTACCAGTTTAGCCGGGCTGGTCAGAGCCGGGCTGCTCGGAGCCAGGCTTGGCCGGCTTGTTCTCTTCGGCGTCCGGCTGCTTGCTCGCGTGTTTGCGCCTTGATGATAGTACGGACCCGATCACGATGCCCAGTGGCACACCTATGCCCAGCGCCAGCTTGATCTTTGATTTGCGCGGACCCGGCATTCCGGGTGGCAGCACGCCGAAGTCCGCCGAGCTTGGAAGCGGTTTGCCGATGCGCATCTCCGTCAAGTCGTATGAGAACTGCTTGCCGCAGGCCAGGCAGACAACGTAGGTATCCCCGTGCGGCTTGCCGTCCTTGTCGATCGGCGTGACGGGGCGGGTGAGGCGTGTGTGTGGGCAGCGGAAAAGCAGGTTGAGGATCGAGTCGATCATCATGGTCACCTCGCGTCGAAGCCGGGCGCTACTCCCATTCTGCGCCCCGACGACCATGGGGTGGGATGCCGCGCCGTTGGCGCACGTTTGGCCCACGTTGCGCCCGGGCACTTCCGGACGGCTCGTCCTACCAGCCCAGCGCTCCGGCGCAAGGCCACGCGCGAAGCCGTGCGTCGTTGTATACCCTGCCATGCTTCATCACGAACACCACTCGCCGGACTGCGGTGATGTCGTCGTGTGGGTTGCCGTCCACGGCCACCAGATCCGCGTCGTTCCCCTCCGCCAGCGATCCGATCCGGTCCTCGATCCCCAGCGATTCTGCGGACACCGACGTTCCACTCTCCAACGCATCCATGGGACTATCGCCCCCCTCTTGCACTCGATAGATCAACTCCTCGGCGTTGCGGCCATGCGCGCCAGCCACCGCGTCGGTGCCCAGTACCACCTTCACATGCGCCATCCGCGCACAGTGTCACATCGGCCACCAGCGGCAGCCGCCCCGTCGGTGTAGGCAAACCCTTGCTCGTTAGCCAGCGCCGCGATGTAGCCGCTTCCAGTGATAGAGTGTCTCTTTGGCTGGTCCCGACCAAGCCGTATAGGAGCAACCGCCATGGTAGTTCGACGTAGTTGGCTTATTGTTCTTGCCCCGTTATGCCTGGTGGCTGTGCTGGGATTTGCGGTTTTCGCCCAGCCGATGGGTCCCATGGGTCAATATCCCAGCAGCCTGCTGTCCGGCTTGCGCTGGCGCGACGTGGGCCCCATGCGCGGCGGACGCACGTATGCCGTCGCGGGTCACGCCGACCAGCCCGACACGTTTTATTCCGGCTCCGTTGGCGGCGGCGTGTGGAAGACCGAGAACTCGGGCCGAACATGGTTTCCCGTCTCCGATGAAGGCATCCCGATCGGCTCGATCGGCGCTATTGCGGTGGCTCCTTCAAATCCCGACATCGTCTACGTCGGCACCGGAGAGCCCGACATCCGCAGCCAAAACTCCTACGGCATCGGCATGTTTAAGTCCATGGACGCGGGCAAGACCTGGACTCACATCGGCCTCGAAGGCACACGGCAGATCGGACGCGTCGCTGTGGACCCGACGGACCCGAATCGCGTTTATGTAGCGGCTCTCGGCCACATCTACGGTGCCAATCCCGAGCGCGGAGTCTATCGCTCGCTCGACGGCGGGACGACCTGGAAGAAGGTACTCTTCAAGGTCAATGATCCTGATAACGTTGGAGCGATTGATTTGGCCATCGATCCGAAGAACCCCCGTGTGCTCTACGCTTCGCTGTGGGCCACGCGCCGTCCGCCGTGGGCCGTCTACGCACCCACCAACCTGCCCGGCGGCGGACTGCACAGATCCTCCGACGGCGGCGACACCTGGAAGCAATTGACTGGTGGTCTTCGCACCGACGACTTCGTCGGCAAGATCGGCATCGCGGTTTCGCCCAGCAATCCCAACCGCCTTTGGGCTGTAGTGGATGATTCCGGCACCGCCGTGCCCGTCGGCTTCCGAGGCCCCGCCCGTCCCGCAGCAACCGCCGCCTTCAAATCCGGAGGGGTCTACATCTCCGATGATGCCGGCGCCACTTGGAAGCTGGTCAATGCCGAGAATCGGCTTTGGGGGCGCGGCTGGTATTTCGAAGCCGTGACCGTCGATCCCACAAATCCGGACCGCGCCTACGTCATGAACACCGCCACCTTCATGACCACCGACGCCGGCAGGACCTTTGTCCCGGTTAAGGGAGCACCTGGCGGCGACGACTATCACCAACTTTGGGTAAATCCCAAGGACGGAAACCGTATGGTTCTCAGCAGCGACCAGGGAACGGTGGTCAGCGTGGACGGCGCCAAAACCTGGAGCACCTGGTACAATCAGCCCACCGCGCAGATCTATCACGTCGCCGCTGACAATCGCTTTCCCTATTGGCTCTATGGGGCGCAACAGGATAGCGGCGCGGTCGGCGTCAGTACCTGGTCGCGCGAGGGCGTGCTCTCATTTCGCAACTGGGAACCAATTTGCTTGGCCGGCGAAAGCGATACTGTCGTGCCGGACCCTAAAGATGGCAACATCCTCTACGGCGGCGGCGCCGGACGTTGCGATCAGTCCTTTAACACCGCGGCCTCGCTGGGAGGGCAGTTGCCTCCGCCCGATCCCAGCGATCCCAACCGCAAAACCTGGACGCTTCCGGAAGTCTTTTCCCAAGCCGACGAGGCGCTCTACTACTCCAACCAATTTGTCTTTCGTTCGCGCGACCGCGGCCGCACTTGGGATCGAATCAGCCCCGACCTCGCACGCTTGAACCCGGCCGTGCCCGCCACTCTCGACCCGATTACCGCCAAGGACGTCGACCAGCCGATGACCGACCGCTTCGGCGTAGTCTATTCCATCGGCCCATCACCACTAAAGGCCGCCACGGTCTGGGTTGGCACCGATGATGGCTTGATTTACGTCACCCACCACCAGAATTCACCTGGACACGCGCGGGTTGGCGTGGCGCATGGTGCGTGGCGCAGCGGCCAGTGCCAGTGGGTTTTTTCCGCGGCCTTTGGCGGATTTTGCGTCCTGGATAGAGCCTGGCGGCGTGCAGGCCGAAGACTCCGAAGTTGGGTAGCGCGCCTCCCCGGTCCGCCGGAGAGCTTTTTGCCTGGCCAAGATCCCCGTACCCGTTTGCGAAGTGAAAGTCGGGATCGCGGGGATTTGCGAGATCGCCACTGGCACGGCCGCCGCGGGCAGGTTCGAAGGCAACTGGATATTGATCTTCGTCACGCCATAGATTCTCGCCTGGAGCGGGTCCAGCATACAGCACCTGTGCGGGCAGTCCGTCGACGCTTGCGCCGCGAAGAGTTGCGGCACATGGACGAGGCGTTCCCGATGTTTGAAAAGTGGGGCGTGGCGGGATTGAAGATCGACTTCATGGACCGACGATCAATGGATGGTGGACCGGTATCATCGCGTGTTGCGCAAGGCCGCTCAACAGCACCTGATGATCGATTATCACGGCGCGTACAAACCGGATGGAACCCGCCGCACGTGGCCGAACCTGATGACCCGCGAAGGTGCGATGGGCCTGGAATACCTGAAATGGAGCGCGCGGGCGACGGAACGGGCTCGCCCCGTTGCGCACGGGCGCTGGCCTGGTACGACGAGCCGTCCACCCGCGCCAGGGCGCCACGTGGGCCCGATGTGCGCGAAGGGCAGCCATTGTCGAGCACGCCGGAGACCCAGCCAAATAAGCAGGAGGTTCGGCTCACGACGGCGAACCCGGCGCCACCCACCCGTGCTACCGTGCCGTTATGGTTAAGCACACGGTCCTGATCCAAATTGCCGGTGCTAACCAGTTCTGGGCCGAAGTGGAAGTCGATACGGACGCCTTGGACCCAGACACGCCGCCGCTCTACCTGACTGGTACATTTACCCGGTTCGACGAAAACGAGACGATCTGCAAGACCGAGGGCGCCAGTCATGTGTTTTCCTTTGGCGCTCTGCTATACTCCGGGTCATGAAGAAGGCTACTGAGCGCAGTGCCGCCGCAAAGAAAGCGGCGGCTAAAGGAAAACCAACTGCCGCTGCAAATAAAGCGGCTGCTACAAGGAAGGCGAATGCCGCTGCAATGAAACGCAGTCAGTCTGCGGTGAAGGCTGCTGCCACACGGAAAGCCAATGCCGCTGCCACGAAACGCAGTCAAGCGGCGAAGAAAGCGAACGAAACTCGCAAGCGGAACGCAGCCATGAAAGCTGTGGGGAGCACGCCCGAAAATGCGCCAGTAGTTGTGGCGGGACCACCAGTTTTCAATGTTACCGATCCGCTAGTCTAACGCGAATCTCCGGGTACCAGGCGGCGCCGGGTCACGGCGTGCACGCGGCATCAAGCCGCTCCTCCGCCCCGAACTCTGGCCACCTCCTGTGACGCCGCAGGCGCTAGATGACCGTTCTCTAAAT
>PKYZ01000081.1 GCA_003132865.1 Bryobacterales bacterium
CCAGCGAAATGGAAATGATGGACGGCTGGATCGAATACGTGGACGCGCCGCCGGGCGGAACGGGACAGCCGCAGATGCATGCGGATTTACGCTAAGTGTAGTGTCCACGAATCGGCTGGACAAATCGAATCCTGTGATTCCGCCCCAAAAGATCCGCGTTCATCGGTGTTCATCGGCGGCCAATATCAACGTGCCGTCACTAACCAACACCTCTAACTGACTAAGAGCCTTTATTATTGGCCGCCGATGAACGCCGATGAACGCGGATCTTTGAGGATTCACTGACCGAGCAGGTGCTGCGTGGATTGGGTGAGCCGTCCCACCCAACAAGTCGGGCCAGGAGACCCGCACCGCTTTTCCTTCACTCCGGCGCACCACCCATCCCATTAGCCGGCGCCTTCAATTCATATTCTTTCGGAGGCTCCGCGCCCATCAAATACCGCACGAAATAGTCCCACCGCCGCCGCACCATATACGGCTCACTGCCGAACCCGTGGTGGCGGTTGGGCAGCAGCAGCAGATCGAAATCCTTGTTAGCCTTTATTAGCTCGTTCACCACCAGCAGCGTGTTATACGGCGGCACGTTGGTGTCCATCGTGCCGTGCGCCAGCAGCAGGTGGCCCTTCAGATTCTTGGCGAAATTCTGATTGGCTTGGTCGTCGTAATTCGTGCCGTCGCCCGATTTGCGCAGCAGCCCTTGATAGCGCTCGCCCCAATCGTCCTCGTACTCGCGGTTGTCGTGGTTGCCGGCCTCCGAGATCCCGACCTTGAAGAAGTCCGGATAGCGGAACATGGCATCCGCCGCGGCGTAACCGCCGCCGGAGTGTCCCCAGATGCCCGCCCGTTCAATGTCGATCCAGGGAAACCGCCGCGCCAGTTGCTGCATGCCGCCCACCTGGTCGGGCAGCGTATTGTCGCCCATGTTGCCGTAATAGGCGTCGTGGAAGCTCTTCGAGCGCTGCGGGTTTCCCATGCCATCGATCGTCACGACGATGAATCCCAGTTCGGCGAGCGCCTGCGCATCGCCGCGCGCCGCCTCGAACGACCGGCCGCCTACGCTGCCGCCCTGCGGTCCAGGATAAATGTGGTTGACGATGGGATACTTTTTCCCCGGGTCGAGGTTGGTCGGCTTGAATAGCAGGCCGTAGAGATCGGTCACGCCGTCGCGCGCCTTCACCACGATTGCCTCCGGAGGCTTCCATCCCGCCGCCTCCAGCTTGGAGCTGTCCGCCTTTTCGAGCGTCGCCAGCAGCTTCCCGTCGGCGTCGCGCAATACGCTTACCGGCGGCGCAGCGGGCTTCGAGTAGTTGTCCACAAAAAAGCGGCCCGAGGGCGAGAAGGTCACTTCGTGGTTGGCATCCTCGGGCGTCAGCAGTGTGAGCCCGCTGCCATCGAAGCCCACACGATACAGGTGATCGAAATAGGCGTCGCGCCCCTTCTCCCGCCCGTCGGCCAGGAAGTAGAGCGTTCGCGCCTTCTCATCCACGCGCAACAACTGCGTAACCACGAAGTCGCCTGACGTGATCTGGTTCTTAAGCTTGCCGGTGGCCAGGTCGTAGAGGTAGAGGTGGCCCCAATTGCTGCGCTCCGAATACCAGATGAATTCATTGGAGGCGGGCAGATAGCGCCAGTTCGCCATGCCCTGGCCGGATTCATACTGCGTCGCGGCGCGCTCTTCCATAACGTCGCGCACGGCGCCATCCGCCGCTTTGGCGATGCGCAGCGTCTCCTGCTTGTGGTCGCGCGACGTGGAAACGAACGCCAGTTGGCTCGAATCCGGGCTCCACTCCACGTCCGCCCAGTCACTGCCCCGGCAGACGACGTGGTCGCACAGCGTGGACCGGTGCTGGTCCGGCGGCATCTGCAAGGGGATGACCCGCGGCGCTTCCACATCCACGATCACCCGCCGGATCATCGCCACGGTCTCGTCCCCCGGCAAAGGGTACTTCCACGCATGCAGCACGGGATGCCCCACCTTAGTCTCCACCAGGTACATCTCGCCCACATTGCGCTGGTCCTGTTGGAAGGTGGCGATCTTCTTCGAATCGGGCGACCAGGCGACGATCACCCGGTCGGTCTTCACCCAGCCGGCGTTATCCAGCGCGTAGGAGTTGTCCTTTACGCCATCGGTCGAAAGCTGGGTCTCCTTGCCGGTTGCGATATCGCGCACCCACAGGTTGTATTCGCGGATGAAGGCCGTCTTCTTCTTGTCAGGCGACGGGACATCGGTGCGGAAGCGGCCGCTGGTAGTGGTCCGGCCTTTATCCTCGGCGCACTGGTTGCCCTGGTGATCGCAACGAAACTGCCTGCCTGCCGCGCTGAACGAGACCGAGTCGCCGTCCGCTGCCAGTTCGATGGAGTTGAACGGCAGCTTGTTGGCTGCATACTTCTTGCCGGCGGCAGTCGAAAGCGTCGCGGCGAGTTTGGTGTGGTCGAAGGCAGGTTCCTTGGTCGCCTTGACGGGATCGAAGAACATGAAGCGCACGCCGTCGGGGCCGGCATCCCGATACCAGATCCGGTCATCAGAGGTCCATACCGGGTGCACCGCGTGATAGACCAACGGGTTCGTATTGTAGCCCATGAACCTCTCGGCCTTAGCGTAGTCGGCCCCGGTAAGTGCGGTGGGCGTCTGTGCAGTGGAATTGAGCGCGAGGGCGAGCGGGACAATCAGCAGCGCAAGCCGCCGATGAGATCTAAGCATTGGCCGATTATAATCCGGTTGCTTACTGCCAACGTTTCGAGCCCATCAGATCGAAGTGGTGGTCGTAGGTCCAGACGGCCAACTTGAGACGCTCGGCCACGGCGGCCGCCACCGCATCGAACATGGTGAGCGGTTGGTCGGTGTAGGCCACGATCAGGCTGGAGGCTTGGATGAAGTCGCTGGGCTCCGGATTGATCAACGCCGAGCTGTCCATGACCTCCTGAAGCCACGTCTGCGCGTAGGCGGTGCCGAGCCGCCGGAGGACCAGAGTGTAGCATTCGGCGAGCGTCAAATAGGTGATCGCTACGAAGTGGCCCGTCGACGTCAAGCGTTCAAGCTGCTCGTTGGCAAGCACGTGATACTGATCCGATGGGTCCGCGAGTGCATACAGCGGTCCCGTATCGGCAAGCACGGCTTTAGGCATCGGCCGCAAAGTAGTCGTCGTGCCGCTGGCTAATATCGGACTTGCCACTGCCCCTGGTAGCGGCAGTTATGCGGAGCGGACGTGCAGGAGCTATCGCACCTCTACGAGCCAGGTACTCCCGAAGAGCGGCCTGCACCAGGGCGGTAAAGGACGGCGCTACCTCCTGTTGGGTGGTATATGACTGGAGGGCTTTTTCCAGGTCGCCCGTAACGGTGATGGTTGCTCGTTTCATATGGTTTTATTGTATCACCAAATGGTGAAAGTGGTGAGGGTAATTTTAGGA
>PKYZ01000793.1:0-276 GCA_003132865.1 Bryobacterales bacterium
CCCAGATGTACTGGGGATTGTAAGAAGGCACATACACCATCTCCGGATTAGCCGGCTGGATATCGATGGCCGACTGATCGCCATCCATCTCCGTGGTGACCGTCTGCTGTCCGTTGGATCGCAGCTTACCCGATGCACTGGCTTGGGCGCGCATGCGCTGCACGGCGTTCATTACGTCCGCCTGTTGGGCGAGGAATGCGTTTCCGAGATCTGTAGTCCAGCGGATGTCGGAGGCCAGCCGGGTGAGCACATCGGGAAAAATCACTAAGGCCTGAA
>PKYZ01000793.1:281-3532 GCA_003132865.1 Bryobacterales bacterium
CTGGCCAAGCAAGCGATCCGGATACAGCGCCACGGGCGCTACCACACTATCCAGTTGTTGCGGCGCAAGCATTTGCGCGGGACCGGGCGCCTGCGGCGCGGTCGCCGGCGGCGGATATCCCGGCTGTTGTGCAACCAAAAGGCCGCCTGCCAGAAGCGAAACCGAAACCAAGCACAGTGCCTGGCGAACAACCCACTCAATTCTGATACTCTTCATGATCCACCTCCCTTGGGGCTTCACATTCCTATTAAAGGCACGCTGCGGGCCAAACCGCAACGTGTTGACCGCTATCCATTTGATGCGGCGCGTGGGCGGCGCGATTGGTTGAAAAGCACCGTCTCCGGTGGATCGCAGCCGAAGGGAGCCAAGTCCGAAAACCTCCATCCTGGCCGCTGGACTTGGGCTATCTTGTTAATCAAGAACAATATGGAGCTGGATCGCCAGACGTGTGCCGAGGCGCGGAAGACGCGCGACCCGCGCTTCGACGGACGCATCTTCATCGGAGTCTTGAGTAGCGGGGTGTACTGCCGTCCCATCTGCCCGGCGCGCACTGCCAAGGAACGGAATGTGCGCTACTTTGCTTCGGCCGCGGCCGCGGCGGAAGCCGGCTTCCGTCCCTGCCTCCGGTGCCGTCCGGAGTGTTCTCCAGGAACACCTGCGTGGATGGGAACGTCCGCAACGGTTTCGAGAGCACTGCGTTTGATCGGCGAGAGTCCGCTGGCAGATGGCGGCGTGGATGCCTTGGCGAGCCGCCTCGGGATTGGGTCCCGCCATCTGCGCCGCCTGTTCCAACAACACCTGGGTGCGCCGCCCATCAAAGTAGCGCAGACACGCCGGCTGCATTTCGCCAAAAAGCTGATCGACGAAACGACTTTGAGTATGGAGCAAGTCGCACGCGCCGCCGGCTTCGGAAGTGTCCGTCACTTCAATGCGACGATTTGCGAGACGTACAAGCGGACCCCGACACACATTCGCAAACTCGCGCACCAATCGACAATAGAGCCGGACAACGAGTACTTGTTTCGCCTCCGCTTTAGATGCCCTTTCGACTGGAACCGGATGTTGGCGTTTCTGTCTCTCCGGGCTACACCGGGTGTTGAGGTTGTAGAGGGAGGTTGTTACCGGCGGACCATTTCCCTGAATGCACTCAGTGGCTGTATCGAAGCTTTTCTTGAAAAAGGTGAGAGCGCGATTGCCGTTCGTATCTGCTTCCCGGATCCCCGTTGGTTGTTCCTTATCGTCGAGCGCATCCGGTATATGTTTGACCTCAACGCCGATCCATTCGAAATCGCGGGTCAACTGGGCACCGATCCTTTGTTGGCGAAGCCAGTGGCACTCACTCCGGGTCTGCGCGTGCCGGGTTGCTGGGATGGCTTTGAACTTGCGGTTCGCGCCGTTCTGGGACAGCAGGTCACAGTCAAAGGCGCGTCAACGCTGGCCGGACGGCTGGTCGAGGAATTCGGTATAGCCGTGACTCCGCGCCGCGGTCTCACACATCTCTTTCCGCTCCCCAACGTTCTAGCCGGCGCAGACCTCGCCAGGGTCGGTTTGCCGGCCGCGCGGGCGGAAACGATTCGCGGGCTGGCATCGGCGGTGCGCGACGGCCGCATCTCATTCGCGGGAGTGGTGGATGTGCCCGATTTTCTTGTCCGGTTTCGGCAATTGCCGGGAATCGGCGATTGGACCGCGCAATACGTCGCGATGCGGGCGTTCGGCGATCCGGATGCGTTTCCTTCCGGCGACCTCGGTTTGTTGCGTGCCGCCGCGATGCTCCGTCCGCGGGAGCTTGAAGAACGATCGCATGCCTGGCGTCCATGGCGGGCGTATGCAGCTATGCATCTTTGGCAAAGTTTCGCGCCGGCAGATCCGCATGTGGGGCGGATCCCCTGACCCGTAGAGGCTGGCCTCCACTCCCAGCCGCCTGCGAAGGATGGCGACCAGCACGTAAACCGATACGGCGATCCGGACTTGCGTCTTCACCGCGTTCTCGCTGGTGCCGTTAGAAAGCCTTAGTTCGCAGGTGGTGCTTGATCGCTACAATGGCGGTTCATGCGACGCCGGTCGGCCGTGCGCGACACGCTCGAATACTGGATGGCGCTGGCGGTGGTCGAATCGCTGGCATCGACGCCGCTGCCGATGGCGAACTGGCTGGCGCGCAGATACGCTGGGCTGCTGGACATGGCCCTGCCGCGCCTGCGCCGCGTGGCCTTGCACAACCTGGCGATGGCCCTGCCGGAGCTCGACCGCCGCGCGCACCAGCGCATCGCCGACGGTGTGTTCCGGTCGATCGCCCGCCTGCTGGCCACCTTCGCGCGATTTCCGCGCATCCATCGCGGCAACATCGGCGACTGGATCCGCTACGAAGGCTTCGAGCATTTCGAAGCGGCCCGCAAACGCGGCCGCGGCGTGCTATTTGCGACCGCGCACCTGGGCAATTGGGAGTTGAGCGCCTTCGCGCATGCCTGGATGGCCGCGCCCATGAACGTCGTGATCCGCCCCCTCGATAATCCCAAAATCGACGCGCTCGTGGAGCGGCGGCGCATGCTGTCCGGCAACCGGCTGATCGGCAAGAAAGAATATGCGCGCGGCATCCTGAAAGCGCTACACGAGAACGAGGCCGTCGGCATACTGGTGGACCAAAATGCTTCGCTTGAAGAAGGCACGTTCGTGGACTTCTTTGGCGTGCCCGCCTGCGCCGGAACCGGCTTCGCCAAACTGGCGGCGCACAGCGGCGCGGCCGTGATTCCCGGCTTCGCCCTATGGATCGAGAGCGAGCGCAAGTACGTGCTGCGCTTCTATCCGCCCATCGAAATCACGGGCGACGCGGAGGCCGACATGCGCACACTGCACCGCCAACTGGAAACCGCGATCCGCGAGTACCCCGATCAGTGGCTCTGGATTCATCGCCGCTGGAAGACGCGCCCCGAAGGGGAAGCGGGGATTTACCAAAAGCCGACTGCTGAAAGCTGAAAGCTCAGAGCGCGGCGAAGCCGCGCGCCTTACCCCCCGATCGAGTACATCGGCCGCGGCGGCGCCACGAACTTCGCGGAATTAATCTCGTGGCCAATCCACTTGCCCGCCACATTGCGCCGCACCAGTGCGGCGATCTCGTCATCCGAAGCCCCGGCGCGCATCAGCCCCTTCACGTCGTCTTCCTCGATCGCAAACAGGCAGTAGCGTATTTTGCCGTCGGCCGTCAGCCGCAGGCGGTTGCAGTTCAAACAGAACGGACGGCTCACCGAGGCGATGAA
>PKYZ01000683.1 GCA_003132865.1 Bryobacterales bacterium
GCGTCGGCCGGCGACGGCCAAGCCGACCACCGTCGCGTGCTCACCACGGCCCCGCGCGCCATCTCCGGGTACCGCTGGCACTCCGCACGCCATTCGCGGCTCAGCGCCGCTCCTCGGCCGCATCGCGTCGGGCGGCGGCTGGCGCGGCGATCCGGCGGGGCGCCGGGGCGCATGGGCTGAAGACGCCGGGCGACGCGCGATCGCGCGCGCCTGAACCGTGGCCGGCACTGTACGAATGATGGCCGCAACGCCCTCTGGGCCGCGCGCATCCACATCCGCGCACCGGCGGTCGCGGCGACGGGCAAGGCGATGCGCGGCGCGTACGCCACCATCACCCCGCGGCTTGCTTGAGGCTGCTAGAGATTACGTTAGAACCGTGCAGCTCCAACTCGGGCGCGACCCGGAGCAGACGGTTCCGTGGTTAACTGAAAAGTGATTGTGCGCTCACCCTTTGCCGACGAGCCTTAGAACGGCGCGGCGTTTCGCGACGTTGTTATCCGGCCATATCGTTAGCGAAGTCCACCTCGCGGCGTGCGCGCGACGATGCTGGGGGGAAACTCGGGAAGCCCTTTTGATGATCAGATCTCTTCGATGGGCGGTCGACAGGCCTCTACCAATCCAAAAGCTAGTTCAGTGAAATAGAACGATGTCTCCTCAATTGCCCCAGGCACTTTTATGGCTTCAGTATTCATACGTATATTTTGTTCGGTACTGCGTCTGATGAGGTTGAGGCGCTCAAGGTTGTCAATGAAAGAGATATCGAAGTACTCCTCCTGATGTGACTGCTTCAAAATAAAATCCATTTCCACTTCCCATCCAAGGCCGTGCGCCGCCCCCGGCCGGATTCCCCTCGAAAGTCTTTCGATGACATAGTCATACAGAGTATCCAGAAATCGCACTTCGCCAGCGGATAGCTCTTTTAGGACCGAAACGTGAATAATTAGCTTGTCTTGACGTTGCCGCGGATCGGCCGCATTAGCAAGTAGCGCAGCCCAGCGATCCTGAAGACAATCATCGTCTTCGACGGACGCCCAATCGAGGGAGGCTAGAAGAATCTTGGGGCTGACGGCAATCGGATCAAAACCGGCGTCGTGGATGAACGCTTCGAGCCTTTGAAACAGCCGGATCCGACGCCTTTTTCGCCATACCTGAACGGAATCTTTTAGCGTTAATCCTACTTCCTCGGCAGCGGGTCCGAGGAGTTTCGCTAAGAGATCGCTGAACGGCTTAATGAGCCCTTCCGCGGTGCCTTTTGCTGCTCCCGCCACGATCTCAGCTTCGTCAGGCATCTTCGACAACCTCCGACTGTAATGACTATACCCCAGGGTGAGCATCTAGCGCACGAGAAGCCCCAAACTACGTTCCGAGAAACCACGGCTCTTTCAACCGGCCATTATCGAAGTTTACCAGGTGTGGTCTTGTTGTTTGAGGGTTGTTCCGATGAAGGTGGTGGTTTGGTAGAAGGTGAGGAGCCAGATGCTGGCTTGTAGGTCTTCCGTGAGGAGGTGGTATTGGTAGGCGAAGATGTCGCCGATGGTCGTGATTGGTTGAGGATTTACGATGCTCAGGAGTGTCTGTAGGTCGTGGTTGTCGTCGGTGGTGAACCCGTCGAGTGCTCTGCTCTTGGCGGTGTATGGCGGCTGGAGTCTTTTTTTGGTGGTGTGGTAGTAGAGGCCGGTGATGATGCGGTTGGCTGTCTTGCTGAGCCGGTCGAGGTCGGTGTTGTACGCGAGTCTGGTGCCGGCGTAGAGGCCCATGGTCGTGTAGACCGGGGTGCGTTCGGTGTTGTCCAGGAGTGCTTGTCGCGCTCCCGTGGCTGCTGGTCGGTTGAGGTGTTGGAGTGCTCGTTGTGCCGCGTCCGTGGCGTGCTCGTGATCGCCGTGGTGTGGTTCGCGGAGGCTGATGTTGAGCCAGAAGTAATCGTCGTCTTTTTGAAAGCCTTCGTTGCACGGTTTGCAGGCCGGGACAGTGATGAGTTTGTCGGGTGGAATCTTGGGGAAGAGGCTGCGTGGGGGGATGTGATCTCTGGTGAGTGGTCTGTGTTGGTGGCAGTACGTGCAGGTGCCGGTTTTGGCTCGTCGTGACATTATTGTTTTTGCGGGCCTGGCGTTTCGGCTCGGGTGGCGAAATTGTGTGCCTGGAGGGTAGTGTAGCTTGAGCCGTCTGGTTGTCGCAAGCCGGGCTTTTGTTGGACGGAAGATTGTTGGACGGAAGATTGGGTTCTTTGATTTGTTTTGGCTGGTGTTGGGTTGTTCGGTAGTGGGCTACTTTGCCCGCTCGGACACTACGGACGGCGATTCGAGCCAAGATCTTCGACCAGTATTTTAATTTTGGCGTCTGGTTTCCTCCCTTTGGGCGTACCAGCGAGGGGGTGTACATGGCATTCCATGGAAACGAGGTATGGATCAACTTGTCCCCGGACGTCCAGTTCTGGCTTAATGGCGTCGCGGATCTTCTCAGCCAAAACCTTGTCATTCGCGTCGCCGCCGGGCGCGATTCCTAAAGCTACAAGATTTGCGAAGCCGCAATCCCCAACGAGCAGCCACCCAGCGGTGTTGGCGGGCGGTTGGCGGATCGTCGGCCACGCGGAGAATGGCTTCCAGATGGCGCTTGGGAAAGCGCGGCCGTGCCGCCCCATTCCTGTTGATATATCCCCTTCGCACGGACAACGGGCTGCTGGCTCCGGTTGGCCGCCGGCAGGCACAAACGCTCCCGAACCCCCCAGACATCACGACCACCAAGGGTACGCCGGTCCGCGCTGGCGGCGCTCACCGATGCGCGCCGTTCGGGCGCATTCACGACGGAGGCGACGGTCGCCGCACGGCACGCGAATACGCCGGACCTGTCGGTATAGCACTTGCGACATCATCCGCACGTCGGCCATCCGCACGCCGGCGGTCGCGGCGACGGGCAACGGGCGGCTGGCGCCGGAGCTGGCCGCCGGCATCGGGATGCGCGAAGCGCGTTATGCCATCCAACCCAGTCATCCGGAAGTTGTCGTCCGGCGCGACCGGCGCCACGGGCGTGCAGGCTGCGCGTCGGAATCCCGGTGAAGTGGCCGCGCGCCGGGAATTGGCCGCTGGTGTCAGGATGCGCCAGGAGCGCAGCGCGCGCGTCTCGCCGCCGCTCCTCCGCCGCATCGCGTCCGGCGGCTGCTGGCGCGGCGATTTGGCGGTGCGGCCGCACCCACCTCGAAAGGTATCGTTAGCCACGGCAACTGGTGCCTTAGGCATCCGGTAAAATGCGAGAGGACGGATTAGAGTCCCGCATGAGCAACCTTCCAGATCGCAGCACGTTTGAGTCCGCCTATGCGGGCAAAGCGCCCTGGGACATCGGAAAGCCACAAGGGGCGATTGCCGAATCTGCCGATCTGGTCACTAGCCCGGTCCTTGACGCTGGCTGCGGCACGGGCGAGAACGCGCTCTTCTTGGCGGCCCGGGGACACCATGTCATCGGCATCGATTTCATCGACGAAGCGATCCGCATGGCCCGGCGCAAGGCGACCGAGCGTGGCTTGACCGCGGAATTCGCGGTGAAAGACGCAATGAAACTCGGCGATTGGGACGAGCGATTCACCACTGTGATCGACAGCGGTCTGTTCCACGTTTTCTCCGACGAGGACCGGGCTCGCTACGTCGCCGGGCTTACCCACGTCACTGCGCCTGGCGGACGGCTCTTGCTGTTATGCTTCAGTGACGAGGAGCCTGGCACGCAGGGTCCGAGGCGCGTCTCGCAGCGGGAGATTCGGGCAGCGTTTGATGGCGCGTGGGCGGTTGAAGAGATCCGGGCAGTGCGAGCGGATGTACGCGCTGACCTACAAGACGTCTCATTCAGCGAGGGCGGGCCGAGGGCGTGGTTCGCAATCATCCGCCGGAACGTCTGACATCGCTCACCTGACAACCACGGCTCCAGATGCGGTCGATGGCACCGTTTACCCGGCACCGCAGCTCGGACCCGAGACGTGCCGCACCACGCTGACGGCACCGATTCGCGGAATTGCCGCTCGCCGGGCGTCCGATTCGAATCCGGCCGGAATGCGACAGTTTTTGGCAGCCGTGAAAACGGCGAAGATAGGCGTGCGGCAAGGCCGACGAGATGCGCGCCGTGCTGGCGTCGGCCGGCGACGGCGGCCAGCGCCGCTCGCTGCAAGGCTCGCCGCTGCTCGTCGGCCGCATCGCCTCCGGCGGCTGCCGGCCGGCGATTCGAGCGGGGGGCGGGCTGGCAACAGTCCCGAAAGAGTCCCGATTCAGTCCGGTTCTTGCGTTATCTGTAGACTGCGGAAGTATTCTTCCGTGCGTCGCCGGGCCTTGCTTCCAGCGTCGCATGACGTGCCTCGGCGCCGCTTCTCGGCCGCATCGCGTCCGGCGGCTGTTGTCGCGGCGGGCGGCGCGGGCGCCGGGCCCGGCGGCTCGCCACGAACGCGGCGCGACTGCGAGCCTCATCGTCCGATGATAGTGCTAGGCCCTGCGTTTATCTTTCCTGCCGGCCCGGCGGATGAGCCAATTCCTGATTAACGAGAATATGAAGATGCCTGCAGAGGCCGTGGCGATCACGGGAGGTTCCATTTTGGGTCTGCTCCTTGGAGGCACAGCGGAATGCCGCTGTACCTCCCGTCTTATCGGCAGCTTTCGGCCAAGCGTGCGACGAAACGCCAAAGATTTTGGCCCGGCAAGAAAGGCGAAAGATGCCAGTGGGCCTGCGCGGGTGGCGTCGGTTAACGTCCGGCGCGGCCAAAGCGCGCGTTGGGTCTGCCATCGCGCGGCGTTAGGCGGGAAGAGAGCCGCGCGAGAATTGAGGCATGGCCCGCGTCGTCGTGATCACCGCCGCGCGGCTCTCGGCGGGGCGGGCGCGGCAGCGCGAAAAATGCCCGCGCGCCCAGCGACCGATCAAACCCGGCGAGCCGCACGCCGTGCTGGCGTCGGCCGGCGACGCCAAGGCCGAAAGGCCGGCCCTACGTGCTCATCTCGGTGCGGTGGTCCGCCGGGCCGCCCGGCTCGCAAGGAACACTGTGATACTCTTTTTCGTGATCCAACGAGGTGTGCGCCAATTGATCAGAGCCGATCTGACCGAACAGGTTCATCAAGCCATTGAGATGCCCAGGAAGGAATCCGACGTCGTCGTTTGCGCCATATTTGACAGTATCGTCCGTGCCCTGCGATCCGGTGACAAGGTTGAAATACGCGGATTCGGAAGCTTCCACACGCGCCAACGACGTGCGCGCATCGGGCGCAATCCAAAAACCGGAGCCAAGGTCGAAGTGCCGCCGAAGAGAATTCCCTTCTTCAAACCGAGCAAGGACCTTCGCGAACTGCTTGATAGAACCTGACCAGGATTGTGTTTTGCTCCGATGACCCTCGCTGGCGCGCCGATCCGGCGGTGCGCCAGGGCGCCCGCCAACCCACGCCGGCAGCGCTGCGCCGCGCGGTCGCGCGCTGCGTCGGCCGACGATAATGGCGGGCCTGCTGAGAAATGCTTCGGATGGGCGGGCCGGCCAGGGCGCGGAGTCGTCGCGCGAGGAATAGCCGCGCCCCTGGCGGCCGATTGAACCCGGCGAGCTGTACGCGGTACTGGCGCCGCCCGACGATGGCAAGGACGAAGACCGCGCCCATCTCGGCGACCCGCACGCAAGCGCGGCGCGCGGCTCCTCGGCCGCATCGCGTCCTGCGGCTGCTGGCGCGGCGGGCGGGGCGCCAGGGCTGGGCCGAGAGTCCGGAAAAAGTCCCGATTCAGTCCGGTTTTGGCGTTGTCTGCAGAGTGCGCAGGTATTCTTCCGCGCGGCGCCGGGCCTGCTTGCCTCCCCGCCCCGCCTTCACTTCGAAATACGTGCTGCGCCCGA